>JABGZQ010000111.1 GCA_018674655.1 Fidelibacterota bacterium | reverse complement strand
TACATATGGAAACCATCCACCGGCAATCTTGCCAAATTTTTCCTGTTTCGAAGCAACATCTTCATAATTAATATTGTAAGCTCTGACCACTTCCGGCTTAAGGTTGAGACGGTCCATCCGCTCAGATACAATTTGATTTTCGAACTTTTTCAGAACACCATTAATTCTATCCTTGGTAATCCCAAAAGAATCGGTACCTTTAAATTGAATCCTTATTTTTGCTTGACCATTTTTAGCAATATTCACTTTATAATCTGAATCAACATGAATAGCCACATCAAGGAATTCCTGTTGTATATATGACTGGATGCTATCCGTAGGAATTTGATCCAAAATGATCACCTTGTTCATATCAGCAAAAGCCTGGTATAAATCCGGCGCATATTCCTGACCGTAAATTTGTACTTTCAATTGTTTTTCGCTGGCTTTTTCGGCCATAGACTTGGTGATTTTAAATACAGTTCCCAAAAGAACCGGTATAAGGAATAGAGGAACCACAACCATCATTATGATAGTTCGTCTGTCCCGGAAAATATCGATTACTTCTTTTTTCGCAATGGTGAGGAATTTCATATTAAGCCTCCCCCACTCTATATATGAATTCATCTTCAAAAGTTGGTTGTGTCATTTCTTCCTTAAACTGATCCAAGGTATCATTGTAAAAGAATCTGCCCTTATAAATAATGGCAATATCATCACAGACTTGGTTTACCTCTCCCATTCGATGTGTAGAAAAGATAACTGTTTTCCCTTCTTCCCGACAGGAACGAATCAAATCCATTATGGATCGGGACGTCATCACATCCAAACCGGATGTGGGTTCATCAAATATCATTATAGGCGGATCGTGAATGATCGTTCGTGCAATGGACGTTTTTTGTTTCATTCCTGTACTTAAACGAGAAATTCGTCGATCGGCAAATTCATGCATATCTAAAATATCAAATAGATGATTTTTCCGCGATTGAAAATCTTCTTTACTCATGCCATGAAGATCACCAATATATTTTACCATTTCTGTGGGTGTCAATCGATCATATAGTGCTGTTTGACCTGTCATAAAACCTATTTTTTCACGAACCTTTTGCCCTTCTACAACAGAATCATAATTTGATACAGTGACTGTTCCTTTGGTGGGTTTAAGCATGGTGGCAATCATTCGAAGGGTAGTGGTTTTCCCCGCGCCATTGGGGCCCAATAGACCAAATATCTTGCCCGGCATACATTCGAAACTGATTTCATCCACAGCTCGAAGCGTTTTGGCATTTTTATACTCTTCCCCAAGCTCTCTACGCTGTTTTTTGTTAAGTGAAAAATCCTTGATAAGATTTTGAACCTGAATCATATGTTACCTCTAAATTAAATGGGGGAGATTTTAAAAAGGCGGGTATGACAAGGCAAGAAATATTCATTTTAACTATTTTTAGTAAAATATTCCACAAAACACTTGATTATATTCCCAGCGCAAATGTTTATGAAAACGAAGATCTTTATATTATACGCTATTATGAGTCTCTGTTGGGGGCTCACTTGGTATTTTCTTAAAATTAGCCTAAGAACAATGCCCATGTATTGGGGATTATCACTAAGATTTCTTATTGCCGGTGCCATCTTTTGGGGCCTTTATTATTATAAAAGTGAACGGATAGTTTTGACTTCAAAATTAAGATCTGTGTACATTATGTTTGCATTATTCAATTTTACTATCGGTTATTTTTTAACCTATTGGGCCACCCAATATATTTATTCAAATTTAGGTGCCATTCTGTGGAGCTTATTCCCCATATCCGTTGCCGGTATGGCACATTTATTTCTTCCTGACGATCGTATGAATCTTCGAAAATCGTTTAGTATGGCTGTGGGTTTAGCGGGAACAATATTATTATTATACAATGGTGAATCCCTTGGAGAGGGAAAAGTATTTATGGGCATTATGGCTATATTGATCGCAGTTTTTTTAGCGGCATGGCCAAATGTGTATATGAAGATGGGAAACCATAAGATGAATGCTTATCATCTAAATGCAGTTGGCATGACCATCTCAGGTATCATAATGCTCATTGCCTCTTTAATTGTAGAACAAGGACAAACCATGCCCACTGATCTTGAAAATATATTTGCACTTTTTTTTCTCACTGTTCCTGGTACAGTCGTCACTTGGGGCATTTATATCTGGCTATTCAACCATTTAAGGGTGAGCCAATTAAGTTACGTAGCTTTTTTCCCGCCTGTTGTGGCCATTCTAATGGGATGGCTATTTCTAGGAGAGTCTTTACCTTGGGTGACATTAGCAGGTGCAGGGTTGGTAATTATGGGTGGATTTTTAATAAACTATAATCCTCAGGAGCCCACAGCAGTTGAACCATAGCCAATCTCTACCTTTACCCATTCTATTTTTTGTAAATTCTAAATATGATTCTGACGACTCTTTTTGATTCCCCCATCGGAAAATTACTTATTGCAAAGTCGGGTAAGGGATTGACACATATTCTATTCGAATATGAAATTCCGAATTCTGATCAAATTATAAAAAAGAAATTTTCGCATTGCACTATAGCCCAAGATGACAAAGCCCTTTCAGATCCAGTTCGACAAATCCAAGAATACTTTTTCGATAACCGTCAATCATTTGACCTTGATTTAGATTTAATTATGCCACCATTTCATTTTAAAACACTCATGGTTGTAAAAAATATTCCTTTCGGGAAAACACTAACTTATAAAGAAGTTGCGCATCGAGCGGGGAATCCCAAAGCAATAAGAGCTGCGGGATCCGCCAATGCCAATAATCCTCTCCCCATTGTGATACCATGCCACCGTGTATTGGCTACTGGTGGTGGTTTGGGGGGTTACGCAGGAGGGCTCAAAATGAAAAAAATCCTTCTGAACTTGGAAGGTGCCCTGTAATTTTCATCCTTATTTTCAAGATAAAAGAGATAAAATAATGTTACAATTAATTAAACGACGGATCTTTGCTGGCCTTTTGGCTATTGTACCCATTGCAGTTACCTTCTGGATATTAAAGTTCCTATTTTCTTTCTTTGATGGAATCGCAGCTCCAATTCTCAACCAGATTGGTGTTGAGATCCCCGGATTGGGAATTATTTTGACCCTTGTTATTGTCTTTTTTCTCGGATTATTTGTAACTAATGTATTGGGAAATACCCTTTTCAATTGGGGAGAGCGTATATTATCAAAGCTTCCTATTGTCAATACTATCTATAATACAATAAAGCAGATTACCTCAGCTTTTACTGGTTCTGCTGTCAAATCTTTTCAACAAGTTATTTTCATTCAATACCCCCGACTTGGGCTTTGGACGATGTGTTTTGTCACCAATGAATCTCAGAATGAATCAGGTGAAGATTTTTATCATGTGTTTGTACCCACAACACCCAATCCCACATCTGGTGTATTTATTATTGTTCCAAAAAAAGATGTGGTACATCCGGACATTTCAGTTGAAGATGGTTTGAAAGCAATTATTTCTGGCGGCATTCTTGATTCCGGAATGTCTCTAAGTGGCCAATTGCCAAGCAAGCTATGATTTTGATATGGCAATTGAATATATAGACGGCATTCGCTTATACCGCACACTTACTGCTGGTCTGAGGCGGGTTGTCTCCCGTCAGGACTATTTGAACAAAATAAATGTATTTCCTGTCCCGGATGGTGACACAGGGACCAATATGGCATTTACTCTCACTTCAATTGAAGAAGGAATTCAAGATAATATATATTCTGATATCCACCAAACCAGTATGGCTATCGCTGATAGTGCTTTAGATGGTGCTCGAGGAAATTCTGGTGCGATATTGGCACAATTCTTTGTGGGTTTTGCAGATGGTATTTCTGACAATAAAACTCTGAATTTAACGCAATTTGCGAAAGCCATGATGGTGGCTCAAAAATATGCCTATGATGCGTTGGTTAAGCCAAAAGAAGGAACCATTCTTTCAGTAATAAAGGCTTGGTGTTTGAAAATAAATGAATTAGCGAAAACTTCAAATAATTTTCAAGATTCTATGAGAAAAGCACTTGACATGGCACAAATAGCTTTGGACCATACACCCGACCAATTAAGTGTTTTAGCAAAAGCAGGTGTGGTGGATGCAGGTGCCCAAGGCTTCGTGGATATGTTATCTGGAATACAAGATTATATAGATTCTGGTGAAGTCACTCAGGTCAAACTTTCCGTTTTAGACATATCGCAAAACGTTGCTTCAGAAACCAATGAAAAATATAGATATTGTACTGAATGCATCGTGGTTGGAAAAGATATTCAAAGACGTACACTTCAAGAACAGCTTTCTAGTATAGGTGATAGTATTGTACTTGCTGGAATGAAATCAAAAGCGAAGATACATATCCATACCGATTACCCTCAAAAAGTATTTGATTTATGTAAATCTTATGGACAAATCTCTGGCGAAAAAACAGATGATATGATCAAACAACAAAAAGATACTCAATCAAATCATGAGGCCATCGCTGTCATTGTTGACTCTACTTGTGATCTACCTGAAGACTTATTTGAATTATATAATATTCATATGGTACCGGCTCGATTGAATTTTGGTGATACCCATTATGTAGATAAAGTTTCACTTAATACAGATGAATTTTGGGAAGAAATTGCATCAAATCCAATTCATCCGAATACGTCTCAACCCTCTCCAGGGACGTTTCGAAGACAATACCAATTCCTATATAGCCATTATGAATCAGCTATTTCTATTCATGTCCCCCAATCCTTAAGTGGCACATTTCAATCAGCCTTAACTGCATCAAAATCAATTAAAGAATTTCCAATTCATGTCGTAGATACGGCTAATGGATCCGTGGGGAACGGATTAATTGCGATTCGAACTGCTGAAGCGATTGAAGCTAAAAAATCATTTGATCAAGTAAAAAAAATTGTTGAGAAGACAATTGAAAATACCAAAATTTATATTGGACTAGAAACATTGGATTCTGTCGTAAAGGGTGGTCGAGTTTCTCCCACAGTAAAAAAGATAGTCAATTTACTTCGAATAAACCCAATACTTACAATCACGAAAGATGGTATTAAAACAATAGGGAAAACTTTTGGCCATAAAAATAAAGCTGAAAAATTTATTCGATTTCTAGAAAAACAACTCCCAATAGATAAACCATTCCGAATTGCCATTGCCAATGCTAAAGTAGGGGACATTGCCAAAAAATGGGAAAAAGAATTAATGAATAATAGTGGCGCAGATAAAGTAATTTTAACCGAGATTGGTCCAGCATTAGGTGTCCATTCCGGGCGTGGTGCTCTGGCTGTTGCAATTCAAACATTAGATGATGGTTTAAATACATGAGCGAAATATCATTTTTAATTGTAGTCCTCTTTGCCAGTTACTTGGCAGGATCTATTCCCACCAGCATTATAATGGGACGTCTAACTAAAGGTATCGATATCCGTGAACATGGTAGTGGCAATGCCGGCGGCACTAATGTTTTTCGCGTTTTGGGTTGGAAACCTGCACTAATAGTTTTAATTGTAGATGTGTTTAAAGGATGGTTCCCCGCAGCTGTGTTGGCGTCCGTATTTTTTAATGTCCAAACTATTCCTGATTTGGGTGTAGTTCAAATTTTATGTGGTTTTTCTGCAGTTTTAGGACACACATACACTATATTTGCAGGATTTAAAGGCGGCAAAGGTGTCGGTACATTGGGTGGGATGCTTCTTGCGCTCTTTCCTTCTGCATTTATATTTTGCCTCGCGGTTGCTATATTAGCCATTATTTTTACTGGATATGTTTCGGTCGCTTCAATATTTGCTTCGGTTTCGTTGCCATTATTTATCATAATTCTACCCCCATTTTTGGGTACAGATCCAGCGCCATTATCATTAATGATTTTTAGTTTATTGATACCATGGTTTATCATTTATACCCATAGAAGTAATATTCAGAGATTACGAAGCGGCGAAGAAAATCAATTTGAAAAGGCCATGATCTTTAGAAAGAAAGACCATACATAATTAAGTTATATTTGATGTGCCACGGCTAAATGAAACGCACGGTCCATTTGTTTCCCATCATAAAATCCCCAGCCATATTCTAATCTAAGAACCGGAACAAAAGGCACTTGAAATTGTAAGGAAACCCCCGTGCCTAAAACTGGGCGCAATCTAAGTAAATCTTCAAATTTATCTTGGCTTGTAACTCCCCAATCGATAAAAGTACTAACGGTGACTCCAAATTCATACAGATTCTGAAGCGCAATTCTTGGCACAATTACTTTTCTTAATTCCACTGATGATTTCAAGTTATGAAAACCAAATCGATATGATTGTTCAGGATCATTATAATTAATATGAGTTGGGTAATGCCAACCCCTTACCGACCCAGATTCACCCATGGCACCCATAAAATGGTGATCTTGTTCTCCAAAACTCATCATGGCTTTTACACCCGCAGCCAATATCCATGGTCTTGAGTTATGAAGACTGCTCAATCTTTTATAAAAACTATAGGATTGAAACCAAGTAAAATTATTTTCAACCTCCCCTTTAATATCAATCCGACCCATAAATGCCTGCTTAAGTAAAATACCTTTGGTCGGGTTCGCATATAAATCCCGGCTATCATAAATAAAAGAGCCTTGGGGGGCAAAATACTGATAATTCAATTGGGTAGAATCATTAAGAAAATCCATATCTTCAATTTCAAACCCGATGAATGTTTTTCGTTTTTCACCAAAGTACTTTCCCACATTTAATTCCACTGTTTTGATTTGAACTGTATATGGAAGATAAGGGTGGTTATACTCTCCTTTTCCCATATTCATACTTAATGAAACATGGTCACCTGTAATCCAAGGGTTGGTAAAACCAATACCAAATGTGTTTCTCCCACCGACCATAAAACCACCGGCAATTTGTTCATTCCGCCCACGGAAATTTTTAAATACGCCTCCGACTCCAAATGACCAACCTGTTTCTTCATCATATGCTGGTGAGGGTCCACCAAAAAATCGGCCACCAATAAAATTTGCATTTTCTAATATTTCATATTCAAGACGAACTGTTTTATTCTCCAACGGAATTGCACGCCACTTTATATCAGCAAAAATACCCAAATTAATTAGACGATTTTGATCTTCAATTGCAATGACACTATCTAACGGCACTCCAACAGGATGTTGGATTTCTCGGGTGATGATATAATCTTTGGTGAGTGTATTGCCTTTATGTGTGATTTCAGAAACGACGAGTTCCTGGCATAAACATAGAATGGGCAGTAAAAAAAAGAATCCCCGCAATTTCATAAAAAGATTTATTTAAATATCGATGCTTCTTAAGAGAAGTTTCTTTTGATATTCAATACCCTCTTCCGAGTACATATCGTTTATGGCTGTCCTGAGTTTTTGATCAACAGCATTACTATTCATTTGAATCTGCACATGTTTCTTATCCAATTCGCGCACCTTTAAAACAGTTTGATTGTTTTTATATTGATGAAATCCATCTGCGAACTCACGAGGGGTACCATATTCCATCAAAAATTTATATTTAATCACATCATCTGCTGTCAATTGAGGAAAACCTGTGGGCTTGAGTTCAATTGTTCGGACCACACCATTCAATATATAATGAGACGGTTCATGGTTTGTAGAGCTATATATATGATCTATATTTAGAAAATGAAGTTCAACTGTTTCAATAGTAAGACGGGTGATGATTTGGAATAGAACTTTTGACCGTTTTAATGGAAGTTTATATCCTGTGGGTAGGTCTATCACTTCTTCCCAATATTCTACCGTTTGGGCCGAATCTAAAACATTGGACATAACCGTAGGTAAACTCATTCCCCATTTGGCCACTGGATGTCGATCCACAGTCCATCCTTCTGGTAAAGGTTGAAGTTGAAAAGCCGGCTGTGGGGGGGGCGAAACTGATTCGTTAATTTTCTCAGCATTTTCAACTTTTGGTTCCATCGTTAATGGTTCAACTTCTAGTTGTCTATTCGTACAACTAAACATTACAAAACAGAGATAGAGTAGAAAAATATTCTTAAGATATTTCAACATAAAGTTTATTTTTCCTTGGGGGGATGTTCCGGATGTTTATTCCCTTGGTGACAGACCCAACAAGAGATTTCATGAAAGTTTAATTCATTCATGGTTTTGTTTGATTGTTGCACCATATCCATCATTTCTCTAGCCACTATTTTGTTATCCTTTTCATCGCTGGAATAATCATTCATATTGTGACAGAAATTACACTTAACACCCAATTCAGGTGCCACAATAGTTTTCATAAAAGTAACAATTTCCCGCTTTGTTTTAAATGGAAGAACTTTGACGTTCTTCAATTGGGATTTCTGCCCCATTAAAAACCCCGATAGGATTGCGGTGATTATGATTATATGTTTCAATTGTACTCTCTTAAAACCATATGTGTAATTGAGATAATAATTCGATGCCTTTCAAGGAGTCTCTACCTGATAATTGGGTAGATCTTATTTGAAATTTAATATCTACAAAGGGTAAAGGTACATAATTCAGCCCAAAAGTGGTACGTCGAATTGCATCTTCCGTATATTTTACGCTTTCATCAAAAAAATCAATTCGACCCAAAACTGTGAACCCTTTTTTTACCTGCCAAGCTATTTCACTATAACTGGCAATAGTTCTATCAATAACCAAATTTTCAGCCATATCAACTTCTCCCATCCAAGAAAACGGCCCTCGGGAAATACCACCAAAAATACCAATCAATGTTAAATCACCTTCAACTAAGAAAGAACCACCTGACATTGTATTAAATTCGTGGATAGATCGATAATATTCAAATCGTCCATGGATGGATTCTGTTGCCTCCATCATAAACCCATTTGTGTAGCCAAGTGAAAAATACGTATCTCCCATATAATAACCCAGTTCAACAATTTCAGTATTTTCCAAAGTGGGGACAAAAGGCATTCCTTCGCGATGTGACCCTTGAACCAATCGAATATTACCACCTCGGGTAAATGCTGTATGGTCATCAAGTTTTAATCCAAATGATGGTTTGGCCATTCCCACCATCAGGTATCCATTATTCTGATTAATTCTAATTTGCAAACCCAAATCTGATTGTAGTGTTGCCAAAGTTGCACCAATGGTGAGCTTTCTAATATCTGTTTTTAAGTGAATATTTGCCTGCATGGGAAAAACAGATAGGTCCTCTGGAACATTCCCTTCAGTCTTAAAGACAGATTGAATTCGGCCATCTCCACCAACTTGAATATGGCTAAAAACAATTCCGGAATAGGAGGAATTTTGATTCGGTAGTTTTGAGGGCAAATCATCCATTCCATAAACGATACCATAATCATTTCTCTGGCCACCACCTGATGGATTCACATGGCATAGGATGCAAGATGATCCATTCTCAAGCGCATATCTTGGAATGGCCAACAACATTCCCTTCAGTAATAATAATATAAAATATTGATATTTAATCCTTCGAAAAATCAATTGTTGAGTGCGCCCTGATTAATCCATTTTATGAGGATTTCTATTTTTGTTTCTTCCCAAGGATCCGCAGGCGCTGGTGGCATTCTATCCCCAGAAGCAGCCCCTCTCAACTTTTGGATAATTAAACTGCCTTCACCATCATTAGGGATAACAACAGGACCATTAGTCTTTGATCCTTCCATTAATTTATCATACGTGCGAACAGAAAGCTCTCCTCTATTACCATGACAATTTATACAACTGGCATCCAACATTGGTTGAATATCATTCTTATAACTTTTTGTTTCTAAATTTACATTTGGTTTTGGGTTGGTACCAAAATCACTACAGCTCACAAAAAAGAATAATAAAATTATCAAATATTTATTCATAACGAATAGAAACAAAAAAGCCCCGAAACTACGGGGCTTTTTTGTCGAGGATTTTAACGGTTATTTCCGTCCCCTTGCCATTGGAGCACGGGCCACGTTTCCACCTTTATCAATAAAATAAAGATAACCAGATTCACGTGTAACACCAGCATTAGCTACTTTTTCAGCATTGCCGCCGCCTTTACCAGCACGAGCCATCTTTGAACGCCAAACATTACCATCTTTTCCAAGATAATACAGATAACCGGATTCTTTAGAAACTCCAGTCGATTTTACTACTTCAGCCATATTATGACCTCCTTTTGTATGTTATTTAATACAGTAATTAACGTTTCTCTTCGGTAAACATACATTCCCTCTTCGATAAAATGCAAGATTTTTCTCGAGGAGCCCCCGAGGAGAAATATTAAGTGATTTTTGGCTTAAACTGTCACTCTCTGATTCCTTAATTTTCCAACCCTGTTTTTAAGCATCTATGCCCCGATAGCTCAACTGGATAGAGCATCGCCCTTCTAAGGCGAGGGTTACAGGTTCGAGTCCTGTTCGGGGTACTCATCGTCCCTTTATTAAGATGAGCAGGCTCCTAATCTGGAATCCTGCCTACTCCGTGAAACGAAGCGTAAACGGGTCCGGAGTATTTAATAACCCAGCAAAATTCAGGGTTATTAAATATAAAAGGCTAAATTGACCAAATAGAAAATCAGAGTTTTTCGTATATTTCCTATCATTTCATTCACCATTGAGGTTCAAATGAGGAAATTATTTTGGGTGGTCACTTTTTCACTGACTGCCGTTTTCGCTGAAGGCTTGGACGCCGATCTTTTCAAAAACCTGAAATTTCGTTTTATCGGACCTGATGGCAACCGCGCCATTGCCGTGGCCGGGGTATCATCGGATCACAATACTTATTATGTGGGCGCTGCTTCAGGTGGACTTTTTCGAACTAAAAATAATGGTATCTCCTGGCAGCCCATTTTTGACGACCAAGATGTGTCCTCCGTTAGTGCCCTTGCGGTCTCACAAAAAAATCCAAATATTGTCTGGGCCGGCACAGGCGAAACCTTTGTCATTCGTCCAGCCCATGCCATTGGTGACGGGATCTATAAATCCAACGACGGCGGGGATAGTTGGACAAATATGGGCCTGGGAAAAACCGCCCGGATCGGTCGCATTGTCATTCACCCGGAAAATGACAATATAGTCTATGCGGCGGCCCTGGGCCATACTTACGGCCCCCAGAAAGAACGGGGCATCTACCGCACCACCGACGGTGGAAAATCCTGGGAACAAGTTTTATTCGTTGATGAAAACACCGGCGGTATTGATATCGCCATGGATCGCAGCAATCCCGATTTCCTAATCGCCGCCATGTGGGAAATTCATATCAATAGCTGGGGGCTCAACAGCGGCGGCGAATCTGGAGGCGTCTTCATTTCACGGAATGGGGGCAATTCCTGGATGCGGCAAGATAAAAACGGCCTCCCCGGCGGTAAAGGGAAACCAGTGGGCAAGGTCGCTGTGGCCATTGCCCAGAGCAATCCCGATGTCATGTATGCCCTTTGTGAAGAAGCCCACCCCGGTTTGTACCGGACAGACAACGGCGGTAAATCCTGGCGCCTTGTATCTCGAAACCATACCTTAGCCGAACGGGCTCCTTATTATATGCGGATGGCAGTGGCACCTGATAATCCGGAAAAAATTTATGTATTGAATGTCCAATTCAGCGTATCAGAAGATGGCGGGAAAACCATCCAATCCGGCTATCGCGCCGGGGGAGACAATCATGACATTTGGATCGATCCTGAAGATGGAAATCGCATCATGGTGGCCCACGATGGCTGCACTTCCATCGCCAATGACGGCAAGACTTTCAAACGCATCGTCCTCCCCATTGCCCAGATGTACCATGCCCATGTTGACAATCAGATCCCTTACAATGTTTATGGGAATCGTCAAGATGGCTATTCTTACCGTGGTCCAAGCAACAGCCGTGAACGAGGCATTAATCTAGGACATTGGCGATCGTTCGGGGGCTGCGAATCGGGATTTGGCATTCCTGACCCTAACGATAATAATATAGTTTGGTCCGGCTGCTACGACGGTGGATTGGAAGTTTACAATGTACGCACCGGCCATGCCCGGAACGTTCGTGTATGGCCGGAGGCCGCCTACGGCGTACCGCCGAAAGACCTGAAATACCGCTGGCACTGGACCTTTCCCATCCACATTTCGGCGCATAAAAAACATGCGGTCTATGTGGGGAGCCAGTATGTTCACCGCTCCACGGACTTTGGCCAAAGTTGGGAGGTCATTTCGCCCGACCTTACATTGAACTTAAAAAGTCACCAGCAAAGTTCCGGCGGTATCGCCATTGATAACCTCATGACATTTGACGGCTCCGTCCTATTTTCCATTACAGAATCTCCATTGAAACAGGGCCTCATCTGGGTGGGAAGTAATGATGGCCAGGTCCATATCACCAATAATGGCGGTAGATCCTGGGATAATCTTTCAAACAACATAGATATGCCCCCCTGGGGCACCATTTCTAATATTGAAGCATCCCGATTTAAGAAAGGAACTGCCTACATTTCTGTGGATCTTCACCAAATGGGCGACTTCGATCCCTATATTTATAAGACGGAAGATTATGGCAAATCCTGGAAACGGATCTCCAGTGACATTCCCAAATCATATTCCAGTTTTGTCCATGTGGTGAAAGAAGATCCAATACAGTCTGGCGTACTTTATGCCGGAACGGATAATGGTGTTTACGTTTCAGTCGATGATGGTGATAATTGGATACGAATCAAAAATAACCTCCCCCCGGCGCCGGTTTATTGGATAAGCCTCCAGGAAAATTTTGATGATATGGTGATTGGTACTTACGGCCGAGGATTTTACATCCTCGATGATATTAGTCCATTTAGAGAATTGGCGGATGCCAATAAAGAAAAAGTGAACTTCATGCCGGTTCAGGATGCCTATCGATTCCAGACGATTCAGAGTATGAAAAATGACGGCGCCAGTCTTATTCGGGGGCAAAATCCAGCCTACGGCGCAAACTTGGATTTCTTCCTTCCTGATACAAACAGAAAAAAAATCTCCATTGTAATACAAGACATGAAGGGAAATAAGATTATAAAACTTACCCCATCTAAAACGACTGAAGGGGTCAATCGAGTTATGTGGAATTTGCGTTATGAAAAATCGGATACGCCCAAACTTCGAGTAAATCCTTCAGGGGTAGATTGGGTGACGTACAATGATGACGGTTGGCGTCCACTCCGTACATGGGATCTTGACGTGAATAGCGGCAAACTGGGCCCCAAAGCAGTCCCGGGGAATTATAAGGCTACGCTCAATGTGGATGGGGAAGAGTTCACCCAATCATTCGCTGTACTTAAAGATCCCAATACATCCGGAACAATAAAGGATATAAAAGCACAATTTCAATTTCTCATGATATTACGGGAGACCATCAATGAAAATGTGGCCCTCATCAACAAGATTGAAGACCTTCGTCATTCGCTCCAAAATGATTATAATACAAGAGATGAAGAAAAAGCAGCGCGGGATATGGATCTTCGGCTCTATGAAATTGAAAGCCATTTATTCGATGTGAAACTTACTGGTGCAAGAGAGGATGCATTTCGGAACCCCAATAAGATCTATGGCCGGTTGGCCGCTTTGGGGAGTGACTTGACCCGCTATGGGGCAGATTTCCGTCCGACCAATCAACAGGTGGAAGTGTATGAAGTGTTATCGGATCGACTTAAAGGACAACAAACCGCTTTTAAATTATTAATGGAAGATGATTTCTGGAAGGCGGAGAAAAAGTAAAATGATGTAGAGACGCATTGTCCCGATTCATCGGGACGCAAAGGATTTAGTTATTTCCGCCCCAGTTTCACCGCCGTGCCATAAACCAGAAGTTCAGCGGTTCCTGACAAAATCATAGAGGTCTGAAACCGGACACCCACCACCCCATCGGCGCCCAGCTCTTTGGCTTTGTCCTTCATGCGCATCAAGGACTGCTCCCGGGATTCAGCCAGCATGCCGGTATATTCCTTAATTTCACCACCAATGATGGTGCGAAGTCCGGCCATTATATCTTTCCCCATATGCCTGGCCCGGATGGTATTCCCAATTACAGTTCCTAAATTATCGGTTATTTCATATCCTGCAATTGTTTCTGTTGTAGCCACAATCATTGGTCAATTCCACGAAATGGTTCATCTTTTGCATCATCCTTGTTTTCTTTAATAAACTTGAGGGCCAACATAACTGCACCTGCCAATAACAGAATTGTACCCAATCCCAGTAGGAAATCACTAAGAATAAAGCTAATGATAGCATTGATAAATTTGAGTGCCAGAATCACAGCACCGGCGATGATCAGATACATTCCAATTTGTTTAACTTCCATAACAACTCCCTATTCAATTAGTATAATGATTGAATATTACACATGATAATTTGTTCCAAAAAAGAGAATCCTTTCCCATGAAAAAGTGAATTAAATTCTCCTAACCATGGCCGAAACAGATTATTCAGTTCGATCTTTCAAGGGCGGGTATGATGACAATCTTACTTATCTAGTTACCTGTATTCACACAGGTAACCAGTTCCTAGTAGATGCCTCTGTGCCTTTGAAACAGATTCTACCCTTTGTAAAGAAAAATGGATTAATTGTCTTATTCATCACCCACACCCACGGTGACCATACCGCATATTTGGATGACTACGTAGAAGCATTTCCTAATTTAGTGGTTATGATTTATAAAGATTCGGAAGATATAGTTAAATCCACTTTAAAACGACCAGTTAAACATGGGGATATAGTTACAGTGGGCCAATTAAGTTTAGAGGTATTTCACACGCCCGGACATTATCCCGATTCTGTTTGCTATCTTTTAGATGATATCTTGTTTACAGGAGACACTTTATTTGTAGGTCGAACGGGTAGAACTGTAAGTAGCGGCAGTGATACACGCCAACTTTATCATTCGGTATATAATATTATTTTAGATCTTCCCGGTAATATTATTATTTATCCTGGCCATGATTACGGCCCCAAAATGACCATTTCTATTGATGAGAATATTTCGCTCAGTCCTTTACTCCAGGCTGAGGATGTAGATGATTTTATCCACCAAATGGCCAAATATGAAAATGAACGCACTTTCGAAAATTAACAGAAGGAGAAAATAATGAAACAAACAATAACAGGCATCATCAGTGGTATTCTTTTCACTATAATGATTTTCACTGTCATGGGTGCTGCTCAGACAAAAGATGATAGTTTGAAGACAATCATGAATGACTTAGATACATTTGTCCAAGACCAGCTTGGTAAAGATAAAGCCGCTGGACGGTTTCAGCTCCAATCCTTTCAAATCGAGCGGACCCATTGGCATTACATGTTAGATACAGCTACAGGAGAACTCTATCGGTTGGAACCAAGTCGCTCGCCTGGGAATGCAAAATGGGTATTAACGGCTGACGCCAATTTCGATGAATAACACTGGAAAATATTATATGATAAAACAAACTATTAAGAAATGGAGCCTGCCAATTTTAGTTTTGGCTTTTATCGGTTCATGTGATCCCGATTCAAAATGCAATAATTGCGGCGAATTACTCGGTGGATTTATTTACATGGAGGTGACTGCAAATGATTTGACAAAATATGAAGGATTGGCTGCATTGGATGGCATTGATGTGGGAGCATGTATTCGAGCTTACATATTGGAAGAAGAATTGAATATAAACACCGTTTCGATTGTAGATGACTGCTGCTGCGAATTTTAAGTTAGTCACCCGAACTTCACACTCTTTGGATCAACCAACTAAAGCCATTATAGGGCTACATGGTTGGACGGGCGATGAACACGATTTTGAACCGGTAGCTAAGATGTTTCATATTGATGAGGCCAAATGGTTTCTTCCTAGAGCCCCGTATCATGCAGATTCAGGGAAAGGGTATTCGTGGTTCAGTGGTACAAATGAAACGGGATGGAAAGTTGAAAAAACAAAAACGGGTTTGGCCCAATTAATAAAAGATATCCAATCAGAAGGATTCCAGAGTGAAAATATATTTATTGTTGGATTTTCCCAAGGTGCCTGTCTTGCAATGGAAGTTGCTTTGCGACTCCCATTTACAATTGGGGGTATTATCCCAATCGCTGGTTTTATCAAATTCATAGATAATCTTGTAAGTGAAGCCACGGAAGAAAGTAGGCAGACACCGGTACTCCTTCTTCACGGGAATCAGGATGACATTATCTATGTGAAAGCAAGCCAAAAGGCTCATGATTATTTTAAGGATCGGGGGAATCCAGTCCATTTTGAAAAATATGATGCGGGACATAAAATACCCCGTCATATTCGCCCAATAGTCAAACAATTTATTTCAGACCCTTTTAATTTTTTCAAATTATACCCATCAAATACTTTTATCAAAGATGGTTAAGAACTTAGACCGACGATCTTTCCTCAAGATTGGTATGGGTTCTCATAAACAAGTATCCCATATTGATCCCCAATGGCCTACGCCTCATTAAACTCCACCCTCCATTCCCAAACTCTTTTAACTCAACAGCAGAAATCCGTTTTGAAATAATAAAAGGAAGCCAAGTAAAGATAACCGTTTACAATATTACAGGACGCATAGTGATGGAAAAGATTTAGGTTTTAAACCCAGTGGATTTTACCCTTATATATTAGGTCCAAAAGGTTGGGTGTCAGAGACTTATATCATTCAGGTTGAAGCACTCCAATCTATCCTGAATCAAAGAATCACCTAATTAAAATAAAAATATTTCATATCCGATTTAATGAGAAATGACCTGCATCAACATACCACAAAACCATGCACCATATGTACCAACTGCGTAACCAAGTACGGCAAGCAATACACCCACCGGTGCTAAAGATGGATGAAAAGCAGATGCCACAATCGGTGCCGATGCAGCACCGCCAACGTTTGCCTGACTCCCCACTGCCATAAAGAAAAAGGGCGCTTTTATTAGTTTTGCAACACCAATTAAAAGAATAGCATGGATTGACATCCAGATTAATCCCACCAAAAAAAGGCCAGGGTTTTCAAATATAGCCATCAGGTCCATTTTCATCCCAATGGTTGCAACCAACACATAAAGAAATACGCTCCCATACCGAGAGGCGCCTATCCCCTCTAATTCCCTGGCCCGCGTAAAGGATAAACCCAACGCAATAGTGGTGGATATAACAATTAGCCAGAAAAATCCGGAGGTGAGGCTGAATTTCTCCAAACCCGGTGCATTTACTGCAATCCATGGTGCGATTAAATCAGATCCGAAATGGGCGAGGGCTGTTACTCCAAATCCCACACTCATCAATTTGATCGTATCCGTCAAATCAGGAATGCGCATTATTTGAGATCGATAAGCTTCAATTTTTTCCTTTAATTCAGAAATAGCAGACGTATCCGCTTGAAGTTTTTTATCAATTTGTTTATGAATTCCTGCACCATACAGTAAAAAGGCCATCCAAATATTGGCTACAATCACATCTACAGCAATCATAGCAGAAAATAAACCATCACCCACATTGAATATTTCTTTCATCGCTGCCTGGTTGGCACCGCCGCCTATCCAACTGCCGGCCACTGTTGTGAGGCCGCGCCATACCGCTTCGGGACCTGCACCACCCACAATATCCGGTGCAAAAACTGATACCACCATAATTGCCAGGGGCCCCCCGATGATAATCCCTGCCGTACCGGTGAAAAACATGACCAACGCTTTGGGACCTAATTTTATAATACTGGGAAGATCAATACTGATTGTTAACAGTACTAAACTGGTGGGTAATAAATATCGGGATGCAACAAAATAAAGTCTGGATGATTCACCAGAAAATATCCCCAATGAATTGAAAATGGATGGTATAAAATAACAGAGCAGCAATGTGGGTACATATTTGTAGAATTTTTTCCAAAATGGAGACTCGCTCCTACCCGTTAAAAATACGAATGATAGAATAGCCAGTAGAATACCCAGTACAACTGCATCATTTGTAAATAGAGGTTTAGTCATTCAATAAATTAGGTTATAACT
>JABGZQ010000104.1 GCA_018674655.1 Fidelibacterota bacterium | reverse complement strand
TCAGTTTCCGCTTCAGCTTCCGCTTCAGCTTCTGTTTCAGGTTCTGCTTCTTCAACCGGTGCTTCTACGGCCGTTTCTTCGGCTGCCACTTCTTCTTTCTCTTCACCAGATGATTCTTCAGCTTTAATGTCTTCCACTTCCGCTGGTGCGTCTTCTTTTGCGTCTGCCTCTTCTGTCGCTGCGGCAGCTTCTTCCACTGCAGCTTCTGCAGCTGTAGCTGCTTCAGCTTCCGCCTTTATTTTTTCCTCAGCCTTTTCAGCTTTTTTTGTAACTTTTTCAGCGCGATTTTTTAATGTTTCTTCACGCGTTAAAGCCCATTTTTTCATTTCTTTTTCAATCGTTTTTTCATCTAACCCTTGTTGGGTTAAATGCCAACGATGGGCCAATCCGGATCGTTTCATTAATCCATGGGCCGCTTCAGATGGCTGAGCCCCTTCTTTTAGCCAGTGTAAAAAACGATCTTCCTCAAGTTTATACGATTTATCCGCTTCAATCGGGTTGAACCAACCCAATTCCTCGATAGCAGCGCCATCGCGGCGATTCCGTGAATCCATTACCACCACACGGTAAAATGGTCTATTCCGACGTCCAATTCGTTTGAGTCTTATTTTTGTCGCCAATTCATCTTCTCCTTAGTCTAATCCCAACATTTTAGGATTCATGTTTCGGGGTAAATTCATTTTACCCATTTTTTTCATCAATTTTTTCATTTGTTCAAATTGTTTCAAAAGCTGGTTCACTTCTTGAATTGACCGACCTGATCCCTTGGCAATCCGTGATCGACGAGATCCGTTAATCATAAGTGGATCTTTCCGCTCTGCCGGCGTCATGGAACTAATTATAGCTTCAGTCCAAGACAATTGGCGATCATCCAGATTCAGACCTTTCATCATTTTTCGATTCATGCCAGGCATCATACCCACAATTTGGTTTAAAGGTCCCATCTTTTTCAGTTGCATAAACTGATCTTTATAATCTTCCAAATCAAATGTGGCATTCTTGAATTTTTTCTCCAACTTGTTGGCTTCATCTTCATCCACCATCACTTTGGCTTTTTCTACCAAAGATACCACATCACCAAAACCAAGTATTCGATCTACAACTCGATTTGGATCAAATACTTCCAAGCCATCTTGTTTCTCAGATACACCAATAAATTTGATGGGTACACCGGTCACCTCTGTGATACTCACAGCTGCGCCACCCCGTGCATCGCCATCTAATTTAGTAAGAATGGTTCCCGTTAATTTTAGAGCGGCGGAAAACGCTTTTGCTGAATTCACAGCATCCTGTCCTGTCATTCCGTCCACGACAAATAAAACCTCAATCGGATTAACTGCTTCAGCAATTTCCTGAATTTCCGTCATCATTTCACCATCTACATGAAGGCGGCCTGCCGTATCCAATATAACTACATCTACTTTGGAAGCACCTGCTTCTTCTACTGCACTTTGACAAATATCTACTGGATCGCCAGCACCTTGTTCGTACACTGGCACATCCACTGTTTTACCCACTTGAATCAGTTGTTCAATTGCTGCTGGACGATAAACATCCGCTGCAGTTAACAGTACCGATTTCCCCTGCTTTTTTAAGGCAAATGCCAATTTTCCACAGGTGGTGGTTTTACCGGACCCTTGCAATCCTGCCATGAGGATTACAGCCGGCTTCTTAGAACCGAGCTCAAGCGGCGTGGCATCTTTTCCCAAGAGATTTACCAGTTCATCATGAATGATCTTAATGAATTGCTCTCCGGGTTTGACCGATTTAAGAACTTTCGTTCCTTCGGCTCGATCCTTCACGCGATTCACAAACGCTTTCGCCACTTTGAAATTCACATCCGCTTCCAAAAGGACTCGACGAATTTCTCGTGACGTCTGCTGAATGTTTGAATCGGTGATCTTTCCTAAACCTCGAAGGTCTCGGAGAATCGATTCGAACCGGTCTGCCAGCTGATTAAACATAATTATTCGGCTCAATAAAAGCTTGGGAAATTAATTGTACTTTCTCTCGTAATCAACAAAGAAAGATGATATTCTATTGCTTAATTTTACCTGTGAATTTTACCATAATAAATGCAACCACCAACCATCTAACGACGATCCGAAATCTCAATGAAGCGGCGCTACCTGCCGTAAGCAGTGTAACCCTGGATGATTTGGAACATTTCTTACGCATTTCAGACTACTTTCGCATTCTAAAATTTGAAGATAATATCACTGGATTTCTGATTGCGATGATACCCGGCAAACCCTATAACAGTATGAATTATAAATGGTTTGAAAAAGAATATAAGTCATTTATGTATGTAGACCGAATTGTGATTGCGCCCCAGTTTCATGGCAATGGGTTTGGTCGAACATTTTATGATGATCTTTCTGACTATTCAATAGACAAAACCAGCAGAATTACATGCGAAGTGAATATTCGACCCATGAATGAGGGATCTATCATATTTCATAAAAAATATGGATTCAATGAAGTGGGTACACAAAAAACTGAGGACGGAAATAAAGAGGTCTCCCTTATGGCATTCGATTTATAGGATAAAAAGTTGATTTCACTCAGCTTTTTTAATGGCCATTGCCAGAGACTATGGTCGATATCGCTTTTGAGCTTTCAGTAAATATAAATCTGCTTTTTCGGTCTTTCCATCCTGGGCAAGCGACACGATTCGCAATGCTTCCAACAATGGAATGGCTGTATTATCATAATTTGAATAAAATGCATTCATGGCTTTTGCAATAAGATCCACTTGGTACCCAACATCCTTAGATCGATGCTCTTCAACAATGTCGTAAAATCGCTCAATAAAGTATGGTTCCACCCAATTAGGATCCTGATTATACTGTTTTTTCACTTCTTGTTTATGATGGAACTTCAGTTTGGCGCCAGCAGCATATACGCCATTTATAAATGCAACTTTTTCTTTTGCTTCTAACGTGTCCCAGTAAATAGCCGGGGTTCGCTTTTGACTCCACAAAATGCCGAACAAAAGACTCACGATTATTATTTTTTTAATCATTATTCAATTCATCAAATTGGTTTACGATTGGCACCCTTCTACCGATACCAAAGGCTTTTGAAGTTACACGTAATCCCGGTGCTGCTTGGCGCCTTTTATATTCGTTAATTCGGATTCGATTTGAGATATCTTTTACCAATCCAGGATCAGCACCCTCTTTAATCAATTCTGATGGAGATTTTTGATTATCTATTAGCGCAGTGACCAAAGGACTAACCACATCATAATCAAATGGATCTACCTGATTGGGGGTCAATTCAGCTGAGGGAGGTTTTTCAATGGAATTTATGGGTATACAATCAAATCCAGCTTTTTCATTTACCCATCGAGAAAGGGCATAAACATCAGTTTTGGATAAATCAGAAATAACAGCAAGACCCCCATTCATATCACCATACAATGTGCAGTATCCCATGGCCAATTCTGTTTTATTCCCCGTAGACAATACTAGCCAATTAAATTTATTGGATAGAGCCATAATAATACTTCCGCGAGCTCGAGCTTGAATATTTTCTTCTGCAACTCCTAGTTCACTTCCATTATAACTAGTTTTTAAAGATTCTTCAAAAGAACTAACAATGGATTCAATGGATATAGTTCTATAATCAATACCTAAGTTTTCAGATAATAATTTTGCATCATCTTTACTATGTTGACTTGAAAATTTTGAAGGCATTGAAACTCCATGCACATTTTCTATTCCAAGCGCATCAACAGCAATACAAGCTGTTAAACTTGAATCTATCCCACCACTTAGTCCAATTACTGCTTCTGTATGCCCTGTTTTCTTGAAATAATCTTTAACTCCAAGAACAAGGGCATTATATATTTTTTCTTCTCTTATACTATCTATTAAATCGATTGTTTGGCTGTTTTTTACATCAACCATTAAAATTTCTTCTTCAAAAGCTTTGCCTTGAGCAATCAATTCACCATTTTCATTATAAGCTAAAGACTGTCCATCAAATATGAGTTCATCTTGTGCACCAACTAAATTGCAGTATAAATACGATAATCTATTATCAGATGCTTTGCTTTGAATAAGCTCACAACGATCTAACAATCTATCAACTCTATAAGGTGAAGCAGATAAATTGATAATTATTTCAGCGCCCTTTGCTTTAAGCTCTTCAACTAGATCACATGAATAATTTTTATCCCAAAGGTCTTCGCAAATTTGCAAACCTAAATAAACATTTTCGCCATTGATTGATACTTTAACAACGAAAGGTTCACTGCCACTTGTAAAATAACGAGCTTCATCAAATACATCATACGTTGGCAATAATCTTTTTTTATAATGACTGATAATTTCACCTTTTTCACAAAAAAACGCACAATTATATAATTTATTATCTTCCATCATAGTATTCCCTAAAATAATAGGAATAGTTGATTTTTGGGCAATTTCATCTAATGCATTCTTTGCATTTTCAATAAAACGATTTCGAAGTAATAAATCTTGAGGAGGATAACCAATTAGAGATAATTCTGGAAAAACAACAAGGTCAGCGCCTAGATCAACAGCACGATGATACCAATCAAAAATACTCTTTTTATTTTGATTGATTGCTCCAACAGTTGGGTTTATCTGGCAAAGGGTAATTTTCATAAATAATATCTGTTTATGGCTCTATCCTATTCATTGTTCGTGGGTAAGGTATTGTTTCTCGAACATGTTTGGTTCCACATATCCATCCAACTGTTCTCTCAATGCCTAAACCAAACCCTGAATGTGGAACAGAACCATATTTTCTCAAATCAAGGTACCATTGAAAAGGTTCAATGGGAAGGTTGTGTTCATTAATACGTTTTAGAAGTGTGTCATGATCATCTTCTCTTTGACCGCCACCAATGATCTCACCAAATCCCTCTGGCGCAATCATATCGACTCCTAAAGATAAATCTTCATTCTCAGTATCTCTTTTCATATAGAAAGCTTTAATCTCAGCTGGCCAGCGATGAATCATTACTGGTCGGTCAAACTGTTCTGAGATAATGGTCTCATCAGAACCTCCAAAATCAGAACCGTATTCAAAATCAGCGCCTTTTTCCTTAAGTATCTTCGCAGCCTCATTGTATGTAATTCTAGGAAACGGTGGTACAACCTTTTCTAATGATGATGTATCTCGCTCAAGCACTTTTAATTCTTCTTTACAGTGATCCAAACACCATTGAACAACATAGCTCACATATTTCTCTGCCCAATCCATATTTTCATCCAAATCACAATAAGCCATTTCCGGCTCAACCATCCAGAATTCAGTTAAATGACGACGTGTTTTGGATTTTTCTGCACGAAACGTGGGGCCGAAAACATATATTTTCCCAAATGCCATGGCGCTGGCTTCTCCATAAAGCTGTCCACTTTGTGTTAAATAAGCTGATCGATCAAAATAATCCAATTCAAATAGAGTACTGGTTCCTTCCACAGAATTTCCGGTTAAAATGGGAGAATCCATGAGTGTGAACCCATTATCATCAAAAAAGTCCCGAGTAGCTTTCACTACTTGGTGACGAACCCGTAAAACCGCATTCTGATTTTTAGATCGAAGCCATAGATGTCGATTATTCATCAAAAAATCTGTCCCATGCTCCTTATGAGAAATGGGATATTCATCTGCAATCTGATGGACTATTATATTCGTAACCCCCAATTCAAATCCGCCGACTGAGCGAGGTTCAGCCCGGACATTCCCTGTAACAGTGACCGATGATTCTTGTGTTAACTCACCCTCTAAGTTGAATATACTTTCATCTGTTTCTGCCTTTACAACGACGCACTGTAGAAGACCAGTGCCGTCTCGTAAAATTAAAAACCATATTTTTCCAATAGATCGAATATTATACACCCATCCTTTAAGGGTGACTTCCTTTCCTTCGAAATCTGTTAATTGCTTTATTGTTGTTGTCATTTTGCTCACATTTTAGATTAAATAAGTAAAGAAATTACCACGACGTCATTATTTCGTTCAAAACATCTTCTGCAATTTTGGTTACAGCGGCAGATGTTGCGAATTCTCTCGGATCTCCAAATTCATTATTATCATCTCCGTCTATTAAACCATCATTATCATTATCAATCCCGTCAGAACTAATATCACCGGATAGGCCGTAGGCACCCCATCCTGAAAAATTCTTTTTTATAAGCACTTTATCTTCTCGAACATCATACCATTCCACTTTCATATTGACCGTAAATCGATACTCCGTTACCGCTTCTTCTTTCGTAAAGGTGTAGGGCGCATCTGTCACTTTTGTAATTGTGGCGTGGAGGATGGACGTGGCTTGGTCCTCATCCGTAACCCTGAGAATATTTTCTTCATTGAATTTTTCAATCAAATTCTCCGTCACAGATTCACTCATACCAAATTCTGCTGTTTGGTTTTCAACAATAGGGATGGCGATAGAATTAATATGGGCCGGTATACTCCCAGCCATAGAGTAGAACATGCACGATGACACGACTAACGAAATATACCAAAAAACACTAAATTTGATTATTGATTCAATAATTTTCATGTATAATTATTTTCAATTTCCTATTGTGTTTTCCGCGAGTTTTGTGGGTAAATAAAATTGATATAGATGATTAAACCTTTATCTTTCGCTCAAGTCCATACTGGTCAATTTTACGATATAAAGTACGCTCACTCATACCCAAAGATTTAGCTGTGGCACGGCGATTGTTTCTAAAAAACTTTAATGTACGTTCAATGGCTTCTCTCTCTAAATCTTCCAAACTCATGTCGCCAATTGAATTATTCTGAATAAAATATTCTGACTCAGAGTCTATATGAAGGCTCGGCGTTAAGGCATTCGCCTCTTGGCCAATAATGGGTACATTCATTTGGTCCGTCACGACCGATCCTTGAGTTGCAAATTGTTTTAAGAATTCTACATCCTGTCTCAATAAAAATAATTGGCGTAAAATAAGTTCGCGCTCCGCAGCTTCTGGAGGTTGATTCATGAGCATGGGGAGAGCCGGATTTTGGGTCGATTCTTTTTTAATATTTCCCAAATTTCGCTCAACCATCTCCACAGTGATTCGCTCACCTTTTTCGAGTACAATGATACTTTCCACAAAATTCTTCAATTCACGGATATTCCCTTTCCATGGGTTCGTTTTCATTGTACGAATCGCTTCTGGTATGAAACCGCGATATACAATATCATTGGATCGGGTGAATTCTAAAGCAAATCGTTCGACCAATAGACTAATATCTTCGACACGATGGCGGAGTGCTGGCACCTCTATGGTGACTGTTTTTAAACGATAAAACAAATCCTGGCGAAATTTTCCATTTTCCACTAATTCTGATAAATCCTTATTTGTCGCAGCCACGACCCGAACATCAGTTTTTTTGGACGTAGAAGCACCCACAGGTGTGAATTCACCGCTTTCCAATACCCGAAGAAGTTTCACCTGTGTTTCTAATGGTGTTTCTCCAATTTCATCAAGAAAAATAGTTCCTTTATTGGCGGACTCAAAATATCCCTTTCGATCGCCTCGGGCATCGGTATAAGCACCTTTTTTATGACCAAAAAGTTCACTTTCTATAATCCCTTCAGGAATCGCACCACAATTCACAGTGACCAAAGGATTCTGGGCGCGTTTGCTATTCTGATGGAGTGCTTTTGCCACCAATTCTTTACCCGTGCCGGACTCACCTGTGACCAGAACAGAGATATCGACTGGCGCCACCTGAGCAACCATATCCAACACCTTATGAATCGCATCAGACCTTCCAACCATTCCGGATGCTTTTTGAATTCTTTCAATATTCATACTTTTTCCTCTATTCTTGATAATCCATCAATAATGTTTGAAAGATTTAAATAAATAATTCGTGTTATTTCACGGGTGACCTTAAAATGATTTCTCAATTTCTTTTTCCATTTTGGTTATTTCATCCCGTAATCGTGCTGCCGATTCAAAATCTAAATTTTCGGCTGCTTCAAGCATTTCTTGTCGCATCATATCTACAGCGAGTTTTTTATCTAATTTGCTGAAATCGTCACCCCGACGGCTTTTATAGGGCATCGGTTCGGCTTCATGAATTGAATCTGCGACAGTAGTTGTGCCTATAATATCATCTGTTGATTTGTAAACAGTTTTGGGTTTTACATCATTATCTCGATTAAACTGTTTTTGGATTTCACGACGACGAGTGGTTTCTTTAATTAAATAATCCATGGCATCAGACACACGGTCTCCATAGAGTATAACTTCTCCATTCACGTGTCGTGCCGCCCGCCCTGCCACCTGCATCAGCGAACTACGTGAACGGAGAAATCCTTGTTTATCCGCATCAATTACCGCCACCAACGAAACCTCCGGAAGGTCTAATCCTTCCCTCAGTAGATTAATGCCAACCAATACATCGAATGCGCCTAAACGTAGATCTCGAAGAATCTGTACACGTTCGAATGTGTCAATCTCACTATGTAAGTATCGGACACGTAAGTTTACACCGCGAAGGTATTCACTTAAATCTTCTGCCATCCGTTTGGTCAATGTTGTGACTAATATGCGTTCATTTCTCTCTGTTCGATCTCTAATTTCACCGATTAAATCATCAATTTGGTCATCGCTTTTTCTAACCTCAACTTTTGGATCTAGCAATCCTGTGGGCCGTATAACCTGCTCCACCACGACACCTTTGGCCATGTCTAATTCTCGATCAGCAGGTGTGGCCGATACATATATAACCTGATGTTGCTTGGCGTGGAATTCTTCAATTTTCATAGGACGATTATCCATAGCACTGGGCAATCGGAATCCATGTTCCACCAATACTTCTTTTCGGGCGCGATCCCCATTATACATGGCCTGAATCTGAGGCAGAGATACGTGAGATTCATCAAGAATTGTCATAAAATTATCGGGGAAAAAATCAATAAGCGTAAAGGGACGATCCCCGGGTTTTCTACCTGAAAAGTAACGAGAATAATTTTCTATACCAGAACAGTATCCCACTTCCATCATCATTTCAAGGTCAAAGTTGGTTCGCTGTTCCAAGCGCTGTGCTTCTAACAACTTATCCATGCCACGCAATTCTTCCAATCGTTGCATCAGCTCAAGGCGGATATCTCCCACAACTTTATTAATCGTTGCTTGGTCTGTTACAAAATGTTTCCCCGGATAAATAAAATCTGAATCCATTTCCTTTAGTATTTCGCCTGTCAATGGGTGGAATCGTGTTATTTGATCAACCTTATTCCCAAATAATTCAATTCGAATGCCCACATCTTCGTAAGCTAAATATATTTCAATCACATCCCCTCGTACCCGAAATGTACTGCGTTCAAAAACTGTATCATTTCTAAGGTAATGGATATTTATTAGTTTTTTCAGAAAATCTTTTCGATTCAAATCAGTCCCTCGCTTAAGATGAATCACTTTATCTTTATACTCTTCTGGGGAACCAATACCATAGATACAAGAAACGGAACTAATCACAATTACATCTTTCCGTTCCAAAAGTGAACTTGTGGCCTTCAAGCGAAGAATATCAATTTCTTCATTTACGGACATATCTTTTTCAATAAAGGTGTCCGTAATTGGCATATATGCTTCCGGTTGATAATAGTCATAATAGCTAATAAAGAATTCCACCGCATTATTAGGGAAGAGTTGCTTGAATTCTCCATACAGCTGGGCTGCCAACGTTTTATTATGTGAAATAATTAAGGTTGGGCGTTGGACTTCTTGGATCACATTTGCAACTGTAAATGTTTTACCGGAACCAGTAATACCCAACAACACCTGATGTTTATCACCATTACCCAAACCTTGGACCAAACCGTCTATGGCCTGTGGCTGATCCCCTTGGGGTTTGAAGTCTGATTGAATTTGAAACTCTGACATATCGGCAAATTTACCTCGGTTAGATCATAGGATACAATGGCAGAGAGTAACAATTATATTTAATGATTTCTACAATTTATTCGAAGAGATCTTTCAATATTGGGTTATGAATTGTATATAAATAACGTTAATATTCACCTAATTATTATAAACCAAACTCGGCAAACCTTATGCATAAAGATTCAAATCTTGTTCTTATTTCAATCCTTACTATCTCTTTATATGCTTTTTCTTGTGATAGCAACGCCTCGACCAAAACACAATTCAATATTATGGAAACCACTATTGCCAAAGTACATCATGCATTTGAAAATGGTGATCTAACGGCTCGGCAATTGGTTAAAATGTACTTGGCCAGAATTGAAGCATACGATCAATCAACTAAACTGAATGGGCATTTAGTGCTTACAAAACAGAAAGTTCAATCGCAGGCATTACGTTTATCGGTCGCCATTTTGATGAACCAAATATAATGGGCTATGTGTACGGTTATGAACAAGCCACCCTTCATCGAAAAGCACCTCCGGGGTTTGAGCAATTAAGTAAATAAAAAGAATGATACTTATACCAAAATTCAATCGCACCATTAAAACAATTATAAATGGTTTATTTTTACTCTCTATCCTGCTTGCCCAGCCATTACGCCAAGTTCGACCAGAAGCTGTGGGTATGTCCAGCGATCGACTGGATAGACTTACGCAACAAATGGAATCCTATGTTTTAGAAAACCAACTTTCCGGTGGCGTCACCCTTGTCTTGCGCCATGGAAAAATCGCCTACTTTGATGCATTTGGTTATCGCGATACCGAATCAAAAGACATTATGGAAATTGATGATATATTTCGCATTGCTTCTCAAACTAAGGCTATGATTAGCGTAGGTATCATGATCCTTCAAGAAAAAGGCCAATTGCTAATTAGTGACCCTGTGGGCAAATATATTCCGAAATACAATTCAACCACAGTCGCAGTAAAAACTAAGGATGGTTATAAAGTTGTTCCCGCCAATCGCCAGATAACAATCCGTGACCTACTTACCCATACAGCAGGGGTTGGATGGGGCTTTGGACCCGGCGGAGACCAATGGAAAAAAGCTGACATAATTGGATGGTATTTCGCACATAGGAAAACATCAATTCAATCCACGGTGAATCAAATATCTTCTCTTCCTATGGATGCCCAACCTGGAGAGCGATTTGTTTATGGCTTAAGCACCGACATATTGGGTGCCTTGATCGAGGTGGTATCAGGCCAACCGCTGGATAAATTCCTTCAAAAGGAAATCTTCAATCCACTTGAAATGACTGACACTCATTTTTATTTACCGGTGAATAAACATCATCGCCTTTCTACTGTATATTCATCGACGGAGAATGGTATTGCTCTCTCCCCAAATCCAGGAAAAAGAATTGGGGCCGGAATGATCGGTCAGGGACATTACATAAACGGGCCCCGAAAAAGTTTTTCAGGGGGAGCTGGGTTGCTTTCCACTGCAGAAGATTATGCCATATTTCTCCAAATGATGCTCAATGGCGGTACCTTCAATAAACAACGAATACTCAGTCGAAAATCTGTCGAACTCATGACGGTTGATCATTTGGGATCAATTGAATTCCCATGGACAAATGGCGTTGGATTTGGGCTGGGATTTTCAATCGTAAAAGATTTGGGAAAACGTGGCACTTTGGGTTCCGAAGGTGAATTTGGTTGGGGTGGTGCATATCATTCCACATATTGGGTAGATCCAAAGGAAGATTTAGTTGTTGTATATTTTACCCAATTAATTCCAGCAAATAATATCGATGATCAACAGAAGTTGAGGTCTCTCATTTATCAAGCTATCATTGATTAGATCTATGAAAATATTTTTTTCCATTCTCTTATTCCTTTTACTCCTTAGTTGTGATAATGAACCGGATTCCGATCTGATTACATGGCAAAAGAATTGGAATAAATGGGAATCAATGAATATGAACCATTATATATATAATTTTAGAGCCAGTTGCTACTGTATAGACGAATGGATGCGAGAAGTCAGTGTGACTGTGAATAATAATTCGGTCATTTCTGTTCTATTCACAGATGATGGGGAACTACCTCAGACATTACAAATCAGTGATTGGCATACCATCAATTCATTATTTGATTTGTCCAAAACCATCATAGAAGAAGCAGCCGAATTTAAACTTGAATATGACAAAACTTATGGAAACCCAACACTCATATCTGTGGATTGGGATTTTGAAATAGTAGATGATGAATTCACTTTTTATCTGAGTAATATAAAAAATAATTAGAAAGGATATTCAATGAAAAAAATTATGGTATTATTAATTTTTTCCAATATAGCTTTCACTCAAAATATCAAATCGACTAAGGACGTAGAGAAGGTATTGGATAAGCTACATTTATACGCTGCTGAAGCAAATGCAAAAAAGTATATTGATCTTTTTGCTGATGATGCGGTTTTTTTTGGTACGGATATCAGTGAACGTTGGCCCAAAGTTGAATTTAGCAATTATGCAACTGACCGAATGTCTTCAGGTACTGGGTGGACCTATTTCATGAAGGAACGAAATATATACTTTTCTAATGATGATAAAACCGCTTGGTTCGATGAAATCCTAACTAATAAGGGCTATGGCGAATTCAGAGGAACAGGTGTGTTAAAAATGGTGGGTACACAGTGGAAAATTGCACAATACAATCTCCTGCTTCCAATACCTAATAATCTGATGAAAAAATATGCGTTTGAGATTAAAGCATTCTATGGTCAAAAATGATATATAACCATTATAAAGTAATAAATATTGGGAAAATGGCTATGCAACCGAAGCGGCCAAAGCCGTAAAAGAATATGGATTTCGCACCATGGGATTAAAAAAACTTTTCTCTTATATGGCGGCCGATCATTGGCCATCCCGAATGATAGCTGATCGCAATGACATGGTAGTAGAAAAAACATTTAATAATCCATGGAATCGAGATTTACCTACCGTGGTCTATACCATTTACCAATAGATTGCATACCTTATTAAAATCTCTTTCTCATGGCGACAAACGGATGGTTTTAGGCGTGAAAGAAGCAATTGACGCTGTCCAGAATAATCCGTCCTTATTTTCAACTTTGATCAAAGGAATGCACCACAACAATGAACTCATTGCCATGCGATCAAGCGATGCGGTTGAGAAACTAACTTTTGTCCACCCTCAATGGCTAACCCCACATAAAAGGGTCTTAATAGACCTATTAGATTATTCAAATCAGCAAGAAGTTTTATGGCATTTAGCCCAAATTATTCCCCGGTTAATTTTATCGAAAAATGAAAAGCACCAATTAATAAAAACATTCGTTTCATATTTAAATAATAAAAGTCGAATTTTGGTCACATTCTCCATGCAGGCGATGGTGGATATAGCCGACAATGATGATCAATTAAAAAATGAAATCTATCCTATAATAAAAGACCTATCCGAAACAGGTAGTGGTGCCATGCGGTCTCGCGGTCGAAGGCTTATAAATCAATTGGAAAACGTATGAAAAACCATGTATCTATTTTCAATGATTAATTGGCCGGCCAATTAATTCATATTCATTAGCAGAATCTATTTTCACCTGTACAAATTCCCCTTTAGGGACCGATGCTTTAATATGAACAATATTATCAATCTCCGGGGAATCATATTCCGTCCGTCCTACTGAAACACTATCGCCACTTTTATCTACTAAAACTTTTAATGCCTTACCAATCATTGCATTATTTTTCTCTGAACTGATATTGGCTTGTAAATCCATAATTTCAGCTTTTCGTTCATTTTTTAGGTCAAAGGGGATATCATCTTCTAAGGCTTCGGCCAATGTACCTTCTTCTTCTGAATAGGTAAAAACACCCAATCGATCAAATGCCATTTCTTCAACAAAATCGTAAAGTTGCTTAAAATTATTTTCTGTCTCTCCCGGATAGCCCACAATTAACGTGGTTCGGATGCGAATATCAGGCATGGCATCTCTAAATTGATTCACTCTTTTACGAATGCCATCCTGCCCCAGCCCCCGCCGCATGGACTTTAATATTTTATCTGATCCATGTTGAATGGGCATATCTAAATAACGACAAACATTCTTTGCGTTAGCCATGGCATCAATGATCCGTCGCGATAAATGGGCAGGATGGGCATAATGGAGACGAATCCAATCAATGTCCAATGTATCCAATTCTTTGATTAAATCACTCAGATATACCTTTGGACTCAAATCCCAGCCATAACTGGTTGAATCTTGAGCAATAACCAGCATTTCTTTTATACCTTGATCCACTAACTTTTTGGCTTCCCACATAATAGAATCAATGGATCGACTTTTTTGAAGCCCCCGCATGATGGGAATACTGCAGAAAGAACATCCATTATCACATCCTTCTGCAATTTTCAGGTAGGCATAATGACTGGGAGTTAATAAAGATCGGTAGAATAATGGATCGTCTTTTGAATAATCTTTTCCCGTTAAAAAAGACATTACTTCTTTAAGGTTATTACTGCCAAAATATCGATCTACCTCCGGAATTTCTTTCGCCAATTCTTCAGGGTATCGTTCAGAAAGACATCCCATCACTACCAATTGTTTCAATTGGCCAGATTTTTTTAGCTCCGCTGCCTGTAAAATCGTTTCAATCGATTCTTCTCTGGCAATATCCAAAAATCCGCACGTATTCACAACAATTGTGTCCGCTTCTTCTGCTTCTTGGGTTAATTTAAATTCGTCTTTTCCCAATCCACCCAAAAGCAATTCAGAATCCACCAAAGCTTTAGCACAACCAAGACTGATCATGTTTAATTTTCGTTGTGGGTTACTCATATTACGTCGGTTGTCCCGAGCAATCCCTGGACATATTCATTTCGATTAAATACGATTAAATCGTCCATATCTTCGCCCACACCAATAAATTTTACAGGAATTTTTAATTCTTTGAATAATGGAAAAACAATACCCCCTTTGGCCGTCCCATCCATTTTAGTAAGCATGGCACCATCCACTTGAACTGTATTTGAAAATTCTCTAGCCTGTATTAATGAATTTTGCCCCAAGCTGGCATCCAATGTTATTAGCGAATGAATTTTAAATTCCGGAAACCTGGACTCTATCACACGATACATTTTTTCCAATTCTATCATAAGGTTTTTATATGTATGAAGTCGTCCTGCTGTATCAACAATGACGATATCTGTTCCTTGAGATTTTGCTGCATTTAATCCATCAAATAATATGGCAGATGGCTGTTGAGATTGCGTGTTACACACAATATTCACGTCAAGCCGATTCGCCCAAGTCTTGAGTTGCTCAACAGCAGCTGCACGATACGTATCTGCCGCAACCAGTAGAACCTTTTTTCCCATTGATTTATAATAGTGAGCCAATTTAGCTGCAGAGGTTGTTTTACCCGTCCCATTGACGCCCACGACCAGTAAAGCAATGGGTGAATTTTTATCTTGTTGTATGGCTTTGCTTTCTGGTAAAGCAGATACAAGATAATCCTCTACTTTCGATAGAAATCCCTCTTTTCGATTTTTCTCTACAACACCGAGAATAGCTTCAACCGTATCGATTCCCATATCTGTAGAAATTAATGTATCTTCCAAGTCCTCTAAAGATTCCACACTCACCTTTCGTTGCACCACCGTATCAAATGCATCCGCAACCGTGGCTCGCGTACGCCGTAAAGCTTGGAATATTTTCCCCATGAAGGCCATGGATTATATCTCTTTTAATGCGGTGTAGAAGGTTTTGATATATTTCAACCAACTAATCGAAAGTAAAATAACAGCAATATTAATAGTCACCTCTTGCATCCAAGGGAACGCTTGCCATGGCCAAATATGTACCATCAATGCCAGAGCAGTGATACCTGCGGCCCACTTACCCCACCAGTTGGCACTCAAAATAAAATGACTATGATTCAATAGGTAAATAGCCGGAAGGGCAATTACCACATACCGAACAATATAAAAAATAAAAAACCACCCCGGGAAACGACCCACGAGAGTTAAGTAACCTACCACAGATATAATACAGGCGAAGTCGGCGATGGGATCTAACCATTTCCCAAAATGGGTAACCTCATTGGCTTTACGAGCGAACCAACCATCTAAGGTATCCGACAACACTGCCAAGACCACCAATAAAAATGTAATGGTACCCATGGCTGGATCTCGTAAGGTATAAATGATGGGAACAGCCAATAGTGCCCGGCCCAGGCTTATCATATTGGCCACAGTTAGAATGCGGGTGGGATCTGTGATTTTTGGTTTATTTGACATGTTTTAGTATATAATTATTTTCCATAACAGATAAAGTATCTAAATCATAAACAAAATCGCAATGCGCCGATACAAACTGTTTATCATGAGAGATAAGAATCAAATGTTTATGGGTTAACATCTCCGTAAAAAAGCGACTCAAAATTAGCTTTTGATTCGAACCAAGTCCAAAGGTTGGTTCATCTAATATTAAGACATCAAAATCGCAATGGGCTAGGATAATAATCAATGCCATTCGCAAGTTTGACCATGGGATGTCCAATGCAGATTGATCTTTCATTAAATCCCAATTTATTTGATATGAATGAAGACGGTTAATACATTGATTCACCAATCTTGGATTCATTTTTTGATTCACAATTAATTCTGTCATGAGAGATCCCAACGTGTCAGGGCCTAACATTCGTTCGGGGAATTGATCCAATGCAGCGACTCGGGGCGCTTTGCCATCCAATAATAAATCAATATTCCCTTGGTCTGGATCCATTACGCCACTAATTATTTTTGAAATTGTAGTTTTCCCACTTCCGTTTTTCCCAATCAACCCAATGGAACGGGCACAATCAATAGTCCATGAACTACAATCTAAAGTGGGCGTCTTACTGCCCTTGTAAGAAAATGCAACCTCGTTAAACGATAAAGTCAATTTCCCTGGTGGGTGAGTATAGTTGTAATCAATTTTACCGAAATCTTGATCCACAGTTTTCAACCCAGACAGGCTCAATTCCCATTGGGTGTCACCATATAATAAATCAGCAGGATCAGATGTAAACCACAATACAGTCTGTTTATCTGATATTTTCTTCCGCATCCATTTTATCCACTCGTGCTTTGAATTTTCATTTAGGAATGAAAGTCCATCATCAATAAATATGGCATCCGGATCGGTACTGAAAGCGGTCACAAGGTTTAACATCTCCATTTCACCGCCACTCAATGTTGCTGGATGGCGATGCCAATCATGTATCATGGGCAATTCATTTTTCAACGCCCCGAGTTTTTGCTGAAGAATTTTGGTATCGGAAAATTGATTTTCTGGGGCAAAGGCCAATTCAGATTCAAGCGTATGGGATAAAATCTGGTTTTCAGGGTTTTGAAATACAATTTGAATAGCATTCGGAATACCAATATCATTAAAGGTAAAGTTCGGTTCTCCATCAGATTTGAACCCAGTTAAACCGCGAATAAATTGGGTTTTACCACTGCCACTTTCTCCATAAATAACATGAAGGCCCTCTGAAAAAGAATGGACTGCAGAATGGTTAAATTTTTGAAAATTCAGTTTAAAGGAGATTGAATCAGTCATGAATCAAATTACGCACAACCCTTGTTGCTGAACCCAAATTTCGATGGATCACATTCGTAGCAGCATAACTTGCTTTTAGAAAACCATTACGATCTTCAAATAACTGTTTAATGCCAATATAGAAATCCGTTCCCGAATCAATTGAGAATCCACCACCATCGGCGATTAATTCTTCTGCTTCAATAAAATTCATATATTTCGGACCAAAGAATACAGGAAGTCGTGCAATGGCTGGTTCCATAACATTATGCACACCAGTTGAAAATCCACCACCAATATAAGCAATCTGACCATCCCAATATAATTGAGACAACCGCCCAATGGTATCTACAATAATAACTCGGGCGTCCAATTGATTTGGGTTTTTATATCCCAATCTGGCCGTAGTAAAGTTATGGCTTTGAAAAAACGATTCAGCTGCCGCCACATTTCTTTCTGTCGGTTCGTGGGGTACCCATATAAGTAATAAATCTTTAATATCATTCAAAAGGCTTACAGTAGAGCTCGCTATTACTTGCTCATCTTCGGCATGAATGCTACCCATTAATAGACGTTTTGGACGTAATAATACTGATTCTGTTCTTTCCGCTGTAAATTTATCGGATTTCTGTTTTACTTGGTCATATCTGGGATTTCCCAAAACACGTACAATCGGTTGACCTGTGGGATAAAGAATGTGTAGTAACCGTTCATGATCTTGAGTAGAAATAGTATAAATAGCGGAAAAACATCCATATACATTTCGATAAAAGTTTCGTACACCGGGATATAACTTTGTGGTATTCTCTGAAAATCTTGCGGCGAATAATGCAGAGTGGATTTCCATAGATTTCGCCGTCCAAATTAAATTAGGCCAAACATCATAGGCAGCGAGAATGAGCTTCTTTGGTTGAACAATTTTAAAACATTTATGTACGACCCAGGGTAAATCAATTGGCAAATACACTTTACAATCAATATGTTTATCATTGACATTTTTAAACCCAGATGGGGAGAAAAAACTCACAATGGCCAATGAATGAGGTTCCACTTCTTTTAACCCAGCCAAAACGGGTTTTACCTGCTCAAATTCACCATGAGAAGCTGCATGAAACCAATAAATAGTTTTCCCCGGTCCAATCCGATCCATAAATGATTTTAATGTTCCAAATGTTTGTAAACGCCCGAACATGCCATTTCTAAGCTTTGAATTAAATATGGACCCCACAATTCCAAATATCAGGATTGATGGGAATAGAATAATATTATATATAATTTTCCAAAATATCATGATATCCCAAGACTATAAATAGCGGTTAAAACCTGATCTGCTTCAATCCCATTCATACAGAACTGTTCTTTTCGATAGCAAGGAAAACTCCCATTTTGAGAGCAGGGCCTACACCATAAATCTTGTTTTTCGACCACTTGAGAATCATCTAAAAATACACCCGCCCCTGTTTCTCTTCCTGTTGGCCCCAATAAGGTAACCACAGGGATATCCAATGCTTCGCCTGCATGGAGAAATCCCGTATCACTACCAAGAACAAATTCAGCTTGACTGACAATAGCCAACGATTCACGTAAATTTGTTTTTCCATGGTAATCAACCACCTTGGAATCTGCATGATTTTTAATCATGGTACAAATATCATCTCCATTACCCCCAATCAGAACGGCTTGCGTATTGTACAACGTTGCACATTGGTCAATAACTTGCGCATATTGCTCAGCTTTCCATCGCTTTTGCGCCCATGCTGCACCAGGCGTGACTACAAAATATTTTCCATGCAAGCCGGCATTGGCTAATAATTCCAGTACGCCGTTTTTTTCAGCTTGCGAAACAAGTAATTTGGAAGGCTCAATATTAAAGTTTTCAGGTAGTAATTCTATTATTGGCTCATGGAGCCAAGTTCGGACTGTAAATTTTTTAGAGAAGTCATTTTTATGAAAGGCAAATAATTTAAACCGGTTCCAGCGTGGTTTTTTGATATGTACATGTTTTGTTGAAATAAATCCACGACGTATAATTTGAGATCGAGTTGTACTATGAAGGTCTATGGCCAAATCATAATTCATCATTTCCATTTCAAATCCAGTTTGACGTAATTGTCTATATCCACCATCAATGTCAACAGCGTGAATTTTATTGATAAATGGATGCCCTTCCAAGAGGGGCGCGAATTTAGATAACGTCATAAAATCAATTTTCGATTTGGGTAAATACTTTTTTAAAGTACCGATTACTGATGTTGTATGAACAATATCTCCGATTGAGCTAAATCTAAGGACCAGAATGGTCCGTGGGTCAGACATGACGGTTACCCTGTACGCTGAGCGTTAAAACTAATCAAATCCACCATGGATTGTTTATAGGGCGAATCCGGATATGGTGAAATGGCATCCAATGCCTGGTGATTAAATTCCTCAATTTTTTGTTCCGCATAATTAAATCCACCAGCGCCGTCTACAATTGTTTTTATATCATTCAAGTCGGCATTTGTTTTCTTTTTAAGACCTAATATTTTTTTAACTTGACGTGTTTCAGCTTTTGAAAGGTTTTCATAAGAGTGGATTAAGGGCAAGGTCATCATATTTCGTTTCACGTCTGCACCTATATCCTTCCCAGTTTGATTCTCGCTACCCAATAAATCAAATAAATCATCCTTCAGTTGAAAGGCCATACCAAATTTTGTACCGTATGTAACCATGGCTTTTCGATCTTTGTCTTTACCCGTAGATGTAATGGCACCCAATTCACAACTGGTGGACATAAGTGATGCTGTTTTTTGATAAATCATATCATAATAGACATCCTCTGTCATTGATCTTGTTAATGCTTTTTCGACTTGTAGGATTTCCCCTGCTGCCAGTTTTTCCGCTGTATCTGCAATAAGCTGTAATGCAGCAAAATCTTTAAGGCCCACCATATTGATCAGTGTTTTGCTTAAAATAAAATCGCCCATAAGTACGGCTATTTTATTCTTCCATATTCGATTAATTGAAGGAAATCCACGGCGTTTTTCTGCCTCGTCTACTACATCATCGTGGATGAGCGTGGCCAAGTGAAGTAATTCAATCATGGCTGCCGCGCGATAGCTATTCACCGTAGGTTGGCTACAAACTCGAGAAGCCAAAATGGTTAAAACCGGCCGAATATGCTTCCCTTTATGGCGAATAATATATTTTCCAACGAGATTGATTAACCGAACTTCTGAACGAAGCGCATTTCGAAATTCCTCTTCAAATAGTTTAATATCCTCGAATATGGGCTTAGTGATGATTTTTAGTGTTTTAAGTTCTTGTTTCACAGGTGGAAATTACCCAGATTTTTTTCGATTTACCAGCCAACTCACACCAATACTCAATTCGTATAAACCCAATAAAGGGATGGACATTAAAATGAGACTGACGGGATCGGGTGGTGTTATAAAAGCACTTAAAACTAAAATAACGACAAAGGCATGACGTCGGTAATGGCTCATGAAAGCCGGCGTTAATAAACCGATAACAGATAAAATGAACACCAAAACGGGTAGTTCAAAAATGAAACCACTTCCAATCATTAGCCAAGTGATGAAATTAAAATAATAATTAATGGAAAAATTATTGTCAATTTCCGTCATCCCCACTGAAGTAAAAAACTCTAGAGAGAAAGGAATCATAACCATGTATGCGAATATCAATCCAATTAGAAATGATAAATAGGTAAAGACAATTAAAGGAACTGCATATTTCTTTTCATTTAAATAGAGACCCGGGGCAATAAATTTCCATAACTGATATGTTAAAACAGGAATAGCGAGAACCACACCACCGATCATAGCGATTCCCCACTTTATCATAAACATGCCTTGCACTTTCAACACCTGTAAATCCATTGGTGTCGATAAATTTCGTGTGGGCCTGATAAGGAGGTCTATAAGGGAATCAATAAAGAAAAAGGTAATTGCAGCCCCCAATAAAATTGAACCCAAAGACTTGACAAGCCGCCAGCGTAATTCTTCTAAATGATCTAAAAATGGCATCGTGTTTGGTCCTTTAGCCATGGGCTTCCTTCAATAAATAACTCGCCACTTCGTGAGGTGAGGATTGAGTGGATTCTAAACTATTGATGGACAATTCCAATTCTGCTAATTTTTTCTGCGTCCAAAACTTTTTTAAGAGTCTATCCTGAATTAAATGATGAACTCTGTTTTTATGTCTGGCCAACTGCTTCTGGGTCATTACCCCATTATTTTTCATAACATGGGTTAATTGGACCATTGCTTTATAGAGTTCATCTACACCATCATTTCGATCGGCAGCTGTATTAAAAACCGGTGGCTCCAATTTTCCCTTTTTTGAAAATGTATGAAGTATCGTTTTTAAGTTTTGAGCCAATCGATTGGATCCTTCTCGATCCGATTTATTAATAGAAAATATATCACCTATTTCAATAAGGCCTGCTTTCATAAGTTGAATTTCATCACCGGATTCAGGCACCAGAACGACCAAAGTTAAATCAACGGCTTTGGCTATATCATGCTCTCCTTGCCCCACACCCACCGTTTCTATAATAATCACATCTTTGCCACTTGCGGAGAGAACATCCCCAACATCCTGCGTTTTTCTCGCTAATCCACCCAAATCACCCTGAGATCCCATACTTCGGATAAATACATTATTGTCCCACATATAATTATTCATCCGTACACGATCACCTAACAGGGCACCACCGGTAAATGGACTGGTTGGATCGACAGCCACAACGCCTACACTTTTTCCATCGTCAATAAATTGCTGAATGAGTAAATTGGTCAAAGTACTTTTTCCTGCACCAGGGGGACCTGTAATTCCAATTCTTAATGCCTCATTTTCAGTACCATGAAGGTGCTTAAAAAAAGCATCGGGAATATCACCGTTATTTTCAATTTGGCTGATTACTCTTGAAAGGGCACGATGATCGTTCGACCGAATGCGATCCAGCGTATCGGAGTCCATGATCATTTTGTATAGTTTATTTTATGAGAAAGATTCTTGGAAAGCACTAAAATTATAGATTGTAATATCGCTTCCATCCCGTTTGACCAATTTTTTGTCTTCTAGTAATTTTAAGGTCCGTGAAACTGTTTCTCTGGATGTACCCGCCATATTCGCAATATCTTGTTGAAACGGCAAGTTGTGAACGATGACATTCCCACGTTTAATAGTACCCCGTTCTTCGGCTAATCGTATAAGTGTAATTCCGATACGCTGTTCAGAATCGCTCAAGGACAGACTTTCAATTTGCTGGTCGCTTTTTCGCAGTCGAACCGCCAGTTCTTCTAATAGTGCAATTGCAATTTTTGGATATGATTCTAAACACTCGAGAAAATCTCGTCTGGATAAAGTCATGACTTCTGCATTCTCGTTCGCAACAATATTTGCCGACCGACCTTCGCCATCCAATAAAGACATTTCGCCAAAAAAGTCACTTTCCCCTAACATGGCTAGGATTACTTCCCTTCCATCGTCACTCAACCGGGTGACTTTCACGGTACCTCTTGTGATAATAAAAAATGTTTCTCCCATACTTTCCTCTAACAGAATAATTTGTCCTTTTTCGTATTCTCGAGAAACCATTTTGGTGGAGATCTTTGTTAAATCAGAATCTGAGAGGTCTGTAAATATAGGAACATTGCGTAGATGATCGGTTTTACTCATAGAGGAAAATACAATCTAAAATAGGATAGATGGAAAAGGTAAAATTACGATGGTTGGAATAAAATTTTTGTGACGGATGTCACAAAAATTAGAAGTGATGGGAAATTGTGTAAATATGTTGACCCATGCCGGATTCACTAAAAAGCAAATTGTTTATAATATCGATGCGCCCTTCGATGCTGCACAGGAAGAGTTTAAGGAACTTGAAGTAATATTACCAATTACAAATATCGCGATTCAACCCATTATTTCTTTTGGTAGAGTGGGTATTTACGAGATAACTTCGCCTCCGAAATTTTAATTAATATTTGAGGAACCAATGGATAGACATCCACAACAAATAAAAAGAGAACGACAAGATAAAAAACGCCATGAATTAAACGTGGCAAAAATATCAGACTTAAAAACAGCTATAAAACGTGTACTGCAATCCACGGAAGCCAGTGAAGCCAAAGGACATTATACAAAGGCCGTAAGCACAATTGATAAAATGGCGAGCAAAGGCCTGTTAAAGAAAAATACAGCTGCCCGCCGTAAATCACAGATTACTCGGCATATAAATTCTTTATCTGCATAGTGTAAGAGTCAGCTTTGTACCAAATTAATAAAACCTCGCTTTTTGCGGGGTTTTTTTGTTTCCTGAAATTGAATTCAAGTAAATCTCCATTATCATTATATTACTTATGGTGACAATCACCAAACATTTATAGGTAAAGAATAATATATATTAACTATCAGACACTTGATAGTTTGGCGCTTCCTTCATTATTTTTACTTCATGAGGATGACTCTCTTTGACACCGGCAGATGTGGTTTGAATGAATTCCGCTTTGTCATGAAAATCTTTGATATCCCCTGCGCCACAGTAACCCATAGAAGATCTTAAACCACCCATAAGTTGGTGGATCGTATTCCGAACGGACCCACGATATGGGACCATCCCTTCTATGCCTTCCGGAACCAATTTTGTTGCTTCGGCCCCTTCCTGAAAATATCGATCACCACTACCCTCCTGCATGGCACCGAGAGACCCCATTCCTCTATAAGATTTATACTGACGTCCTTCATATAAAATGGACTCACCAGGACTTTCATCCATTCCGGCTAAAATACTACCAAGCATTACCACTTCTGCCCCAGCAGCAATTGCTTTAGATATATCACCGCTATAACGTAATCCACCATCCGCGACAACAGGGATATTATGTTTTTGTGCCTCATCCACACAATTCATTATCGCGGTAAGTTGAGGTACACCCACACCGGCGATAATTCGTGTGGTACAACTGGCACCAGCACCGATACCCACCTTTACACAGTCAACCCCTGCATCAATTAATGCTTTAGCGCCATCGCCTGTGGCCACATTCCCAGCAATCACTTGAACGTCACCTAAAGATTTTTTAATGCTTTTAATGGAATTCAATACGCCAGCTGAATGACCATGAGCCGTATCAATTACAATCACATCTACACCCGCGAGTGCCAAAGATTGAGCCCGTTCATCTGCATCATGACTAACACCAATAGCCGCCCCAACTCTTAATCGACCGCCCCCATCTTTGCAGGCATAAGGAAAATCTTCTTTTTTCTGTATATCCTTAACCGTAATTAACCCAGCCAAACTATCATCCTCATCCACGACCAATAATTTTTCGATTCGATGCTCTTGAAGCACTTTTTTTGCTTCCTCCAATGTCGTACCCACTGGGACTGTTACTAAATTTTCCTTCGTCATTCGATCGCGAACGGATAAATTATCATCCGTTTCAAAACGGATATCTCGATTGGTAATTATTCCCACAAGTTTATCATCATCTAATACGGGCAACCCGCTGATGTGATAATTAGCCATAGCCTTTTTTGCTTCCCGTATCGTCTTATCTACCGATAACGTAACCGGGTCCAATATCATACCACTTTCGGAACGTTTTACACGGTCAACCATTTTTACCTGTTCGCCTATAGATAAATTTTTATGGATAATCCCAATGCCACCCTCTCGGGCTAACGCAACGGCCATTTCACTTTCTGTAACGGTATCCATGGCTGCAGACAAAAGAGGAATATTCATAGAGATCGTCCTTGTGAGACGTGTCTGCAAATTGACTTCTCTGGGTAATACGTGAGATTTTTGTGGTACAAGAAGCACGTCGTCAAAAGTAAGTGCTGGCGCGAATGGAGGTCTGTTTTTCATAATATTAAAATAATTTGATTCGCTGGTTTACACGATCAATTATTTTTCCTGATTGAATAAGTTGATTCACTATTTTGAAATCATCTGACAAAGGATGATCTTTTTGGGTTAAGGTATGATGGCGCCTCAACAGATTCATGACCGGAATTAATCCATCACCCGATGCTAATTTTTTATGAAACCGATAATTTATATTTCCAGCAACCAAAATTTCAACGGCGAGCACTGTTCTAACATTGTCAATAATCCGTAGACATTTTCGCCCAGCCCACGGCGCCATACTGACGAAATCTTCCTGTCCTGCTGAGGTCGAAATAGAGTCCACACTGGCAGGATGGGCCAATGTTTTATTTTCAGAAATCAATGCCGCAGCCGTCACTTGCGCTAACATGAAACCGGATTCTAAACCCGGATTAATAGCACCAAACATGGGAATTCTATCGCCAATTCCTTTCATGAAATAATTAATGCGACGCTCGGCAATGGCACCAATTTCTGACATGGCAATGGATAAGTTATCCAAAGCCTGGGCCACTGGCTCTGCATGAAAATGACCCGAATTCATAACGTCACCATTTGGAAACACCAACGGATTATCCGACACAGAATTCACTTCAGCATTGATAATTTTCTCCACTCCATTATATACATCACGACTTGCACCATGTACATGAGGTATACAACGGACACAATACGGATCTTGAATTCGACCACAATCATCGTGGGATAGAACAATTTCACTCCCTTTTAACATTTTAAACACATTTGCCGCAGATCGAGATTGGCCTGCATGTTTTTTTAATTGATGAATTTTAGGAGAAAAAACAATTCGCGTAGACAAACTGGCTTCTGTAGATAACGCGCCGGAGATATCGGCTGTTTTAATTAATTTTTTAGATTCAGCTAAAGCTCGAATGGCCAATGAAGTGGAGACTTGTGTTCCGTTTATTAAACTTAATCCTTCTTTGGCTTCCAATACAACTGGGGTGAGGTTGGCTTCTTTTAATGCGAGCATGGCAGGCATTATACGATCTTGAAAGTGTACATCCCCTTCTCCGATTAACGCGCGAGCCAAATGGGCCAATGGAGCCAAATCGCCTGAGGCACCCACAGATCCTTTTCGGGGAATGATTGGAAGAATATCGTGATTGAGCATATCCACCAACAACTGAGCCAGTTCTAAGCGAATACCACTATACCCTTTGGCCCATGTCATTAATTTTAAAAACATGGTCATACGCGTAACACCCAAATCTAAGGGCTTCCCTACCCCGCAGGCATGTGAACGTACCAAATTTAATTGAAGCTTTCGACGATCATCTGGCGTGATTGAAACTGTACTTAATTGACCAAACCCGGTATTTACACCATAGATTTGTTGGCCTTTATCTAATAATGATCTAAGCGTTTTATGGGATTGGCGAATGGATTGTTTCGCGTCAGTGGAAAGTCGTACGCGAACGGGGCCATCTAACAATGACGACAATTGTCCCCATTGGATTGATTTATTAGATATAAGGACTGTACCCATTGAGCAAGTTATAACTTTTTATAAATAGTGAACAAGGAGAGTGAAATGAAATGTTGCATATTCTAAGATGTAATATTTCTGCTTTATCGATATATAATATTATATTTGAAACCAGTATCCCAGCAATTATAGATTAATTAATTTCTGACGATTATAAACAAACAAAAAATATTATCTCAAGGAATAAATAAATAAAACGACTATATCATTTCTAAGCGCATACTTTTACGATTCACTTTTGTCTAAATCAGAAGAGACCTGTCTTATGAAGAGAATAATTCAAAAATCATTGGCCATATAATTTTTTCACCTGTCATTTTATTCACCAACCCGGTATTACCCATTATGGGTTTGGGTCCCATGGCGGTAAAACCGGAATATCAGCGAATTGGAGTTGGAACCAAATTGGTGAACGTCGGCCTCAAAATGTGTGCAGAATTAAACATAAAAGCTGTGGTTGTTTTGGGCCACCCAGATTACTATCCTCGGTTTGGGTTCTCTCCTTCAATCCAATTTGGGATAACGTCAGAATACGATGTGCCCAAGGATGTATTTATGATTAAAGAACTTCAAGATGATATATTATTGGGTGAAAAAGGCATTATAAAATATCATTCTACTTTCGAATCTTTCTAAGTGTGAGTGGTTTTCTCTCTTTGCCCCCATGTCACTTCCCCGTATTTTCTTATCAATATATGATTCTAACAAAGGAGTTACCATATGATGAAATTCAAACTAAACACAGGATTCCTATTATGTATTTTTATTATTGGAGGTTGTACAGTGCCAACCAATAAGTCATCAAATCAGATAAATCAAAAAATCGATTCTCAAAATCCGTTTTATACGGAAAGTACATTGTATATGAAATATCCCCAATTTGATATAATCAAAAATGAACATTATGCGCCAGCTTTCGAAAAGGGTATGACGAATCATATGGCCGAAATTGATGCTATAGCAGAACGGGCAGATTCACCCACTTTAGAAAACACCATAATTGCCATGGAGAAATCCGGCGCATTATTGGATCGCGTGGCTACGGTCTTTTTTGCACTCATCTCAGCCAATACCAACGATGAAATGGAAAAAATTCGAAGTGAAATGGCCCCCAAGTTATCGGCCCATAGTGATCAAATTTTACTCAACGGAAAACTATTCCACCGGGTTAAAACTATATATGAGCAGCGAGATCAATTGGGACTTGACGCAGAATCAAAACGGTTGGTTGAAAAGTATTATACTGATTTTATACGATCCGGTGCCAATTTATCAAACGAGGAAAAAGAATCCCTTAAAAAGATTAATGGTGAAATGGCCGTTTTACAAACCACATTTAGTCAGAATGTATTAAAAGAGGTTAATGCCTTAGCTGTTGTAGTGGATTTCAAAAATGAATTGGATGGCTTGTCTGATGCGGCTATCGAAGCAGCTGCGAATGAAGCCAAATCTCGTGAATTAGACGGTAAATATGTCCTCACCTTACGAAATACCAGTGGTCAGCCACCTATTGCTTCTTTGACGAATCGTGCTTTGCGAGAACGCATTCATAAAACATCCCTTTCTCGCGGTAGCCGAGGTGGTGATTATGACAATAGAGACGTCTTGGCAAACATCATTAAACTCCGGGCGGAAAGAGCCCAACTTATGGGATATGACAACCACGCAGCCTATTCACTGGAAAATCAAACTGCCCAGACGCCGAAAGCCGTGAATGAACGACTTAGCAGTCTTGCGCCAAAAGCAGTATCCAACGCGAACAAGGAAGCAACGGACCTTCAAAAAATGATCGATGCAGAAGACGGCAGTTTTAAACTCGCCTCTTGGGATTGGGATTTCTATACGGAAAAAGTCAGAGCGGATCGCTATAATTTTGATACATCCCAACTCAAACCCTATTTTGAGATGGATAACGTACTTCAAAATGGTGTCTTTTATGCAGCAACTCAATTATTCGGCATCACGTTTAAGGAACGGTTTGACCTGCCAGTTTATCAAGAAGATGTTCGTGTTTTTGAAGTATTCAATGAAGACGGATCTGCACTGGCATTATTTTTATTTGATGGATATGCCCGCTCATCCAAGAGAGGTGGTGCGTGGATGAATGCCTATGTGAGTCAATCCAAACTAAAGGGAAATAAACCGGTCATCGCCAACCACTTGAATGTGGTAAAACCACCCAAAGGTGAACCCACACTCATGTCTTTTGATGAAGTGATTACCACGTTTCATGAATTTGGTCATACTCTCCATGGCATGTTTTCTGATGTAAATTACCCCTATTTCGCCGGAACTTCTGTCCCAAGAGATTTTGTGGAATATCCTTCTCAAGTCAATGAAATGTGGGCCATTTGGCCCGAAGTGCTAAAGAACTATGCGGTTCACCATGAGACCGGCAAGCCTATGCCAAAAGAACTTTTAGACAAAGTATTGGCGACTCAAAAGTTTAATCAAGGATTTACCACCACTGAATATTTGGCTGCGTCTCTATTGGATCAAGCTTTGCATCAACTTTCCCCGGATCAGGTTCCCACTGGCGAAGAGATTATCGCTTTTGAAGCAGATGCACTTAAAACAGCCGGCGTGGCCATGGACGTAATTCCACCCCGTTACCGCAGCACTTATTTCTCCCATATTATTGGTGGATATTCTGCCGGATATTATTCCTATATTTGGAGCGAAGTATTGGATGCAGATACAGTAGAATGGTTTAAAGAAAATGGCGGTCTTAAAAGAGAAAATGGTGATCATTTTCGGAAAACACTCCTTTCCCGTGGTGGTAGTAAAGATGCGTTAAAAATCTTTAAAGATTTTCGAGGCGCTGAACCGAATATTCAACCCTTATTAGATCGACGGGGATTGAACTAAAACCACTTCAATGATTTCAATTATAGGTATTCCCTTAGATGAGAATTCCTCTTTTTTAAGAGGGTCAGCCAAAGCGCCGCCTCTTATTTTGGATGCCTTTCGTTCGGATGCATCCAATATGTATGCTGAGAATGGGTTTAATTGTGGTGATAGTGGCAAGGTCAAGAACTTTGGAAATTTACAACTCACCGCCGGAAAAGCAGCCATGGATTCTATCCAAAAAGTGGTAAGCAAAGAATTAAATCTTAACCAAAAAGTCGTCTCTCTTGGTGGCGATCATTCTATCACATTTCCAATCATTCAAGCATACAGTCAATCATACCCTGATCTTAACATTCTCCATATCGACGCCCATCCCGACCTTTACGATAACTTTGAAAATAACCCTTATTCTCACGCGTCCCCTTTTGCACGGATAATGGAAAAGGATTTGGTGAATCGATTGGTCCAAGTGGGCATTCGCACATTAAATGATCATCAAAAAGAACAGGTAAAACGGTTTGGTGTTGAAGTAATTGAAATGAATAATTTTGACTCTTCTCTTTTACTACAGTTCGATGGTCCCGTATATATTTCAATTGACATCGATGCACTTGACCCAGCCTTCGCGCCGGGCATATCCCACCTTGAACCGGGTGGACTATCCACTCGAGACGTGATTAATATAATCTATCAATTAAATGGAAATGTGGTCGGCGGCGATATTGTGGAATACAACCCTGACAGGGATATCAATGGCATGACCGCGTTGGTGGGGGCTAAATTACTGAAGGAATTATTAGGGAAGATTCTCAAATAGATTTTACTCAAGAATTCAATTTCTCTGGATAAAGCTTATACCAAAGTATCCACCCGATTAAATACGGTATAATCTACTGGGATGGCTTCACTGAATGCGCGACCGTACCGTTTATTCACAATTCGATCATCCATGACTATAAAAATACCTTCATCATAAGCGGTACGAATTAACCGACCAAACCCCTGGCGAAAACGGATTACCGATTCCGGTAGCGCATAATCCATAAACCGATTTCCCCCCTCTGTTTCAATCATATTCCCATACGCTTTCACCAATGGTTCCGTGGGCACATCAAAGGGCATTTTTACAATAATGAGTACTTCCAGTAAATCACCAGGGAGATCTACCCCTTCCCAGAATGCATTGGTCCCCAGCAAAATGCCGTTGGGTGATTGGTGCATTCCTCGTACCAGTCCCATTCGAGACGCCTGTCGCTTTTGGGCATAAATAGGTAGATTTCTTCCATCCGAATGACGCTGCAACATTTGATATGTATTTTCTAATTGGGCCCGGGACGTAAACAGGACCATCATCCGTTTATTATACCGCTTGTGGCAGGTCAATATCATTTGCGCCAATACGTCTGGTTTCTGTCCGTCTCCCCCGGAATACTGATAATAGGTGACTTGATCACTATAATGAAATGGGCTCTCAAAAACAGCGGTCTGTACATCGTCAAATTCTACTCCATTCAATCCGGTTCTCTGAAGGAAATAATCAAAGGAATCCCTAGTTCGGATGGTTGCACTAGTGAGAATACAATGGTTCAGCTCTTTAAATAAACCGCTGGCCAAATCGTTGGCCAAATCGATGGGGGCGGCCTGAACGGTGAGTATCAATCGGGTGCGACCACCTATATTTCTAAAATTACCTTCATACCAATACACATTGTCGTCATCCTGATTACTGGTCAATGCCTGAATAAGCAATAAGGAATCGGTTATGAGACTTTCACCACGATCAAATAACTGATGGAGTTCCAGGAAGTCTTCCTTTGTTTCATCAATATCCATCAATGCTTCCCGCAGTTTACGTACTTGATTCCGTACCGAGTGAAGCCCCCGATTCATCCGTTCTAAATCGGCAGATAAGGGACCAAATTCTTCCGTTAAATTTTCTATGATGAGTTTGGTGGAATATTTAGCATTGGAATCAAATTTATACAGACTATTTACTGCCATTTGATCAAAGAAGTCTTTCACATATTCATGACAACTTTCAACAGATCGAGCCAAGTCCCTTCTCATACCCTCAAATTGCGGATGGAGTGCTCCCAAGGATTTGAGTTGATTATTCCATCGAACCGAATGGGAATGATCCGGGTCTATACGTTCTAAAAAATACTTCAAAGAACGTTGGTCTAACACAGCCGTAAACTGCCGATGGGCGGCCTGGGGAATATTGTGAGCTTCATCAATAATAACGGATTGATGTTCCGGTAAAAACCCCATCCCTTCTCCCGCATCCATTCGCGCTTTTCCTTCAGACAGTAAAAGTGCATGGTTCACCACAATCAAGTTGGCTTGATAAACCAATTTTCTCAATGGGCCAAAAAAGCATCCGCCGTGACGTGCACAAATGGGTGAGGTACAAAATCCCGGTTCGCTCTGAACCAACGCCATGAGTCGAAAGGTAAATCCATTGGTAAAGCCTGGGCATTCATCCATATCTCCCGTTTGGGTCCATTCCAGCCAAACCATGAGGGGAATCAGGTACATGGCTTCTTCCCCATTTAACATTTTATCTGCGCCCCCAATAAGCCAGTTCAATCGGGACTTACATAGGTAATTGCTCCGCCCTTTCATCACCACCGCCTGTACAGATGAATCAATGGCATGGGTTAGTCGGGGTAAATCCTTGTTAAACAATTGATCCTGTAGGTGTTTGGTATAGCAGGAAACAATAACCGGGCCGTCATCCGGATGGGTCAGGTTATACTTAATGGCAGGAAATAAATAGGCCATACTTTTACCCAATCCAGTCCCCGCCTCCGCGATGCCAATCCCTCCGGGACTGGTCAGAATATCATCCACAAATTGACTGAAATAAGCTTGGTTTGGACGATCTTCGTATGCTTCGTAGGATTGATCTAAATTACCATCTGGACCAAAGACTTCCGTGCTATTCCGATTAGAAATGTCTTTTTTTCCTTCATGAATAAAGACATTGATATTGGTTGGTTTCTGAATTTTAGACTCTGTGAGCGCATTTTTTAAATCCCCCGTTTGGGTAAGCGCATTCGCCAAATTAATAAATAGCTCTTTGTTATAAACTTTAAAGGGTTTGAGCAAGGTTACTATTCTGGAAATAAGATCCAGACTATAGCTTGATGCTTCTTCAATAAGTTCCACAAAAATTTGTCCACAATTTTCTGTGTCCGATTCAGCTCGATGGGCTCCTTCCGTGGATAAACTAAAATAATCGGAAACGGCACTCAAATTATGAGCCGGCTGAAAGAATAACATCCCTCGTGACAAAGTAAGTGTATCATAATATTTCCGATCCGGTAGTTCCTTGTCATGGCGATTGGCCATGGCTTCTAAATAAGCAAGATCAAATGGGGTATTATGTGCCACGATGGGAATATCTCCGATAAACTGAAAGAATTCATCTATAATACTACTTTCAGATGGGGCATCCGCAACCATATTATTGGTGATACCGGTAATTTCCTCTATTAGTTCAGGAATGGGAATTCCGGGATTGACCAATGTAGTATAACGGTCAATCGGTTCCCCATTCTTAAACAAAATGGCCGCCACTTCGATAACGCGATCAACCTCCGGTTGGAGACCCGTCGTCTCAAAATCTAGTGCAATAAAGGAATCTAATTGAAGTGTTTTTAGAAGTGTGGGGCGGTCCATCAATAATGGGCCGTTTTAATCACTGTGACCAGTGGGTAAATCCACTTTAGAAGATGGCTTCACATCGCCATGACGGAAATAATTATAATGTCTTAAAACCCAAAACAGCGACAGGACTGGAATTAAAAACCATGGAAACCTGACCGACAGGAACATAACCGGGATAAAGACCACGTAATATCGGCAGCGCTGTAAATGTCTCACAGCCGCTGGAAAAATGAGAGCCACTATTGGAAATGGGCTATACACAGCCGCGATGGTTGAAATCATGGGGTCATCATGGATGACGCCAGCCACAACTGATAAACTGGTTAGTAGAATTATAATAGCCAACATAGGTGCCATTTCACCTTTAGTGGGAGAATGGTTCTCACCGTCATCTTTCACCTGAATCGGGATGCTATAAGTCATATGTCCTATCAAAAAGAAAATGAAATAAGGAAGGCCAAAAACCAAAACATCCACATTAAATCCTTTTTGAATAGTGCCCAGTAGAAACAGTATAAACCCCATTAAAAACATCCATAATCCTGACTTTACTGAATCGATCTTTTGTGAAAAAACTGGAAACCGTTTATCCCAATAGGCAGCAAAAGCAAAAATTACTAACAATACATACGATAATGAGGACCAGTCCCAATAAAGCCACCGGTCTTCTACATGGGCAGACACATTTGCACCGGCGAGGACCATTGCCCAAATCCCGAACCATCGTTCCGGTTTGAGTGAAGCAAAGCCATCCATCTTTTCTACAATGGTAGCTAAACGGCCATATCGCCCGGATCCCTGGGGAAAATACTTCTCTGCCAGCATCCTTTAGCCGATAAGAGCTTTGCCGAAAATTTCGGCATATACTTCATTGAAAAGGATAAAGGCCACAATGGCTGCGGCAATGGTGAGAATTGCTTTCACTAATTGAGGAGGAAAGTTCTTTTCACCCATACCATTTTTTAGCTCAGCCAAATAATTGGAGATACCCCATTTTTTCAGGACAAATATGGCTGTAAGCATCCCACCAATCGGCAGCATATATTTCGAGGATAGATAATCCATAAAATCCATAAATGGCATTCCCAGAAATTCAGTTATATTGATGCCACCACCTAAAGAGAATGAACAGAATGCACCAACCACAGTAATTACAGCGCCAAACTGGATTGTTGCTTTTTTACGTGACCATCCTTTTTGATCAATAAAATAAGCGGTCACCACTTCAAGTATTGATATTGCTGATGTCAATGCTGCCATGAAAAGGAGAATAAAAAACATGGTACTCCAAATAGCGCCACCGGCCATTTGAGCAAATACGGTCGGCAAAACAATGAAGATAAGTCCGGGCCCCTCTGCTGGATTTGCGCCCAAGGCAAAAACCGTTGTAAAAATCGCTACACCTGCCAGCATTGCGATGGCTGTATCCAAGAAAATTACCCAAAGGGCCGAGTTCAATAAATTTTGTTTTTTATCAATATAACTACCATATGTGATCATGGTCCCCATCCCAAGGCTCACCGTAAAAAATGAATGACCAAGCGCCAACACAATGGCTGATGCAGTTAAGTCTTCAAAACGTGGATTAAACAAAAATGAAAGGCCTTCTATGCCGCCGGGGAGTGTCATCCCGCGAATAGCCAGAACACCAAGCAAAACAATAATCATTGGCATCATTATTCGAGACCATTTTTCGATCCCTCCCTTTACGCCATTGATAATAACGCCAATACAAAGCATCATAAATAAAACCTGGTAAATTACGGGATTCCATGCACTGGTGATAAATCCATTAAACATGGTTCCCGCTACTTCAGGATTACCCGCCAACGCATCAAAACCGCCAGAAAACGAATCAATGATATATTTTAATATCCACCCACCCACAACGCCGTAAAAAGAGAGAATCACAAAAGCTGATGATACGCCAAGATATCCCACCCATTTCCAATTGGTGCCCGGAGCCAGTTTTTCAAAGGCGCCCACAGGACTTAATTGTGTTTTACGCCCAATAACAAATTCAGCAATTACAATTGATAATCCCACAACGAAGATACATGCCAAGTAAACTAATGTAAAAGCTCCCCCACCATTTTGGCCAGCCATTGAGGGATATTTCCAAATATTTCCAATACCAACTGCCGAGCCCGATGCCGCCAGAATAAATCCTAACTTTGACCCCCATTGTTCGCGATTTTGACTCATTATTCTTCTTTACCTTCCTGTTTAGATTGTGTTAAATCTTCACTCATAATATCATGAATTGGATGCAAATGTGCCTCAACAACAGCGTCGAGAAGGCCATAAATATAGACAAACCCTATCCACCAACCATATTTGTTTCTCAGCTTTAAATACGATGTTTTCTCCGTTGCATTATTTCCATTATAACTTTGGTATTTATTGGCATTATCTAGATATAAGAATCCTGCGGCCAAAGCCACACCGATCAAGAGTCCACCCTTTACCGGTTGATTGTTGTAAAATTGACCTCCACCGGGAAACATCAAGGCTCTTTTCACTGCCATTTTAGGTGTTTTTGCCGTTAAACTATCCACGTCCTGAGCAATGACAATCGTGGTCAAAAATAAAAGTATGAGGAATTTGAAGCTCATTCAGTATTTACAATATAGCAATACATTCAATTTCGACATCTGTGCCTGCAGGTAATCCTGCGACAGAGACTAAAGATCGGGCCGGCGCATCATCTTCATTCAAATATTCATTGAAGACTTCATTCACGTCATCGTAGGCCGACATATCCGTCAAAAAAACAGTAAATTTAACCACCTTGGATAAATCGGTCCCCGCCCGGTCTAAAATGGCCGATAAATTTTTAAATACTTGTACCACCCGATCTTTAAAATCACCCGCGATCAGTTTATTTGTGTCAGGATCAATGGCAATCTGCCCTGCCGTGAATACAAACCCATTGGCGATTACCGCCTGATTGTAGGATCCAATTGGGTTGGGTGCATGCGCATCCGTAATGACCATTCTTTCCATCATAAACTCCTAATCGTTGAAATCCATACAAAATAGACCGATGTTTGGATCATATTCTCGTTTACCATCTGTATCGATCTTTCTTAAAATAAACTCACCCACAGCCCCCACTTTTGCTTCAAACAAATGGCCACCTTTTACATCCATACTGTGGCTCGCAATCGTAATATGGGCATGAATAAATGGTGCATCGTCCTTCAGTAAAATATTGCCCTGGTAAGATGTCAATTCCCAAATGTCATCAAATGTTTCTCGAACATATTTTTTATTGTTTAAATCGTAGGCACCCAAGTCAATATCTTTGATGGCACCAATCCCGGATAGTTGTCCATTCACGATACCATGATCTTGGCAAAATTGGGTTAATGTCTCCATTATTTTCTCATCCTGTTGGACATAAATAATGTAGGTATCCCCATCCTGTTTATACTGCATTTTATTAACTATCCTCTAAATGCTTCTTTAATTATTTCTAAACTATTATTCATAGCAGATTTTAAGGCAGTCGAATCTTGACCACCGGCTGTTGCAATGTGGGGTTTTCCGCCGCCACCACCGCCCATTTCAGCGCCGATTGTTTTAGCCAAAACGCCAGCTTTCACACCACTTTTAACTAAATCTGGGCTCACCACCACCACAACCATTGGTTTCTCTCCATCCGCACCCAAAACACCGATGCCACTTTTCAATGAATCCAATAGAGCATCACCAAAACTTTTTAGCTCATCCATGGATGATGCATCGGTCATTTCTATCACAATTTGATAATCTCCAACAATATTTGCTTTCTCAACCAATGCATTGGCATTAAAAGTGCTCCCCGATTTCTTCTGCTTTTTTAATGCTTTTTCTAATTCTTTTTTCTGAGACAACAAATGGTCTACTCTTTCAGATACAGTATCAAAGCCACAATTCAATTGAGATTGAACGGCATGCAGCATGTCTGCCTGCTCTTGTATGAAGGTAACAGCTTTCGGTCCCGTAACAGCCACGATTCTACGTACGCCGGATGCCAAGGAGGTTTCCTCTGTTATCTTAAATAATCCGATATTTCCAGTGCGATTTACATGGGTGCCACCACATAGTTCTTTTGAGAATTTCCCTACAGTGACCACTCGAACTTCATCACCATATTTTTCACCAAACATGGCGGTCGCCCCTTCTTTTTTAGCTTCATCGAATGCTTTAACTGTGACATCTAACTCTGTATTTGATTGTATTTCACCATTGACTATTTTCTCAATGTCTATTATTTGATCCGTGGACAATTTTTCAAAATGCGTTAAGTCAAACCTAAGGTAGTCAGAATGAACTAGAGAACCGGCTTGATGGACGTGATCGCCTAAAACCATTTTCAACGCTCGGTGCATCAAGTGTGTGGCGGTGTGATTCTTTTTAATATTCTGTCGGCGACTATTATCCACTTCGCATCGGACCTTCCCATCGGTTTTTATATCAATAGTGCCAGTACAAATGTGTATAAATGTATCCCCCGCCTTGGTCACATCCAGAACCTCAAGTTTAATATCATCACCTTGAATCGTCCCCACATCACCAATCTGCCCTCCAGACTCAGCATAAAAAGGTGTTTGGTCTAATACAAGCAATATTTGGTTCTGATCAAGGGCATACCGTCTGATGTTGGATTGAGATAATAGGGTGTCGTACCCAACAAAAACTGAATCTTCACCTTCAGAAGAATTCACCCATTCCAATTCATTGGCGGTGGTTGTGAATTTGCCAGCTGCTCTTGCACGTTTTTTCTGCTGAGCCATTTCTTCATCAAAACCGTTCTCGTCAACCTCAAGCCCCTTTTCCCGAGCCATGAGTTGGGTCAGATCTAATGGAAACCCATAGGTATCATATAACTTGAATGCTTCCGTACCTGAAATAATTTTGTCTGAAACACCTTTTAAAACTTTTTCAAAATGATTAATTCCTCTGTCAAGCGTATCATTAAAAGAGGATTCCTCTGCCTGAATTACTTTTTCAATATGAGATTGTTTGTCCACGACTTCCGGAAATATTTCTCCCATAACACCCCCGAGGCTACCCACCAGGTTATATATGAATGGCTCGTGTTGGTCCAACATTCTACCAAAACGTGCAGCACGTCGTAAAATCCGCCGTAATACGTATCCTCGCCCCTCGTTACCGGGTAATCCCCCATCTGCAATGGAAAAGCTCAACATACGAATATGATCGGCAATCACTTGAAATGGTACGGGATTATCTTTAAACGATTGACCCGTCAATTTTTCTGTTTCCAGAATGATGGGCATAAATAAATCTGTGGCATAATTATTGTTTTTATTCTGTAATACTGAAACAATTCGTTCAAAACCAGCGCCTGTATCAACATGGGTCGAAGGAAGATCTTCTAAACTGCCGTCTTTTAATCGATTATTTTGAATAAAAACTAAATTCCACAATTCCCAATATTGATCTGAAACATTCACACCATCCGCAGTTTGATTCGAAGGATCATCCCCGATGTAGTAATGAATTTCAGAACAAGGACCGCACGGACCTGTTTCACCCATTTCCCAAAAATTATCCATTTTACCGCATTTTAATACGCGAGAAGGATCAATATCGGTTACTTTCGGCCAAAGCTTAAACGCTTCATCATCTTCGTGGTATACCGTGGCCCACAGTCTATTCTTATCCAAACCCCATACATCCGTGAATAATTCCCATGCCCATTGAATTGCTTCCGCTTTATAATAATCACCAAATGACCAGTTTCCCAGCATTTCAAAAAATGTATGATGAAACGTATCAATACCTACTTCTTCCAAATCATTATGTTTTCCGCTCACGCGAATACATTTTTGGCTATTCACTGCGCGAGGGTGATCCGGTGTTTTCTCTCCAAGAAAAATTGGTTTAAATTGATTCATTCCTGCATTGGTGAATAATAACGTAGGATCATCCAGTGGCACGACGGGTGAACTGTGGACAAAGCGATGATCTTTGTCTTTAAAATAATCGATAAATGTATTTCGTATGTCTTGGCTTTTCATATGATTCAGAATGAAAAAGAAGTTTCTATGGATCTAATATCAATTGTTTCGCCCTCTCCGCTGATCTCCCCATCACCATTCATATCACGGAAAGAACGTCGAAAAGTGTAATTCAACACCAATCCCTGACCCAGAGCAATGCCCAATTCATAGCCTAAGATGGTGCTTTCTGTATAATCGAATTTAAACGGATTCGGTACATTTCTCTGCTGATAAAATGCGCGCGCATGCTGAATTTTACTGATGGCCTTTTTTAAGCGCAAAGATGCTAAAAATGTTTGATTTTTATCATCAATAAATTCTCCATCCGGCGTAGACCATATTTCTCCTAACATATCATGATAGGCAGCACCGACTTGAAACATGGGCCCCACATTCAGAACCATCCGCGCAAAATATCCTTTTTGTTTCCCGAACCGCCCCAAGCCGGACTCTTTTGTTTGTAAAATAATTTGATTATTCTCCCCGGATGAAAAACGGATTCGCTCAATTTCATAAATACGATTCCAATAATTGAATTCAAATCGTCCTTGGGGTATAATGCGGTATTCAAAATAAAATTGGGCAGGACCAAAACGGGAGGAGATTCCAAAGGGGACTAATCCCGTACCGAGAGATAACGTTTCTCCGGTCCCGGGGTGGACTGTCTCCCCAATCATCTGGGCAATTTGGGCATAGAGAGAAATCGAGAAATTATCTTGCATAACTAAGGGGTATCCAATATCTACAGCGAATGCCATTATATTATCCGAATCCTCACTCAAATTAAGTGGATTGCCTTTTCGAGGAATATCCTGATCCAAAATGACCGTTTCTCCGGTCCACCCTGGAATTCGGCTATCCAAGGTATCCGTAATTCCATCCCCATCAATATCCCATTCATCGGGATTATTATCCGCAATGCCGTCCCCATCTGTATCCACCCACCAATTTTTATCATTGGGAAAATCATCCACAATATTTGGACGCCCATCGCCATCACTGTCTTTCATTCCCAAGTATTGATTCCGATCCATAACTACCGAAAATCCAATGGGCAATCCCATAACTTTCCGCGTCACGACCCTTCCACCAAATAATCCTATATTTTCCTTGAAGTCATTTACGAAACCTTCAATATTAATAGATTTAGAATTATATTCAAAATTGAGTCCGGTTTTTCTTACCTGAGGATATAACATCATATTGGCATAGTCGCTGACTAAAATCCCATAGCCTAAATTCACCCGATCCAATGCACCAATCTTTCCATATATACGATCGCCTGGGTACCCATATCGGATATAATATATTTTATCAATTAGTGTATTCTTTATGCCATTGGCCGAAGAAAAATCCCATTCATCAGCATGGATATTGCCTTCGGCATCAAAATAAATGACCAAATCAAGGGCGATACCCCACTTACCAATAGGAATAACTGGGCGCATGGCAACTTGATTCCATACTTTACCGTCAATCGTAACGGCACCCACTGCACCTTTATTTTGAATCTGGGAATTCACAGGCGACATGATTGCGATTAAGATACCGAGAAAAATGTTCCGAGAGCTTCTCATAGAAGAAGTGAAATTACTCTGAGCACCTATTGGAGTTCAATCTCTAATTCCTGTTCCACTCATGGTTCTTTCTCTCCTAAGTTCCATCGTATTATGACCCATAATTCTCAACCAACAACGGATGATTTGACTGCGTTTTCTCAGATGGAAATTAAAAACTACATTTTCTCTCTACAGGACACCCTTCAATCAAAACTCAATCTGGGTTTATCAATGGATGATATTTTGGACACCGAAGATCCCTTCGAAGCATTGGAACCTCTCCTACCTCAAGAAGTCTACCCTATTTTGGTATTAGCCATGATAAATAATATTCGAACCGATACCGTCATCGATGCAGTGCTGTCCGGACTAAAAGATGGTATCTGTGAATATCGGAACCGGGCCCAAAAGAAATCGTATTAAAATGATGCGATTCATTCTTCTATTTTCCATCTCTGTCTTGCAATCTCAATCTATTTGGGTTCAAGATATCGATGTATCTTCAAAAAAAAATGGTGTTTTTATTAAAGTTCGTTCAGACAAACCACTAAATCCCGAACAAGTGGCAGGATGGTTCAATGAATCTACATCCTGGTATTACATGACACTTCATGAAGCCGATGGGGATACATCCCAACTAGAAAAGGCAAAGCTGGCCTACCCCGTTAAACAAATCGAATGTATTCGGGCAGGTGAATCTCTTCAAATTGGATTAAGGTTGGCCTCTTCTGTAGAACAATCAGAATTCTATTATGCATCGGATCCACCGGAATTATTGGCATCCCTTCGGTTTCCCATTTCAGATGTCTTGGCATCTATAGCCCCGGAAAAACAACCCAATACTATGATAGTTAAAAAGACAAGTACAAAAAGACCCATATGGATACGGGCAGCGTACTTTGTTGGTGCAGGACTCACTGGTGCAGGATTCCTATCTGGTGAAACACAAAAAGGTTGGGAAGTTCCCGTGGGAATGGGAATCATTGCGGTAGCTTATGTGGCTGAAAACTTTATTATTGGGGAAAGAAATGACTGATAATTTACCTTATTTTGCCTGGTATTATGTGGGAGGCATTATCCTGATGGCCCTATTTTTTCGCCTCAGACTTTATTTGAAAAGAAAAGATCAGAAAAAGTGATGAAACAGCTCATTGTAACATTATCGTTGATCACATCCAGTTGGGCTGGGCACACGCAACAATCTGTAGCCGCAGTTATTTCTGCCTTTTCTGACCACCCAACCCAAGACCGACACTTGACTCCACATTTATTGGAAATCGCTAAACATGGACATGAATTGAATGCAATCGAACGAACCCAATTGGAAGCAGTTGGTTTTAATTTCGATTATTCCCTTGTTTCTAGAAGCGCCGCCCTCAGATCAGAAGCCGTGGGATTGGACAAATACTATGATAATGGAATATTTCGATTCCATTTTACCACGACCGGCATAAATGCAGTGAATACAGCCGATGATAATAATGATGGAATTCCAAATTATATTGATTCCGTGGCTGTTGTTTTCAACGTGATTTCCAATGGTATTCACAAAACACAGGAATATTTGATGCCTCCCAGTGATGGTTTTTATAGTGGAAATCGAGATAAAGGAGGATCTGACCATTATGATGTGTATATAAGGAACTTATCCTCTCGGTATTATGGATATACCCAGCCGGAGGAATTTGCTCAAGGGAAAGGCGACAATGAAAGATCAAAAACAGTTGTAGAAAAAAATGCGTTTACCAGCTATATGGTCATGCGCAATAATTACAAGAACTTTCCTCTATCCGAATTAAAGAATATTAAAGTAACCGCTGCCCATGAATATTTCCATGCCATTCAATTTGGGTATGATGGATGGGAAATGCCCTGGCTTCTGGAAGCATCTGCTGTATGGATGGAAGAAGAAATGTATGATGATATCAATGATTGCTATCAATACATGGCCGATTGGTTCAAACAGCCAGAACGATCCTTAGATGAAGACGGGTATCATTGGTATGGTTCATTCATCTTTTTTGAATATATAGCACAGCATATGGGGGGTACAGAAACCATCCGACGATTATTCGATGAATCAGTCCAATCCAATAGTCGAGAACGGGATGGCAGTCATGCCGCTATTAATGCATCCTTAAAACAACAGGGATTTTCATTTCAACAGGCATTAAATGGCATGTCTATTGCGAATAAAATTATGTCATCTTTACCCACTGCAGAAAACTACTCATACGATGAGGCTGAGTCCTACCCTGTTGACGGTCCGGCTATTCTGAAAAAAGTCAATTTCCAAACTGGAAATCGTGATACCGTTTTTTCCACAAAACTATCTCGATTCGCCAGCCAATACGTTCAAATAATCACGCAAAAACCGGTTCAGGTGGATTTAATCAATACCAGCGGGCCCATGTCCGATCTCCAACTAAATGCCATTCTCAAGAAAAATGATAATTCCTATTTAGTCATTTCCAGTCCATCCATCAATATTGATCCGGTGGAATTAAAATCGATTCACCTATCTGTTGTCAGCCATGATACAGTTGGGGGCGACTGGAATTATCAATTGGCCATTCAGGATGGAAAATCAGGGACCGATGCCAATGTGCCGGTAGAATTCACTATTGGGAACCCATATCCAAACCCATTTAACGGCAATGTTCAGTTTTCCATCTATATGCTGAAGGAATCTTCCGTTTCGATTGATGTTATTGATTTGAGTGGGAAACGAGCGAAGCAACTATATAAGGGCAATTTATCAACGGGAAATCACAATTTTAATTGGCATGGGAAAGATAGTTCAGGGAATCAAGTAGCATCCGGCGTGTATTATATCAAAGTATCGGGGAAATCTTCTGAAGACTGGCGTCCTGTTACGTTTCTGAAATAGAAAAATTATTGGAGAATCTTTTAAAATATAATCAGATCTTCTTAGAAACAGTCAAGGAGAGGTGTCTTTCCTCTCCCATGTTTCTCTCCAATTCGGTGTAGTAATATTGGAACATATTCTCAACTCGAAACAGAAAATCCCACCCCCGATAATCGTATCCTAAACTGGCATTCCAAATGTGGATTGGTACGCGCTTATCTTCTCCCGATATGGCGTTCTCCTGGAATAATTTCACTCTTTCAATTCGAGACATATATCGATTCTCAAGTGTCGCTGTAACACCCATTAATCGTGTACCAATCGTCGTCACCAACGTATAACGAAAACGATAGGCCAAGGTATCAATGGTATTGCCGTCTTTATCAATTTCTTCCGGGTTTAACTGGGTATAAGCTGTAGAGAACAATAGGGATTTATCCAACATGGCTCCTGATAAACCAACTTCCAAACCGGATATGCGCGCATCGGTTATATTTTCGAAATGGATAATGCCCTTATCATCTTGGTTCGCCTCAATCAACTGGTCAAAAGTGGATTTAAATGCCACAACATCCATCGTCATGTCCGATATCCATTTATTTCCCAGTAATTTTACGGTCATACCCACTTCTCCGGCTTGACTCCTTTCTGCTATTAAGTCTGGGTTAGGCTCCACTTTAAAAATATTCAATTGGGATCGGGTGTACATTTCTGCTATTGCAGGAACGCGAAAACCGCTACTTACAGAACTTCGAAATGATAACCAATCAAACATTCGGAAATTCAATGCAATTTGCGGTGCGAGCGACTCATCCAGTTCTTCTTCATCTACAAAATAAGTCTCCATCCTGGCACCTGTATTGAGGGTCAGTTTTTTCCCAATCCGCTGCTGTGCCTGGATATAGGCAGCCATGGACAAACTTGAATGGTCTCCATAAACCCCAGCCCTGATTTTTGCTGTTTGACCCACAAGCCCTGCGGTAATTTGGGTGGATTGACTCAATGTTGTGGAAATCAGTATTTCGCCGTAGCCTTTTTGTTCATCAATGCCATTATCATTAGTTGCACTATGATTCTGCCACCATACATCATACATGGAACCCTTGAGTTTGATGACCGTTTTATCCGAAAGAATCATATTAAAAAATCCATTCAAATGTAATTTTGTCCCTTCAGTATAATCATCTTCTTCTCCACTTGGCGCCGAAAAAGGGTTAGCTGCATTCTTCCATTGGGAGGCCAGAGCTGTTTTATCAGCATAATAATTGGCAAATAGAGATGCATTATACCGCTCACCAAAATTGAATTTAACTTTCCCCGTGATATTATTGGCATCTGTCCAACCCTGCCGTTTATACCCATCAGATTTTGCTTTATGAAACCGCACATATGCGCTATGTTTCCCAATGGGGCGGCTGTGAGTTAAATCCAAATAATTGAACAATCCTGGCTGAGATCGCCATTGCCACTGTTTATACTTCGGTTCACTGTACATTCCCGATTTAAATCGAAAACGAGTTTCAGCTTTTGTTGGAGCATTTTTTGTCAGGATATTAACTACGCCACCCAAAGCGCTTGAACCGTACAACGCTGACCCGCCGGAGCGAATAATTTCTACATGATCTATTTCACTCATAGGAACCATGGTCCATGTAATATTTCCGGCGCCACTCCCCAAAACAGGAACACCATCAATTAACAATAATGTCCTGTCACCTACCCCAAGCGTATAACCAGATGTACCACGGATATTTAATTGTCCCCGAATCGAACTGATTCCCGGTTCAAACTTCATCACTTCTATCAAGTTTACGGTGGCGCGGTCATGAATTTTTCGGGGACCTATCACAGACATGGACACAGGCAATTCCATCACATCCTGCACATTACGGCTGGCGGTGACAACAACTTGGGGGGCTGACAAAACATCCTGTTTAAGTTGAATTTCAATAAGGACTTCCTTATCAGCGACGACTATATTTTTTTCGGTGTATTTTTCAAAACCAATCATACTGACAAAGAGGGTGTATTCTCCCGGCTGTAATGGCTCAATTTTGAATTGACCTTCAGCATTAGTGGCCGTTCCCGTAAAAGTACCTTGAACCAATATATTTACGCCTAAAAGCGGTTCACCATTGTCTGCCCGTGTGACACTTCCTGTGATTGACCCCTGAGCAGAAAGAAGAGATAGAAATAAAAAGATAAGAATTATTTTTTTCATTGAGCAAATAGAATAGTTTGGTCGATTTTTAATACTTCCTGCTCTCCCAATTGGATAACTCTTTGTAGGTGAGGTGTTTTATCCAGGACTACAATAGGCAAATTTCCGGAAGCCATAAATGAATCTATTTTTGCAAAAAATACGCCGGGATCTATGGTTAATCCTGCACCAGCAATAAAATAAAATCCCGGTTCTAATTGGAAAAAATATTCAGATTCAATCAAAGGAGACAATATGGGCGTACTATAGGTAACTATCTCTAAATTATTTGGATCAAGCGTTTTAAGAACAATAAGGGCCGTCGCTTTAATGGAGTCAGGCCATTCCCCTTCAATGAATAATTTCCCTTCAATGCCAGAAACCGGTTCTAAACTTTCGGGTGTTTCGCAACTCCAGATAAGCACCAAGACAGAAAGTATGATCGTTAATTTGCAGATTAATTTCATTTGAGTAATTCCGGGTAGCCTATAATTACCACCACATCACCATTATAAATATCCATTCGTTCCCAAATTGGTTCATGTTCCTTAGGCGGTTGTGGTGTATTCACTAAGGCTTCTCCTTCAAGCACGGAATGTTGAACGGAATAGGCATCTATTTCAGGAATAATCCAACGCATAATATCGACCGCCGCAGGATTAATAAAATCTGCTGTAGGTGAAACCATTAGCCCCCGCTGTTCACACATCAGGGTAAAGTATTTATATACAACGGGGTTTTGAGTTCGGACTAAAAATATATCTGCGGGGAGGATGGCAACCTTTAGTTCATTGAGTAAGGGATAAATCCCCTGTTTTTGAATGTTTTTGTTAAATATGGTTACGCGGAAATAATTAACTATTTTATGCTCAATCTCATACCCTTCATTGATAGAGAAACCAATGATATTTTTATTTTCATCCAGGATATGAATCCAAAGATCCGCATCCCGGTTGCGGTGGACAAAGGCATCCAAGCCAATATCATTCCCAAAACCGTTTTTGGACACCGTATGGTGTTGGCGAATGATATCCATCACTTTAGGTGATTTACGTGTTTCTATATCCGGCCAACGCTTTATAGGCTGGATGATTTCAATATCAAATCCCTGGTTCATGGATTTTAAATGGTCCAACAGAGATTGAGCCTGGGGAAGTGATTTATAGTCGGTCCTAGTCATTTGGTGTAAGGTGTTTCCAGTTGGGAAGTTAATTCATAATTATTAATTATGAATTATTAATTATGGATCACCCCAACCAGAGTTGCCGATCTAAACTTCTATATTGGATGGCTTCGCTGAGATGGGTTGCATCTATATCTTTGGTATGACTTAAATCCGCAATAGTTCTGGATACCTTCAAAATGCGGTCGTATGCCCGAGCAGATAAGCCTAGTTTATCCATAGCCGTTTTTAATAATCCACCTGCCTCTTTTGATAATTGACAGTACTTCTTTAAATCATTTGATTCCATCTGTGAATTTGCGAAAATGGGTGCATCCTCATATCGATTCAATTGGACCTGTTTCGCATCTTGGACACGGCTTTTCACATTTGCTGAAGGCTCTCCGGGATCCCGATCGGCCAACTCGATGAATGGCACCGCCGGCACTTCTACATGAATGTCAATCCTGTCGAGCAACGGACCTGAGATTCGGCTCATATATTTTTGGATCATCTGCGATGTGCAGCTACATTCGTTATGGACATCCGTGGCATAACCACAGGGACATGGATTCATGGCCGTCACCAGCATAAATCGGGATGGATAGCTCAAACTCACGGCTGCGCGGGCGATGGTGACAAGACCATCCTCTAATGGCTGACGCATGACCTCCAATACATTCTTTTTGAATTCCGGTAATTCATCTAAAAATAAAACACCATTATGGGATAGACTCACCTCTCCCGGGCGAGGTACGGCGCCACCCCCTATCAATCCAGCATCAGAAATTGTATGGTGAGGCGATCGAAAGGGGCGTGTGGCAATAATGCCTTCACCTTGGGGCATAACACCTGCTACAGAATGGATTTTGGTGGTCTGAAGCGCCTCTTCTAAAGTAAGATCCGGGAGAATTGTGGGAATCCGCTTAGAAAGCATGGTTTTTCCACTGCCGGGGGGACCGATCATAATGAGATTATGGCCACCGGCTGCGGCCACTTCGAGAGCGCGCTTCACATGCTCCTGCCCTTTTACGTCGGTAAAATCGAGATGATAATGGAGATTAGATCGAAACAATTCCTGCCGATCTACAACGACCGGTTCTTTAATGGTCTCTTCATTCAGAATTTGCACTACTTCCATGAGCGATTTTGCCCCCACCACTTTCACTTCATCCACAATCCCCGCTTCCCGGGCATTTTCTTCCGGCAGGATAACTCCTTTAATTCCTTTATCCCGGGCGCAAATAGCAATGGGCAAGGAGCCTTTCACTGGGCGAAGTGTTCCATCTAATGCCAGTTCACCCAGCATCATGAGTTTAGCTAAATATTCTTTTTGAACAACCCCCATGGCAGCCAAAATGCCGATGGCGATGGGTAAATCAAATGCGGATCCTTCTTTGCGAATGTCCGCCGGAGCAAGATTGATGGTTACATGTTTTCGGGGGAATTTAAATCCAGAGTTTTTGATAGCAGCGGTGACACGTTCTTTACTTTCTTTCACCGCACCCTCCGGGAGTCCCACCGTAATAAAGCGCGGTAATTTTGCGCCGGAGAGACTGGCCTCTACATCCACCACATAGGCGTCAATACCAAGGATTGCACTACTGAGAACTTTAGCAGGCATTTAATTCAGTATAGAGTTTAAAAAAGAAGAACTTTTTCATAAATTCTGAATCGGAACACTTAATATTGCAATTTTCAAATTTACCATATCCATAAATTCATGCAATTAATCCGGAACATGGTCTTTTATTTTATCAATGGTCCAATGCAAAAAAGGTGTTTACTTAGAAACACCCCTTTAGAGATGTATATCCAAAATAGGGAATTAAAATATAAATGATCGAATCGCGAATGAGATAAAAGAAGAAAAAAGCGGTCAACACCTGCCACCCTTTCTTTTTTAAAAGGAGTTTATATCCTCCTTCTCTTCTGATATCCCGCCATTCATTAATAAAGTTTGGGCGGTAAAATGACATTAATTTTTCGGTTTTATTTTTCCAAATTTCAAGTTTTCGTACTTCTCCCAAATCGTCTCTCCAGCCGCCTGCTGAAACCGAAAAGCAAATGAGAGGGCATCGTCAAAAGAATTCCCTGAGAATTCTTCATGGCTATAATATTCATCAATCCACCCGACAAATTCCTTCATACCACTTTGGTTCACCTGGTCAAAAATACCATAAATCATTTCAGCTTTATTATCATAATACCAAGTGGTGACTTCCCCATACCCCAGATCTTTAATCATTTTCTGGTGGGTATCATATACCTGGGTGAGATAAGAGAATAAAAATAATTCTTTCCCCTCAGGTTCCAGCGTCTTCCAATAGACTGCAATGGCGTTGGGCGCCGGTTCAACTTTCTTCTCCTGCGCACCGATGAGCATCATGGTGCAAAGTAGTGTAAATATGAATTTCATATTAATCTTCCTGATGGTCTGTTTCAAATTCAGTAATGAGATCTTCTAACTTGCCAATGGCCTCATCTTCCGATACTTTACCGCGATTTTCACCCTGATAATACAAATGTCCAGACCCTTTACCAAAGGCGATTCCAAGGTTTGTGTGTGTTGCTTCTCCCGGACCATTTACGGCACATCCCATAAGGGCGACGGTCATGGGAGTTTTCACATTCTGTAGTTTTTCTTCCATTTCTCCGGCAATTTTAAATAAGTCCACCTCTAATCGGCCACATGTGGGACAAGCCACAATAGTAACACCCTTACTGGCCAACCCCAAGGATTTCAATATTTCAAATCCCACACGTACTTCTTCGACAGGGTCGTCCGTTAAACTCACACGAATCGTATCTCCAATTCCTTTCGCTAATAATACCCCAATGCCCACAGATGATTTGATAGATCCGGATTTAGTGGGACCCGCTTCTGTCACACCCAAATGGAGTGGATAGTCATATGTTTCAGAAAAAAGTTCGTAAGACGCCATCATGAGGTTTACGTCCGATGCTTTAAGAGAAACGATAATATCGTCAAAATCATGTTCTTTACAAATATCAATATGGCGTTTGGCACTCTCCACCATGGCTTCAGCCGTGGGATAACCATATTTTTCAATCAAATCTTTTTCTAGGCTCCCTGCGTTCACCCCAATCCGAATGGGTAGATTCGCACCCTTCACTTTTTCGAGCACTTCTTTCACTCGATTTTTTCCGCCAATATTCCCGGGGTTAATACGAATTTTATCTGCACCGGCATCCACTGCTTCTAAGGCCATGCGGTAATTAAAGTGGATATCTGCCACTAAGGGTACATTCATTTCTTTTTTAATTTCATAAAGTGAGTCGGCTGCAGGTTGATCCGGCACTGTAATTCGGATAATTTGACATCCTGCTTCTTCCAGCCGCGCCACTTCTTTGAGTGTGGCCGTAACATCGTGGGTTTTGGTGGTGGTCATGGATTGAACGGTAATGGCGTGTTCGCCACCAATAATGAGATCGCCAACTTTGACTTGTTTTGTTTTCTTTCGTTCAACCATAATTTTGGGTCGGAAAATTACAACAGACTATCCTTGGTAAGGATCATCCAAATACTGTTTTGCCAAAATAATCGCATGGGCGTGATTGTCCAATTGTATACAATTTTTATAGGCAACGATTGCCTGCCGACGTTGACGATTTAAATCATGAATTTGACCTTTTAATAAATAAGCATTCGCCAAAATCGCATCTAACTCTGCATCATATAATTCGATACATTGATTGATAAAACCAATCGCCTTATCATTATCTCCCGTTAGAAAGAAATAATGACCCCATACGTAGTTTAAATATGAGATAAACCATTTTTGTTGACGCGGGGTTAGTTTGGATAACTGTTGATTCAGACGATTTAATTCTTTCTTTGCCAATTTTAATTTTCCATTCCGCAATAGGCTTTCGGTATAATGAACGTGGAAATCAAAATTTTTGGGGTATGTATCAAATAAGGTTTGGCTCACTTCTAATCCGCGCGCATTATTAATATCTGAAAATTGATAAATAAAGGAGAGTATACTCATGGCTTCTGTCCATGCCCATTTGCTTTTTGTGGCTGCCACTTCTATTTTGCGAACACCCTCTGCTCTCGATGCATCCAACCCAAACATTCCTGCCCCCGCCTGTACCAGCACATTACTCAGGCCCGCATAATATTCTACAATACCGATGGGCAAGTAAGCGTCAGTGAGGTATGGATCTTTTTCAAATGCTTTTTGAATGATACGAAATCCCTGAAAGGCTGCATAAAGTGTGGGAACCCATTTTTTTTGGCCCAGTAAAATTCGAGCATCCAATCCCTTGGCTGTTCCCATGTATAACATATATTCCGGGTGGTCTGGAAATTTCTCCAATTGATCTTCGTAAATCTTTTGAATTTCATCCAGATTAGCGTCCAAGTTAGAATAGATCTCATCCTGAGGTAAATACGCTTCATTCCGTCGCCAATGTGCGGCTGCCCATGTAACGTGTACCCCTGGGTGGTCAGGGAAATCTTTCCGGGCCTGAGAAAGTATTTCAATACTCTTATCAAATTCGTAATTATAAAACGCATCTACACCTGCACGAACAGCGGCATCTCCAGGGCGTTGAGCAAAGAGGATTGAAAATATAGAAAGGAATATAATGGGACGTTTCATTGGTCTATAAATTAGGAGAATTTATTATAAATCAGCGATGATTTACTTTCAATGTAAACCGCCCCTATTTCCCCTCTTTTTTAAGGAGGGGAGCCTTCTAAAAAAATCGAATTTATTTATACAATCTCTAGGAGTGGTTCCTTGGAGTGGAAAACCATGCATGGCAATATTATATTATTTTGCTACCGCTTTGACGAAGTACATATTAGCCTTCATCCGCGCACTAGTGACAGAATTTTCTTGGAGTAAAAACATCATTTCAATGGGATCAAAACAATCCGGTGGATTCATGAATTTCGCGGCGGCTCCCATCTCATTGTCATCGAAAAAATCGCCAAAATATTCACAAGCATCCTGTTCCATTGCTAATGTTAAAGCTGACCCATTAACTGTATATGGAAATGCCAAGGTGTCAATTTCCCCCTCAACATCCATTATCATTACCAATACATTCTCATCAGTGGTATACCATTCACCATGATCTTCACCCTGCCCAAACTCATCGGTAAAATAATGAATGGCATCTCCGTTTTCTCTTAAATCCATCTGCATTTGCTCCTCCTTTATTCCCTGAACAATCAAAGGAAAGTCTACCACAACAGAATCGGATGCATTTACACTAAATGTGGATGCTTGAAATGTACCATCGGCTATATAGTAAGTAGAAGAATCTAATGCACCCGTACCCATATTTATGGCATAGGCCGTATCGGATGAAATGGTTAAGGTGAAGTTGAGTGAATCCAAAACATAATCGGAAGCGCCCATATACATGCCCCCCTCAGTTTCGCTTAACATAACTTGGAGGCCAAGTATCTTTTCTCCGGACATACCATCCTCATCCACAAATCCATAGATTATAGGATATGTTGGATTTTCATCATCCATTTCCCAAATAGATCGATTTGACAAGACAACTTCAGGTTCATCCTCTTCGCCTTCATCGCCAAGGTTAACAATCATATAGGCTAATTCACCACTCGGCGTCCCAAATAAATTTATGGATGATTGTCCTTTGGCAAACATATTCGCCCCTTTTTGGGCTATATTTGATCCAATGATTATTTCACCGTCTGCATCAGTCATGCCCCACGAACCGACCAATTCTTCCGGACGATTGGGTTCTTCTCCTTTATCCTCACAAGCGGGAATGAGAAAAAGCGACAATGACAATAATAATATGGATTTAGTTTTAAAGTTTTTCATAAATATGTACCTTTATTTAGTTGTTTAAGTTTACCAACTTTTAAATATACGGACAAGTGATGCGGGTCAAATATCCGTGTGCATTTTCTAGTTAATTAATCGTCAAAAGTAAAGACAAAATCGATTCATAGATTATGCTTATATTATCATATTAAAATCAGAATATTTTGTTAATGGCGGGGAATCCAAATGAAACATATCCATAAGATAATTATTACATTTTTGTCTTTAATCGTCGCGGTCTTTATCGGGTGGATTGTTTTTGATATTGGTGATTATTATTTAACCGATCCTATTAATCGCCCCCACCATCTCGACCATAAATTTTGGAAACCAGGCGGAACCATGGGGCACGGGTTGGGAATCCTCGGTGGCAGCATGATGGTAATCATGTTTATTTATTCAATTCGAAAACGTGTTCGATTCTTTCACAAGTGGGGCAAATTGCCCACATGGTTAAACTATCATATTTTTCTCGGTATTGCCGGCCCTATTTTGGTAACGTTTCATACTGCATTAAAGTTTGGCGGTTTGGTCTCTATTTCTTATTGGTCCATGGTTGCCGTCGCCTTAAGTGGATTTATTGGTCGATATATATATGTTAAAATCCCCCATCATGTGAGCGGGAAAGAAGTGACCCGAGATGAATTCAACGTCCAGTTGATTACGGTAACAAATCAGTTTAAAGATGAATTTGGTCTTACCGATGATACTATAGAAAAAATACTTCAATTATCCGGGGCAGAAAAAATTGAGAGAAGGGGATTAATGGGAATCTTCACTATCTTTTTTATGGATATCACCGGCTGGTTCAAATGGCAGAAAATTAAGAATACAATCGGCAAATCATCCTCTATCTCTCGAAAAGAAATGAAGCACTTTAAACATAATTTAAGACAAATTGTGAAAATGGATCGCCAAATCGCTTTCTGGAATGCGGCTCAAAGTTTGTTCCACTATTGGCATGTTATTCATAAACCATTTGCCTACACCATGCTTCTTATCATGTTTATCCATATTGCAGTAACTGTTTCACTAGGATTTACTTGGATTTTCTAATGGATTCCGAACTGTTAATCACATGGGGAATTGGCCTATTTATAATCCTTTTGTTTCTGATTCCATACATCAGAAAGATGAAACGACAGGAAGCTTACACTAAAAAAAGGCTTGAAGAAACTCGCTCTAAGCGGCAGGATAAAGCACTATTACAACACCCTATAATTAATCAATCTTCGTGCATCGGCTGCGGTATTTGTGTGGAAGTTTGCCCCGAAGGTGATGTACTGGGATTAATTGATGGGAAGGCAACTATTATTCATGGCAGCCACTGTGTGGGTCACGGAAAGTGTGCAGAAAATTGTCCAGTAGGAGCCATTGAAATCGGATTGGGAGATATCAGCCAAAGAGAAGACATCCCACAACTATCACCAAATTTTGAAACTAATATCTCTGGTCTATATATTGTTGGCGAATTGAGTGGTTTGGCATTAATCAAAAACGCTATCAGCCACGGCGTAAATGCCATAGATCATATTCAAAAAAACAATAGCAATAATCTTGATTCGGAGTTTGATGTCGTCATTGTCGGTGCCGGTCCGGCTGGCCTCTCGGCAGCATTACGGGCAAAAGAATTGGGATTAAAATATATGATCTTAGATCAGGATCAACCGGGCGGAACGATACTCCAATATCCACGGCGAAAATTGGTTTTGGTTCAGGCGGTTGATTTACCTCTGTACGGCACTCTTAAAAAAGGTGAATATTCCAAAGAAGATTTACTCGATATTTGGGAAAAAGTTATTGAGGATCAAAAGATTAAATTGTTGACGGGTCATAAACTATTGGGAATTACGGGAGAAAAAGGCAACTTTACGGTGAATACCTCCTCCGGACCTGCAAACGCTTCTCAAGTGGTATTAGCTCTAGGCCGACGGGGAACTCCTAGAAAACTCGGCATCCCGGGAGAAGAATTATCCAAAGTAATGTATAAACTCATCGATGCTGAAACATATAAAAATAGAAAAATATTGGTTATTGGTGGTGGTGACAGTGCCATCGAAGCGGCTATCGGATTGGGCCATCAAGATGGGAATGAAGTAACCATGTCCTACCGAAAAGAAAATTTCTTTAGACTCAAAGCTAGAAATGAAACTCATATTCAGGATGCAATTAATAATGGTTTGGTCAATGTTATCTTCAATTCAAATGCATCAATGATTGATAAGAATTCCGTCACTTTAAATTCAAAAGAATCGTCTATTAAACTCGACAATGAATTTGTATTTATTTTTGCCGGCGGAGAATTGCCATTTCCATTATTGAATTCCATTGGAATTGAATTTGGGAAAAAAGTTGAGGCAGTTACATAATGGGTTTTAGGGGGATACTTTTTTTACTGCCCATAATTTTAGTGGCACAATTTTCCCCAGGAAAACTTTCAAAATACCACGCCCACCTTGAAGGTAACACCAACTGTGTCCAATGCCATGAATTAGGGAAAAAAGAAATCTCTAACGGTTGCAATGAATGCCACACACCTCTCAAAATTCAAATAGAAGCCAAACAAGGATTCCATAAAGATAAAACAAATGAATGCAGTTCCTGTCATTCAGACCATAATGGAAAAGAGTTTGAACTTGTTTATTGGCCGAAAAACATTGAAAATTTTGATCATGAAGAAACAGGATATTCAATCACAGGCAAACATACTGATCTAACATGCGCTAAATGCCATACTAAAGAAAACATAAAGTGGAAGCCCATTATAAATTGGGCAAAAAAGCATACCCAATTCCCAGTTCTAGATCGAACATTTCTCGGACTTGAATCTACTTGCAATTCATGCCATACCAATATTCATGAAGATTCAATTTCAAATGATTGTAGTTCATGCCACAATACGCTGGGCTGGGAAAATGCTTCCAATGATTTTGATCACAACCGTGCAAAATTTTTATTAACCGGCGCCCATAAAAATGTCGATTGCGCAAGCTGCCATCCTGTTCAACAGGACCATCCCTTGAAAGCATTGAAATTGACAGGAATTCAATTTGATAATTGTACACGATGTCATGAGGATATTCATCAAGGCAGTTATGGCAACTCTTGTGAATCCTGCCATACGACGGTTGATTGGAAAAAAGATTTAATAGTATTTGACCATAGTAAAACGAAATATCCCTTACTGGGGAAACATACCGATGTTGGTTGTATTCAATGTCATAAACTGAATCTAGCTGGTGGACTACCCAAATATGATACATGCCTCCCTTGCCATGAGGATAAACATTTTGGCCAATTTGATCGTAGAAAGGATAAAGGTAATTGTAGCGCTTGCCATAACGTGGATGGATTTAAACCAACAACATTCACAAGCGCTAAACACCAAAAGATTAGATTCATTCTGGAAGGTGCGCACAAGGCTATCCCTTGTAGTGAATGTCATAAACCCTTTGAACCCGTCAAAGGGCAATCAGCTGTACGATTTACTTGGCGAAAAATGAATTGCAATATTTGTCATGATGATGTTCACCGAAATCAATTTCAAAAACACTACGCAAACGCATGTGAAGATTGTCACACATCTATAGCATTTGCTCAAGTTAAATTTGCTCATGAAAAAACGCTTTTTCCATTGGACGGAAAGCATAAAAATGTGGATTGTCAAAAATGCCATCAATCGGAACAGGATCGTCAAGGGAAGTTCATTCGTTATCAACCTGTACCACACACATGCGCTGACTGCCACACATTCACAGGTGACTTTCGATGAAGGCGAATTCGAATGTTTGTTCAATAAATGAGCTATTCTACAATAATTTATATTTTTTTATCT
>JABGZQ010000109.1 GCA_018674655.1 Fidelibacterota bacterium | reverse complement strand
GATCGTTCTGCACCTATGTGGGAAGCAGTATCATACTATACGAAGCCAGGTCAACGTGGAACAATGTTAGAAATATTACGTAAAGGTGCGGATGCCAATCGTAGAGTAAGGTTTAAAGGAAGTACTGGGGTTTACAGCCAAGTCTCAGGTGGAGAAGATGGCATACTACTAGTTATATCTAGAATGGATAGTATGGCAGATATGGCCGCCCCATCACCTACAATTAAAGAAAGGTGGGTTAAGGTATATGGCGAAGAAGTTTATAATCAGGCTGTTAAAGATTGGTACAATAGTTTTTCAAAGTCAGAGTCAGAGATTCTTAAAGTAATCCCAGAAATGACAACCCCATCTAATTAAGAAAGAAAAAATCATGATTAAAAAAATAATACTAATTTCATCCTTTACTTTAACTGCACTTTTGGCTCAAGCTGGCGAAACGTGGACTGTAGGCGAAAGTGTCTATCAAATCTCAACAATTGACTTAGAGCCTAATGTTGACCCACAATATCTTAATCAAATGAAAAAAACTTGGGGCAACAATATGGAAGTTATGAAAGCTGAAGGATTAATTGAAGAATACCATATTTTTAGAAGTATCAATCAATATGATGGTGACTTCGATTTGTTGCTTATGATTAAGTATAAAAACTTGGCTATTCTTGATAGTAATCCTAAGAATAACAAAAAATGGGATGAGGCAACTGAAAAAGCAAGAAAAGTAATATCAAGAGATCAAACAAATCAAATTACTGGTACTTTTCCTAAAATGCGAACTATCCTAGATCAGAAATTGATGCGTGAGATTACTTTTATAAAATAAATAAGGAGAGAAAAATGATAAAACGAATTCTTGGGATAATTATCCCCTTAATGGTATGTGCAACACTGGTTGGGCAAGATTATGTCATGTTCCAAACCTCGATACTTAAACTTAGGGCTGGTCAGAACCATTCATTACAGCAAGGGGTCAAGAAACATAATGATAAATATCATAATGGCAAAGATAGCCCCAAAGCATATCTATGGTATATTAATACTGGTCCAAATTCTGGTAATTATAGCTGGGCTGTAGGACCAACAAAGTTCTCAGATATGGATCAGTCTCTACCCGATGACCATGTAAAGGATTGGGAAAGAAATGTAAGCCCGTATGCTGATGAAAGTGAAGTGATTTACATGGTCAGAGATGAGGAACTAACATATAACCCCAAAAATGAAACTGTTGGTGAGAATATTTTGATGAAGAGATATCAAATAAAAGATGGCCCTGGTCATTTAGCAGCAGTTAAAGAAGCCGTTGGCTCAATCACTAAAGTATTAAGAAAAACAAATGCAAAAATAGCTAGGCGTGTTTATTTCAATAGATTCCCCAATGAGGGGCAAGCTGATTTAATGCTTGTTTATCCATTTAAAAATTGGTCAAGCTTTGAAGGTTCTGGTGGACTAGGTCTGCCTAAAGGATTCATTAATGATTATGAGAAAATGAATGGTGAAGGTAGCATGCAGAAAAATGTTGGCGAAGTACTTGAAGAACATACATATGGTAGAACTCATGAAGTCATGACCATGGTGAAATAACCTAATTAATATATACCTATAACAAATCAGCCTCCTTTTGGGGGCTTTTTTGTTTATACCAGTTACCTTATTTTTACCGCCATGAAAAATGACTCCCAATCGCTCCGGCCCTTATTCCAGCTTGATCCGGAAATTATATTTTTTAATCATGGCTCTTATGGTGCGTGTCCAAAACCAGTTTTTGAGGCATATCAGTCATACCAACAAACATTAGAACATCAACCTATCCAATTTATGGAGAACGAGGTTTATGATCTTTTGGAAAGATCAAGAACTGCATTGGCGTCTTATGTTCATTGCGATAAAGATGATGTGGTCTATGTTCCCAATCCCACCCATGCGGTGGCCAATGTTATTCATAACACCAATCTTCAATCAGGTGATGAGGTTCTCACCACCAATTTAGAATATGGGTCCTGCGATCGTATGTGGACATATGATGCGAATCAAAAAGGGTATCAATATATTCACGCACAACTCACCTTGCCTGTGATAAATAAAGAAATGTTTCTCAATGAATTTTGGTCGTGTGCGACAGAGCGAACTCGGTATATCTTCATCAGTCAAATAACCAGTGGCACAGGGATGATACTCCCCATTCCAGAAATTGTGGCAGAGGCCAAAAAAAGAGGGATTCAAACCATTATTGATGGAGCCCATGTGCCTGGCCATATTTCATTAGATATTAAAGAATTAGACCCGGACTATTATACAGGTGCGCTCCATAAATGGCTCTGCTGCCCAAAGGGTGTTTCATTCCTTTATGTAAAAAAGGACCATCAAGATGGCATCCAACCATTGGTGAAAAGTTGGGGGTGGGGTGAAGAAATATCCGAATTTAAAGCATCCACTCAGTTGCATAGTCCCAGTCGGTTTATTAATGTATTTCAATGGCAGGGCACACAGGATTTGGCTGCCTATTTCACCGTGCCGGAGGCGATCCAATTTCAGAAAGACTATGATTGGAACACGGTACGACAATCCTGCAAAAAAAGGATAAAAGATTTTCGTGATACCATTACGAGTTTGACCGGATTGCCTAAGCTTTGCCCCGACGATTGGCTGGGACAAATGGCCACCATATTATTTCCTATGGCCGATGTAGAAGCATTTAAAAATACCCTATATGATGATTATAAAATTGAAATCCCTACCATGGCGGCCAATGGACAATCCGCATTTAGGATTTCAATTCAGGGGTATAATTCAGAAGCGGACGTAGATCGATTGATTGATGTATTAAAGAATTTGATTTAGATTACATTATAATTTCTTTGCAATGGGATGAGTTAATTAACCCAAATCAATCCTCCTCATAAAAACACCCTTTCCCAAGTATCGCCAGTGTCGGTGCCACAATTAAATTAACTAGAGATAATATCTGCCAATACCAGTATTCACCATAGGATACACCCAGAGTTGTGGTAAGGAAAATAACCGTGGCATGCCACGGGACTAAACTCTCAAGCATGGTGCCATAATCCTCAATGGATCTGGAAAGCACCTTCCGTGAAATTCCGGCCTTATCGTATCGTTTAACAAATGCATCCCCCACAATAAAACTGGCTGCAGATTGATTGGACGTAATGCCATTTGTAAAAGCAGTGGCAAAAAGAGAAGAAATAATGATGGATGCCTTTGATTTAATTTCCCCGAAGACACGATTCACAATAGTGGGCATGGCATCAATGAGATCAATAGTGCCGATAAAAATAAATACCATGAAAGTAAAAATAATGGCTTCAATCAATTCATACAGTCCACCCCGTGTGAATAAAGTATCAATACTTTCAGGCATTCCTGTAACCCAATATGCCATATCAACATTAAAACCCGTATGGAGAGCTGTCATAATATCTCCCATAGAGTAGGGTTGAAATATCAGAGCTAGTCCTGCGGCGGATAAAGAGGATGTAAGTAATGTGGGTAATGGGGCCAATTTTCGAATGGAACCATATAAAACTATGATGGGCGGTATGAGTAAAAATCCATTGAAATTAAACATGGATGCCACTGCAATTAAAGTAGGTTCTATTTGTCTTGGATCAATTTCAGATCCTGTCGGTGGGTAGGTAAATCCCAGAATAAAATAAATAACCAATGCAATGAGAGCGGAGGGGAGGGTCGTAAACATCATAGATCTAATATGGTCATAAAGATCTACCTCTGTTGCCATGGCTGCAATATTGGTTGTATCAGATAAGGGAGAGAGTTTATCTCCGAAGAAGGCGCCGCCCACAATGGCTCCTGCGGTGATGCCTAAGTTGGCACCAATAACAGATGCGATACCTATTAAAACCACACCGATGGTGCCAATGGATCCCCAGGATGTGCCGGTCAAAGTGGAAAAAATAATGGGAATTAGAAATGCCAATACATAGATATAGGTTGGGTTGATGGATTGAACCCCAAAATAAATGAGCATGGGAATCGTGCCGCTGATTATCCATGTGCCGATAATGATGCCAATGGCAAATAGGATAAGGAGGGCGGGAAACCCCCGGGCGAGTTTTTGAATAAAAGCGTTTTGAATATCATTCCATTTAAAGCCGATGATCATTAATTCGCCAATAGCGAAGACTGTAGCCAGCAAAAAAACAATCTCTAATGGAAATCCCGGTTGACCAAAAAACTTAGGACGGATCACCATTCCGTAAAAGATCAACACTCCCAGGAAGAGGACGGGGAGGATGATCTGGAAAAAGGAAAGGGTTTGTTTTCGGTTCATTGATTCAAGTATTTATTATAATCTTTTTCAGTGAGTGGTTTGAATCGATCCAGCATGCCTTTTTCACGCATGATTTTTTCAATACCTTTGATATCCATAGGGACAAAGTCAGATACGATTTCTGCGCCTGTTTCGGTGATAACAATAAGGTCTTCAAGCCGAATATAGATATTATCTTCCGGTACGCGTAGTGCAGGCTCGATGGTGAAAACCATTCCGGGCAGGAGCATTTTAGAATGGTCGCCTACATCATGGGTGGCCATGCCAACGCCGTGGCCTAAACTGGCATATTGACGCTTGGATGAACGGGCATAACCCTTCACAAAATTCTCAGCCGCTTTTCGATGGTGGGCCTGGTTGAATTTGGCCTTGGCCAGGATGCGCGCCATTTCCTCAGCGGCCTCTTTTCGCACTTCTACCGGAGCCACGTAAGGGCGGATGTTATCTAGGATAGCCCGGTAGCATTTCACATAAAAATTATAAAGCTGGGCCTGTTCTTCTGAGAATTTACCATTCACAGGAATCATCCGGGTGATGTCACTCATGTAATATTGAAAGTCCGGCGAATAGTCCATGAGCATGAGGTCCCCATCTTTCAACTTGTCCATTTTTTCATGGTAGTGGGGCATATAGGCATTGGGCCCGTTTGCGATGAGGGAATAATAGGCGTCCCCTTGGGCACCATTGATATGATAAATGTATTTGGCCATGCCGTCCAGTTCGTATTCAACCATCCCCGGCTTGGCGGATCGCATGGCTTCTATGAGCGCAAGACAGGATAGCACAGTAGATTTTTTAATTACTTCAATTTCTGCTTCACTTTTTATTAAGCGGAGTTTGTCCAGGATTGGAGTGAGATCTTTAATCGGCGATCCGGTCATTTGTTTAGATATGTTGTGAATGAAATCCTTATACCGGGGCTGGGTGAAGTCCCAGGGATCATTCTGGACATCTCCTTCGTATCGAAGTAAAAGATCCCTGCTTTCGGCGTGGCGTTCCGGTGGAGAATGGTATAAATAGACTGTAGGCTTGGAACGCATGCGCATCCGCCAGAGGTGCTCTCCCATCATTTCTGTAGGGTAAACATTGTCAACTCCATTCATTTCTTTTACCGTATCAATATCTTCACTTGACATCAGTGGTCCTTCGCTTCTTTCACGTCTAGGGTTTTTATGAGGAAGATATAATGAAGTTTCACCTGTACCCCCTTTGATCAATACATAAGCATGGGCGGTCTCTATGCCAGTAAGGTAGTAAAATTCATTGTATTGCCGAAACTTTACGTAACCTGTTTCTGAAGGGGCTCCTTGAATGATTGCAATTGCATTGATTTCAAGCGCCTTTGCTAGTTTCATACGTCTCGTTTTGAATTCATCAGCTGTAAAAGTAACTTCTGCATTAATTGTATTAATGATGAACATTACTAATAAAAATATTTTATATTTCATTTATCCCTCAAAAAAAAACTGCCTCAATTTTTTACGTGAGACAGTTTTTAGGTTATGGCTTATTAATTAAACCAATTATTTAAATGGCTCAGTTACAATGTCTGGGCCAGCATCTTTTTTAGATTCTTTCACAATACGTTCAACTTCTCGCATCAGATTTTTATTTTCAAAGACTACACCATCTTTGATTGTATGAATAATACCCTGAGTCCGATACATTTCTTCTGTTTCTTTATCCATATTGATTGCACCAAAAGGATAAAGGTAGCGAAAATTTTCTGCTGGACTTCCATCAACAACTAATATGTCAGCTATATATCCTTTTTGAATCATACCTAGTTTTGGTTCTAAGATTGTTTGGGCACTATTATATGTTGCACTCTGCAGAACCTCTAATGGATGCATCCCTGATTCAAGAACAAGTTGAAGCTCTCGAATATTTCCAAATCCACCTGTAGACCACTGGTAATTGTCATCAGTACCGTAGGCAACTCGGCCACCACGCTTATTGAATTCAAAGATTAAATCACCCCAGAGATCATACATGTAATGCCAGCGATATTCATCAAGTGATGACCAATTATACTGAAATGATGCATGCATATGAGGACTTGGTAGATGCATTTCCCAAAGTGCTTGATGTGTATATTTCTCATGCCAAGGTAAACCATGGGCACGAATAATATCTCTATTTGCTTCATAAGTAGCTCTATTCGGCTGCATAGTAACACCATAATAGACTAATGAATCAGCAATATCATTTAAGAGACGATGACGTGTTTCAGGATTATCGCCAGCTTCTATCCAGACTTGGGCTGCTTCTCTGAAACGTATGTTTTCATCAGACATATTATAATCTACTGGATAATTCATTACTCCTCGATTTAAAGCTGACTCCGCATATCCATAATGGTGGACAATCATGCTCACACCTAATCGGGCTGCATCTAAAGCATTTACTTGCGATGTAGATGATGGTTGAATATGAACCGCAGTAAGACCACCAGCTTTTTCAATTGCTTTTGCGGCTGCTCCAAAAATTGTTGGGTTCCAACAAAGGTTATTTATATAAACCTGCCTAACACCATTCTTGATCATTTTTTTTGCTACTTTATCAGCATTAACAGGATCCATTATAAACTCTTCATCAAAATCAGTTTTACTTCCCCATCCATAGAGGGGAAAGAGCCGCGGTGAAATGACCTCATTGTTTCGTTCCGCTTCCAGGATATTCTGAACCCTTTTTTCTTCGGCCGGTCCGATAGAAGTAACGCCTGTAGCTAACTGAAGATAAAAAATATAATCTAAAGGTAGTGATTCATTTCTTAAATGCAAATGTAGATTTAACATCCCAGGCATTACAAATAAATTGTCACCTTCAATTATACGATCACCTTCCATTCTATCAGGTTTTTTTGGATCATGTCGTTGAATTTTAGCGATGACGTTTCCGGTTACTAGTATATCAAATGGACCATTTGCTGGGCCACCATGTCCTGGAATGACCATTGCATTTCGGATAACTAGTTTTTGATATGGCCCTTCTGCAAGATCACCAAAATCAACCATTTTAGTAGGATTTGGTTTATGTTCAACTTTTTCGAGCTGAGCAGGTAAAAACGAAATTATGACCATTAAAAAAGTGGTCAATTTGCTTAACTTCATGAATTCCTCCTTCAAATTACAATTAGACGATATGCATTCAAGTGTGGTTTAAGCAAGACATATTGGTTTGATTGAGTTAAAAGTAATCTATAATCGTAAAAATCAATGCAATAATCCATGCGCCTGTCGCCACCAATGCAAAAATGCTCCTGCCAATTTTCGTTTTAGGCATCGTTTTGGGATATTGATTCGATTTGAATGAAATCAAGATATCAATCATGGGGATGGTGGTAATGATGAGAAATAATAGACTTGGTTTCATGGTTGAATATATTCCAAATTTTTGGTGAAATGAGAACCAATATAAATACTATTTTGATATATAATATCGTTATCCTGTGGTAATTGATCAAATGAATTTATTGATCGATTGGCATTGCAACCGAACCAGTATGAATTTCAAATGTTGTATGGTGTGTGGCCCAACCTTCGACAATCCATTCTTAACAATGGCCATGTATTACGTGTGGCCGTCCCTTTTGGCCCCAATTGGTATCCGTACTCTACCTGACGGCCACGGAAAACCCGGCCAATGCAGGGTATATACTCAAAGCACTTTTTACATCAAAATCATAACAATTTAATTGAATGAATCTTATGATTCATCATGCACCAAATCAGTCATAAATTCCATGAGTGATGGCTCTGTGGATTCAAATATCATTGTTTACTTTTTCTCTTATTTCTGGGAATATGGATTTAATTGATTATCCTGATACGCCTTCAAAGTCAACGCGATCCGTTCGCTTATATAGTGGATATGCCACTCATCGTCCACTTATGGCCATTATATCTTATGGTGATATTCGACCAGAATACCATGGGACAGGCATCTATGGGTTAGATATGAGTCAAAAAGTATTATCTAATTGGAAAGGATATCCAATTGATTGGAGCCTTCGATTAGGGATGATACATCACAAAGAGAACGGATATCAGGCCAACCACAATCAGGTTAATGGATTAATTATGGCCCATTACCGCACACAGTATAATGGATTTCCAATTCGATTATTTATTGGTGAGGGGTTATCTTATTCTCAACAAATTCCCTACGTTGAAGGGAGAGAAACTCGACGTTTGAGTGATGAACGAGATTCTCAATTAATGAATTATATCAATATTGGATTTGATTTCAATTTAGGGGATATGTTTCAAAATCCTTCCCTTACACCGATAACCATCGGGTTTGCAGATTATCATCGTTCAGGTATCTACAAAAAAATAAAATTGTTTAATAAAACTCAGGGTGGTGGGAATTTTATTACCATGTTTTTCGAATATAATTTCTGATAATGTATTAAAAAGGAATCCATATGAATTACACAAAAAAATCATACGATTTTAGAAACCTTAATCCATGGTTAAATCTCTTGAGAGATGACCTTGATTTGAAAGGTGTCGCCATGGGATTTGCCCGGATCCCTGCAGGAAGAGGCTATACATTCATGCACCAGCATGAAACACAGGAAGAGGTGTATGTTGTACTTTCAGGGAAGGGACTTTTATACATTGACGGTGAGCATATTGATTTGTCACCAGGCGATATTGTGAAGGTGGATCCTATTG
>JABGZQ010000029.1 GCA_018674655.1 Fidelibacterota bacterium | reverse complement strand
CCGTACAGATAAACGGATAAAGCCAACATAATGATCAAAGAAATAATCGGAATTAAGGCATCGACCATCGAGGGAGTTTTATGCTTTGATGTCATTTAGTTCCTCTAAAATTGGGTTTTCGTTTTTCTACAAATGCACTGAGTCCTTCATTGGCTTCATCCGTGCCGAATAAATTACTGAATTTATTCACTTCAATTTTCAATCCCGCTTCGATTGTAGTCCCGATACCTCTACGAATACATTCCAGAGAGTGGGCAATGGCATTTGGACCATTTTTAAGAATCTGATCCCCAATTTCTGTACATTTATTCATCAATTCGTTCGACGGAACTACATGATTCACTAAACCGATTGATTTCGCCTCTGACGCATTTATCATTCGACCCGTTGTAATAATTTCATTGGCAATACCAGTCCCAACCAATCGGGGTAATCGCTGTGTCCCACCCCAGCCGGGAAGAATCCCCAACAATACTTCTGGTTGCCCAAAGACTGCCGTTTCACTGGCAACGCGGATATGACACGCCATGCTAATTTCACATCCTCCGCCAAGGGCAAACCCATTCACAGCAGCAATAATCGGTTTTGGTGAATTTTCGATCAGTACTGTCATTTGCTGACCCGTTTTGCCAAATTCGTAGGCATCCTTTGGGCCAAGGGCTTGCATTCTTTTAATATCTGCACCAGCCACAAATGCTTTATCCCCAGATCCAGTTAGAATTATTACACCAACATTATTATTATCAATACATGATTTAATCGCTGTAGATAAATCTTTTATTACCTCATTATTTATTGCATTTAGGGCATCAGGTCGACTAATGGTTAATACAGCTATTTGTTTAGATATATCAGTTAATATATAGGACATAAATTCCCTTTGCTATTTCCAAAAAGTACGACTGAATAAAACCATAATCGTAAATATTTCCAACCGACCCAAAAGCATACAAAACGTAAGCATCCATTTACCAATCGGGTGAAGTAATGCATAATTATCTGTGGGGCCAAATTCACCTAACCCAGGACCAATATTTCCGATGGCAGAGGCAGCGGCGCCGATGGCCGATTCAAAATCTAAATTCAATGTGGTTAATACCAATGCTGTAAGCCCAAATATGGACATGTAAAATAAAAAGAACCCCAATGTATTTCTCACAACATCCTCACCAATATAGCGATCACCAATTCGTATGGGTATGACAGCACGAGAATGCAACATGCGCCTTGTTTCCGTAGCGGCATATTTAACCAATAAGATTATTCGAGCCACTTTCATACCGCCACCTGTGGACCCGCCCATTCCACCTATAAACATGAGTATCAAAATTAAATACTGACTAAAATATGGCCAAATCTCATAATCAGCAGAACCGTATCCCGTGGTGGTTAAAATTGAAACACTATTGAATAACGATGCTAAAAAATTATCATGAGTCCATTCTCCCTGTGCAGATGCAACATTTAAGAATATAAATAAGGTAGCCATGACAATAATCCCAAGATAGGCTAAAAATTCTGGATCTTTTAAACAGAACTTCAGATTTCCTGTGAGAGATCGAAAATGAAGAGTAAAATTCACACCAGCAATAAACATAAATAATATAATAATATATTGAATAGCAGGGTTTCCATATGCTGCGATACTGGCATTTTGTGTACTGAAACCTCCAGTGGGCATGGTGGTAAAGGCATGACAGATCGCGTCAAACCCAGACATGCCACTAATACTTAATAATATGGCTTCTACTGCCGTTAAGCCTACATATACCATCCACAATATTTTGGCAGTCTCTTTTACGCGAGGACGAATTTTATCTGCGACGGGTCCGGGAACTTCCGCTTTGAATAACTGAACACCCCCCACCCCGAGTAAGGGTAAAATGGCAATAGTAAACACAATTATTCCCATACCACCAATCCATTGGATAAAGGATCGCCAATACAAAATACCGCGTGGCAAACTTTCTATACCATTGGGAAGGTTCGGGAGTGTTTGAGGGTTTCCAATAATTGACGCGCCTGTGGTCGTAACACCAGACATAGATTCAAACCAGGCATCAGTAAAGTTTGGAATGGCACCGGAAAGGTAAAATGGCAATGCACCGGCCAGTGCAACCAATATCCAAGCTAAAGTAACAATAGCAAATCCATCTTTACTATTTAGAGATCGATTTTTTCGTGTAAATACCCAAACCGGCAACCCAATAAATATACAAATCACCATTGATCGTAAATGCCCAACCAAATCGGGTTCATTATACCCCCAAGCAATGAGTGCTGGGACAACCATACTTAACCCAGTCAGTACGAGCATGGCTGCCAGTATATTTAAAATTGTTTTAGAGTTCATTAGACCTCAAAAAGCTTTCTTAATTTTGGTATTACCTTTGATTTTGCGAACACCAAAACCGTATCTTCCTCTGTTAACTGGGAAGATCCTCGTGCAATGGATAGGTGACCATGATGGTTAATGACACCCACAATACTATCTATGGGAAATTTTAAATCTTCTAAGGGCGCCTTTGTTACCTTACTTCCTGGTTCAGGATTAAATTCGATAACATCTACATCAATTTCATCGAATGTAGTAACGGATGTCTCTGTTTGATCACTAGTAATAAATCGTAAAATCGAATTTACAGTTGACATATTTTTGCTTAAAACAGCACCCACGCCAATTTCTTGAACAATGGGCATATACTCCGTTGTACTTACATGAATTACAGTTTGTTTAACGCCTAAATGGTGGGCCAGCATTCCAGAAAGTAAATTTGTTTGCTCACTTTCAGTCACAGCAATAAAACTGTCAGCATCTTGAATATTTTCTGCTTTTAAGATTTCCACATCCGTCCCATCGCCATAAAGTACCATTGTGTTTTTTAAATTAGCTGCAAGCCATTCAGCCTTATCTCTACGCTCTTCAATCATTCTAACACTTATCTCATTTTCTAGCTCTTCAGCTACACTTCTACCAATTTTACTACCACCTAATATTATTATTGAATTGGTTTGCGTCGCTTCCTTTCCAACTAATTTCATGAGCGATTCAAGTCTTTCTGTCTTCACGATAAAATAAACAGTATCACATTCTTTGAATTCAAAATCAGCCCATGGTACATGGGAATCGGAATCTCTCAAAACAGTTATTATTCCAAATTTGTAATCCTTTTCTGACTCACAAAACGCCTTGACGGTGTTTCCGATAATTGGACTATTATTTTCCAATCGAATGCCGATCATCTGCATACGTCCACCTTCAAAATCCATAGCTTGGGTTGCATAAGAATGGCGAACCAATCGCACTATTTCTCGACAAGCTTCTTTTTCTGGGTGTATAACAAGATCAATTCCAAATTTTTCCGGTTTTATTATAGAATCTCGAGTGGTGTATTGCTGATTTCTTAATCGGGCTATAATCTTTTTTGCGCCCAGTTCATGCGCTTGTTGAGATGCAATTAAATTGACTTCATCCACCCGTGTTAAGCATAAAACGTAATCAGCCTCCTGAACATTGGCTTCAGATAAATTTCGAGGGCTGGCACCATTTCCTTCTACGACGATGACATCGAGATTTTCTGAAGCGCGTTTACATTTTACAGGGTCCACATCCACCACAGTTATATCGTGATCTTCTTGACTCAATGCTTTGGCTACGTGAAAACCAACTTCACCCACGCCGATAATGACTATGCGCATAATTTTTCCTTTCCGGTAAAAGTTTGAATTTTAAGTATAATATTCAAAGGATTCCCATTCTTTCTTTAATTACTTTCACGCCGAATATCAGCACCCAGGGCACTAAATTTTTCTTCAATTTTTTCATAACCCCTGTCAATGTGATAAACACGACTAATGACAGATTGACCATCGGCCATTAACGCAGCAATCACCAATGAAGCACTCGCTCGAATATCTGTAGACATAACTTGTGCTCCCTTTAATTTATCAACACCACGAACAATGGCCACGTTATTTTCCATAGATATATTCGCACCAAGCCGGTTCAACTCTGGCACATGGGAGAATCGATCATGATAAATGGTATCCGTAATAATACTTGAACCTGTCGCAGTAGACATGAGTGCAATCCACTGTGCCTGTAGATCGGTTGGGAATCCGGGATGCACATCAGTCATCATATCAACGGCTTTTAAACGATCGGTTTTTTCAATTGAAATCGTCTCGTCCCCCGAATGAATTGTACATCCTGCCTGTTCCAGCTTTTGCAACACGATAGATAAATGATCTGGGAAAACATTGGTTAAGGTAATTCTTCCTAAAATTGCACCGGCCATTAGAAATGTGCCAGCCTCAATCATGTCGGGAATTATCTTGATTTCAACAGGCGATAAGGAATCTACACCATGTATGGTCAACTCATGCGTTCCAACACCTTCGATGTCGGCACCCATTTTTTTTAATACATTACATAACTGCACAATATGAGGTTCCTGTGCTGCATTGGTGATTTGGGTTATTCCACTGGCTAAAACAGCTGCCATAACAATATTGCCAGTAGCGCCTACAGATGGTATCTCAAAATGGATTTTCGCGCCTATTAATTTTTTCGCCCGGGCAATTATGTACCCTTCTTCCAAAATGATTTCTGCCCCAAGTTTTTCAAATCCTTTTAAATGGTAATCAACCGGTCGAGGTCCCCATGCACAACCACCTGGGAGCGAAACACGTGCCTCACCAAATCGGGCTAATAATGGACCCATAACGTAAAAAGAAGCACGCATGGTTTTTACTAAATCATATGGGGCTTCAAATGAATTTATTTTTGATGCATCAATTGTTAATAATTCTTCATGAAAATCCGTTTCTGCCCCAATTATATTTAATAACCGGATCATCGTTCGTGTATCTGATAAATCGGGTACGTGGCTGAGTGTAGATTTTCCATTGGCCAATAGTGCAGCCGCCATTAGTGGTAAAACTGCATTTTTAGCACCGCCTATTTCAATGGTACCATTGAGACTATTCCCGCCATTTATAATGAATTTATCCACGTGCTTGATCCATAAATTGTTGAGCGGAAGTTATTCCTTCTTTTGTCACAGAATCACCACTAAATAACTTTGCAATTGCTGTTAATTTTTCTTCATGGTTTAGGTATCTGGCATTCACTGACGTTTTATCTTCCTTCATTGTTTTATCTATGTATAAATGATGATCTGCTCTGGAAGCGATTTGCGGTAAATGGGTAATACAGATAACCTGTTTATCCGTACTTAATTTTTCTAATGCTTCGCTCACTTTCTCCGCTGCTTGTCCAGAGATTCCTGAATCGATTTCATCAAATATTAACGTCTCAACCGGATCATATTTCTTCAAAACAGATTTAATTCCCAACATGATTCTGGAGACTTCACCGCCAGATGCAATTTTTGTTATTGGTTTTGGTACTTCCCCAGGATTGGCGCTGAGAAAAAACTCAACCTGATCATAACCTTTTGATCCATACCTTACTGGATTACCATCAAATATAATGGCGCTACTTTTTTCAAATTTCTGATCCATTCTAACTTCAAATTTTGCACCCGGCATATTGAGTTGAACCATTTCATCTTCAATTTCAGTTGCGATTTTTGTTGAATATTTATCTCGAACAGAATTGAGTTCATCCGCAAGTTTTTGATAACGATTAATTAAATGGGTTTTCTCTTCTTCCAAATTCGAAATAGAAATATCAATGCCAGACAATTCCTCTAATTCTATTTTCGATTCCTGAATATAATTTTGAACCAATTCAATTGATCCACCATATTTCCGTTTTAAACTTTCAATGGCTTGCAATCGTTCTTCCACTTCTTGTAACTGACTTGGGTCCAGTTCTAATGAATCAATATGTTGGATTAAATCACTGGATGCATCCTGGATAGTTACCGAAGCTTGTTGAATGGATTCCATATACGGATTCAAAGTATCGTCATATTTTGATAATCGATTTAATTCATTAACTGCTGACGCAAGTTGGCGATAAATAGAATGATCATTCTCTGTTAATGATTGATTTAATCTTTGAACAGTGGATACCAATTCTTCAACATGATTTAATCGTTTAAATTCTTTTCCCAGATTAATATCTTCATCAATTTGTGGATCAATTGACTGGATTTCCTGAATTTGAAATTGAAGCAACTCTTTTTGGTTCTCCGCTCCTTTTTGTCTCTCAATCAACAGATCTAACTCTTTCATTGTTTGAACCAAATCCAAATAGGTGGCCTGAATTGTTTGAACTAAATTATCTGAATCACAAAACCTATCTAAAAAATCAATATGTGTCGCCGCATTCATAATGTATTGTTGTTCATGCTGTCCATGGAAATCTGCTAACGTTGAAACAGTATCTCGATAAATTTGCTCAGCGATTGGTTCGTCATCGATAAATGATCGAATTCGACCTCCTTTACTGATTAATCTTCTCATTATTGTCTCTTGACCATCTATTGTTAATTCAACTTCAACAATAGCTTTTCCTTCACCGCTTCTGACATCCATTTTATCTCCATTGGCACCTAAGGTAATCCCCAGAGATTTAAGAATAATTGATTTCCCTGCTCCCGTCTCTCCAGTAATAACTGTCAGTCCATTTTTCAATGGTAGAGATAACTCATTAATGATTGCAAAGTTTTTGATAAATAGGCGTTGAATCATTCTTTATTTCCTAACACAAGTAATGAACCAATACTCACCCCAATCGTATCGGCTAACACATCCCATCCACTTGAGAATCGACCTGAAATAAATGATTGAAGATATTCATCCAAACCACCAAATACAATTCCAAGAGGAATCACAACCAATAGGGTCCGATAAGAAATAGAATTCATACTTTTCATGGCTAAAATGCCTAAAATAAAATATTCAACAAGGTGAATCAATTTATCCCAATTAAGCAACCATGTCTTTGGCATACTCTGGGCAGGCACACTAGATACACTCAATATGAGGATCATATATGCCACCATTAATATTCGAAATGTTTTATGATTCATAATCTCGAAAAGTCGTTCCTATTTGACTCAATAAGTCACTGGCAATCATTCCACGCTGACTATTCATTTCTGTCCATTTGTCTGCGGCCCTACCATGTATAAATATTCCCAATTTTGCTGCTTCGATAGTACCAAACCCCTGAGCCATAAATGAAGCAATTATTCCAGTTAACACATCACCGGTTCCAGCTGTAGCTAGGCCTGGATTCCCGGTAGAATTAACAGCGCCTTGACCTTGCCATGCAACCAAAGAAGGTGCAAATTTTGCAACCAAAATACCAGGTAATTTTGCCATAATTTTTTCAATCGTACCCGGAAGGTCTTTTTGAATTAATTCAGTAGGAATATCCATCAATTGACTTAGTTCCCCAATATGAGGTGTAATAACGAAATCTGATTTAATATTCTGAAATAACTCTATATTTCTATAGAATGGTCTTAAACCATCGGCATCAATTACCATAGGCTTTTCAATTGTTTTTATCAATGACTCAACCAATTCATGGGTACGATTATCCTGTCCCAATCCAGGTCCAATCGCAACCACATCACACCAATCAACACAATTCATAATTGTGTCATAATTCAGTTGAGTGAAAATACCTGACCCCTCGTCAGGGCAAGGTATCGTCATCCCTTCGGTAATCTTTGCTTCATAAATAGAATTCAAAGAAGCGGGAGCACAGGTAATCGTTAAACCGACACCGCATCTCAAAGCTGCCATTGTCGTCATATATGCAGCGCCTGTCATTCCAATTGATCCTGCCACAAATAAAACCTTCCCTTGAACGTGCTTATGGGTAGTTTTCGCTAATGGCTTTAAAATCGCTCGAATTTCTTTCTCTGAAATCACAGACCATAATCGACCATCTAATTCATTAATAATATCTGGAAAACCAATATCTACTGAATGAATGTGACCCGAAAAACTTTTACCCGGTTCAATGGACATACCCAATTTTGAATATCCCATTGATACGGTATCATCGGCATTTACAGCATGGGGATCAGCAGTACCCGTTGTGGCATCCACACCAGAAGGAATGTCCGCTGATACGATGAGTTTACACGTATTTATCCATTCAAGCCATGGTATCGTATCTGCTCTAACACTTCCTGAAAAGCCTGTACCCAATACAGCATCAACCATGAGGTCGAATTTAGGTTTTGTTGAAGGAATATGATTGTTGTAAAATATTTGAAGCCCATTTTTCTGGCACCGATCAGAATATATTAATGCATCCCCATCAATGGCATTTTTCTCTACCATAGCATAAATCTTAACATTGAATCCCCATAGATGTAGTAGTTCACCCGCCGCAAATCCATCTCCACCATTATTCCCTTTTCCACAAACAATTCCAATTTTGGGGCTATGAATATCTACCAGATTTAAGCGGATGAATTCTGCCAGTTTTAGACCTGCATTCCCCATGAGAGCCTCTCCCGAGATGCCATAATCGCCCATTGCCATTCTATCTAAGTTTTGTGCTTGTTCTCGAGTAATTACACGCATTTATACCACCAAAATTGCCATGGCAACTGCATATTCTGATTCATGAGAGATACTGACCATTACATTTTCATACTTATAATTTAGAATAGACGATACTGCCGGCGCGCCATTTTCTTCAGGTAATATTTCAATATCTATAAATCCGATTTGATTCGTCATGCCTGAGGAATAGAAACACTTTTTTATTGCCTCTTTGGCGGCGAATCGACCAGCAAAATGGACAGATGGGTTGGCTTTGCCATCACAATAATTGATTTCTTTTTGAGAAAATGTTTTTTGTGTAAATCGATTACCGTGTTTTTCTAGCAATCGGGATATTCGTTTTACCGAAACGATATCCGTTCCGATGAAAGAATTAGACGTCGTTCAACCCTTTAATTATGCCAATGACTTCGTATACATCATTTATATCCCAATCGGCGCCAGAATCTACCGTACCAAAGGTATCGCCATATCGAGCAAAAATTGTTTTCATACCAATATCTTTTGCACCGACCACATCACGATCGGGCCAGTCACCAATCATCAGCGCTTCGTCAGGTTTGATTTCTAAATAGTTCAATGCCATTTGGAATGGTTTTGGTGATGGTTTGCGAACACCCGTATCGTCAAAAGTCAAGACTGGATCAAATACATGATGTAAGTTTAAATAATATAAACGCATCCAGGCTTCTCGACTTGGTGCATCAGAAACAACAGCAAGATTGATACCCATTTTAATCAGTTGAATCAATGTTTTATTCACATTAGGATAAACCAATAATGTTGCTTCTCTTGCACGACGATAGGAGACAATACCGGCTGCCAGAATTTTGTTACTTACTTCACCAACTGTCTGGTTTAAATAATCGTCAAAGACTTGCTGATTTTCCCAGCCTCTTTCCATGTATAAATCAAAAATGTCATCATAGGCTTTTTCTTCATCTACACTGAGACCAGCTTCAATCATGGCCGTGATAGCAGCCTTAACTGCAAACTGCTTCATCTTCACAAAATCAAGAAGCGTATTATCTAAATCAAATATTATTGCTTTTATCATCGATTAATTCAAAAATCACATTAAATCTATTTTTCGTATTTCTGAGGATTTTTGACTTTATCTATTTCATATTCAGCCATTTTGCGCCAGGCTCTGTCGTTTCTTGCTTTTTCAAATGCATTAAGCGCACCTGTTTTATTCCCTTTGCCACCGCACCATTCTGCGATACCTAACTCAAACCAAGCACCGCCAAATCTCTTTTTTAACTCCGTAGCCTTGCGTGCAGCATCTTTTGCACTATTACAATCACCGGTTAAATTGTATGCACCTGCTAAACGAAAAAAGCTCATGGCATCACGTTCGTTTAATGCCGTAGCCATTGTCAGATTAGATATGGCTTGCTCCCAATTTTCTTCATCTGCAGAAATAATACCCAAACTAGCATATCCCTTTGCATAATTTGGATTCACAGTAATGGCCATATTTAAAACTTGCATTGCTTTTGCATAATTTTTGGTGCCAATATAAATATCTCCCATGGCGCCATATGCTTTATCATAACCGGGATGAATATCTACAGCCGATTCTAAAGCGCCAATAGCACCATCAATATCATTCATACTCTTTTTGGCTAACCCTAAAGCAAAATATCCTTTAAAAAATTGTGGATTAACGGCCAGGGCATTTTCATATGATTGAACAGCGGCATCTTTATCACCCATTTTTGATTGAATAACACCAATTTGATAATTAGCTTGGTAAAAGGTTTTGTCGATGTCTAATACTTTTCCATAAGAAGACAAAGCGCCTTCTAAGTCGCCTCTTTTATATGACTGATTACCTGAATTGAAATAGTTTTTTGCCACATTCTTTATGGCTGCCAAGGCTGTTTTATGTTCAGAATTCAACGCCAAAGTTTTATGAAAATAATCTACCGCGTCTAAGTATTCCTTTTTTCTAAAATGGACTAATCCCATATTGAATACTGATTCGGGATAGTTAGGAAATTTTTCATTTGCAATGCGAAATGATTCAAACGCACTGTCGGCGTCACCATTTTTCATTGATTTAATTCCTTTATTCATGAGAGTGTTCAATTCACTCAACTGCTCAAATTCTGAACGAAACTCTTTGTTTTCTTCATCGGCAGAAATGGCTTCTTTTAATAAATCACCCGCTTTTTTTAAGTCCCCATTACGAATGGCAACTCTGGAAAGTCCCACATAAGCAGGTGCGAATGTTGGGTCCACTTCTAATGCTTTATTGAAACCATTTTCCGCGTCTGAGACTTCGCCTGCTTCTAAACTGGCATTAGCTGTGTTGTATAAATCAACCGGAGATTGGGCAAATGTAAAACTCGCCAATATTAAAATAATCGATATTCTTTTCAACATTATGTTATATTTCCTCATTTTAAATAATTATGTGCCGAAGGCCGGACTCGAACCGGCACAAGGTTTCCCTCACATGCCCCTCAAGCATGCGTGTCTACCAATTCCACCACTTCGGCTGGGTATTATCATTAATTTTTATTGATATCCTTAACAGGTGCCGAAGGCAAATCTAACCCCTCTGTCGGTGGTGCTAAAGTCCGTTCTTCCTGAGCTTGTTCAATAACCGAACTACCCGCTGATGCTTCAGGTGAACCAATTAAGCTTATCAATAATGCCAACCCCATAAAGGTTATCGCAAGATAAGTGGTTATTTTACTTAAAGCAGTCGCGGCACCACGGCCGCCAAAAATTGCATTAGTGGCTTGCCCGCCAATTGAACCGGCTAATCCACCACCCTGACTGGCTTGCATTAAAACGACCGTTATCAGTAATAAGCTAACTATTGCATGAATTGTAATTAATAATCCTAACACGTTTTATCCTTTATAATTTGTTGTTACTTGCGCTATTATGCTACAAAAACTATCTTCTTTTAAACTCGCACCGCCAATGAGAAATCCATCAACACCCTCGGTTTCAATCAGTTCAGTTGCATTCTTTTCGTTCACAGATCCGCCATAGAGAATCGGCACACTACTGGATTGTTCATCAAACATTTCGCATAAAATTGATTTAACACTTTCATGCGCTTCGGCCACCTGATCGCGCGTAGCCGTTTCTCCAGTACCAATGGCCCAAACTGGTTCATAGGCAATTATTATTTTTTCTGGGTCAATGAAATCTAATCCGTCTAATCCCATTTTTATTTGCCGATGAAGTATCTCCATTGTTTGATTCTTTTGTCTATCCTCTAACGATTCTCCAATACAGAATATGGGAATAAGTCCCCCATCTAGAACAGCATGTATTTTACGATTAACCCATGTATCTGATTCTCCAAAAATATGGCGTCGTTCGGAATGACCGATAATCACGTACTGAACGCCCATGGATTTCAACATTTCAACCGATATTTCTCCAGTGAATGCACCCTGTGATTCATGGTGGGCATTTTGAGCCCCCACTCCAAAGGATGTGCCATCCAATGTTTCAACTATGGAAAAGAGCGAGTTAAAAGGCGGGCAGAATATAACCTTCACTTTTTCTTTATCCAATATTCGTTTTCTAATGTTACCGACGAAAGAAACGCCTTCGGAAAGCGTTTTATACATTTTCCAGTTTCCAGCAACAATAGGTTTGATATTCATCCTATAACTCCAAAGAATAAATTGCAGGTAGTGAGTTCCCTGATAAAAGCTCTAATGATGCGCCACCACCGGTAGATACATGACTGACTTTATCCATCAATCTATATTTGTTTATCGCTGCAGCCGAGTCACCTCCACCAATAATTGTTGTTGTATCATTCACCGTTACGTCTGCTATCCTTTCAGCAATCTTTTGCGTCCCGTTATGAAAACCATCTACTTCAAATACACCCATGGGTCCATTCCATAATATGGTTTTTGAATTTAAAATAATTTCCGAATATTTATTAATTGTTTCCGGGCCAATATCTAGCCCCATTAATTGTGGTGGTATATCCCCCACATTATGTATTTCCGCCTTTAGGCTATCGTCCATGGTTTCTGCACAAACAAAATCAGTTGGGAGAATTAATTTAGATTTTCCTCGCGCTTTAGACATTATAGCTTTTGCAGTTGAAAGCATTGACGGATCAATCAGTGAATTACCTATCTCTTTCCCTTGCGCTTGTAAAAAAGTAAATGCCATGCCACCACCAATAAGGATATAATCAGCAATCCCAGCAAAATGTGTAACCAAACTTAATTTTGTATCAATTTTTGCACCACCTAAAATCACAGTTAGAGGTCTATGTGGCTTTTTCAATGCATTCGATAAATACTGTAATTCCTTTTCGATTAGAAACCCCATTCCTTTTCGGGAAAAATTCTTTGTGACGCCCACATTAGATGCATGAGCACGATGCGCTGTTCCAAAAGCATCATTGATATAAACTTGTCCATGTTTAGATAATTTTGCACTAAATATTGGATCATTTTTTGTTTCTTCTGGGTGAAACCGCAAATTTTCTAATAAATGAACTTCTCCGCCACGGAGACCTAATGATACATTGTGGGCATCCTCCGATACGCAATCGTCAGAAAATTTGATTGGCATTTCCAATTGGTCTGCTAAGGATTCTCCCACAGGGATAAGACTTAATTCTGGATTAATTTTTCCTTTTGGTCGACCCAAGTGGGACATCAATACAATATTGGCACCTGCATTCAAACAATACTTAATTGTTGGAAGTGCAGCCTTAATTCGAAAATCGTCGCGTACACGATCATTTTGTATAGGCACATTAAAATCAACACGGATGAGGACACGTTTATCTTTCAGATCAAATGTTTTTAGAGATTTTAACACGAGAGTTTTTTATTTTTTTATTAAAGGTGTAGCTATGGTGATGGCTGTTACATGTTCAACGCCATTTTCTTTTAGCACTTTTGCGCAAGCAGACATCGTTGCGCCAGTTGTTAATACATCATCAATTATTCCTATTTTCAATCCTTTCAAAGGGCGAGAAGTTACAAAAGCATTTTCCATATTTTGAAGACGTTCTTCACGATCAAGTGTTGTTTGTGAAATGGTATGGAATTTTCGTTTAATAATGGATGGATCCAATTGAACACCCACCACTTCAGTGAATCCTTTGGCTATCCACATGGCCTGATTATAGCCTCGTTCTCTCTCTTTTATATGATGTAGAGGAATGGCAGTGATGATATCTAATTCCTCAAAGGTGGAATGATTCATTTTACTTCCCGCTAATCTACCTATTTCTAATCCAATTCGTGCACGATCCGCATATTTCATTTTATGAATAACATCTTGTAAAATTTCATTAAACCACCAACACGCATATGCTTCATCAATATGTTCCGAGAAATATATGTCATTAATTCGATTTTGATGTGTTGTTGTTTCTAACTTATTTAGACAAGAATTACATAGCACCCCGATATCTAAATACGCATTGCATGATAAACAGGAATTGGGAAAAACCAACTTCATCAATACTCTTCCAACCATCTGTAAATATTTCATCTACTGAATCTACATAAAATTCTATTTATATCGATAGTTGAGTGAAGTAATTTTCATCTAAGCACATTATGACTTCAAAAACTAAATCCACCCTAAATTTTCAAGATTTGATGCTTCATCGAATTCATGAGATTCTATTAGTAGCAAGTCCCTATGATGCATTTATCCTTGAAGAGGATGGACGACTGACTCAACAAATTCTTTATGAATATCTGGGTATGAATCTGAGCTATGCCCCTCGGGTTTGGCATGCAAAAAGCGCTAACAAGGCGTTAGAAATGCTTTCCAACCGAAAATACGATATGGTCATCGTCATGATGCGTATTGCAGATATGGATCCTATTACTTTTGGTGAGAAGGTTAAAGAACTTTTCCCAAAAAAACCGGTAATCCTTCTAGCTTTTGATCCATCTGAAATTAAACAACTTCCTGAAATCGGTATCGAAAAATCTATTGATAAAATCTTTGTCTGGTCAGGGAATGCGAATGTTTTCCCTGCCATAATTAAATATTATGAAGACAAAAGAAATATAAAACGGGATTTTAAAATTGCGGGAATTCGATCGATTTTGGTCGTAGAAGACAATCCGCGATTCTATTCAACTCTTATGCCGCTTATTTATCGAACCGCATTGAAGCACACACAAAACCTGGTGAATAAAAGCTTATCTGATACGGATCGTTTATTATTATTTCGTGCACGACCTAAAATTATTCTGGTTTCCACTTATGAAGATGCCATCCGTTATTTTAACAAATATCGACAATATATTCTCGGGATTATTTCTGATGTTCGTTTTCCTAAAAATAACAAATTAGATAATCATGCAGGTATACAACTGGCAGAATATGTACGTCAAAAAGACTTAAACATACCTGTATTGCTTCAATCCACAAATCCTGAGCATTACTTAAGTGCTAAAAAAGTAAACGCGACTTTTATCGGAAAGGAATCAGAGACACTTTTGCAGGATTTAGATGAATTTATCGTTAACAATTTCGGGTTTGGTGATTTTGTATTTAGAGATTCCCGAGGGAAAGAAATTGCAAGGGCCAATGATTTGCCAAAGCTTCGAAAATGTTTACAAAAAATTCATGAAAAATCATTGGAATTTCATGCATCGAATAATCACTTTTCGAACTGGTTAGCTGTTCGAGGAGAATTTTCACTCGCGTCAGAAATTCGTCCAGTTAAAATAAGTGATTTTGGGACCTTAAATGAACTACGTGCCTATATTATAGAACGAATTGACATTCGAATTCAAGCACTCCTTAATGGTCAAATTGTAGAATATTCTACAGCGTCAAAATATGAATCAATCAATTTTATCCGTCTGGCAAGTGGGTCATTAGGTGGCAAAGCCCGAGGGCTCGCGTTCATGAATCATATGTTAATGGAAAATGAATTAAACACAAAATATTCAAATATTCGGATACGGATTCCAAAAGTGGCCGTAATTGGTACTGATGAGTTCGATCATTTTATGGATGATAACAATTTGTGGAAAATCGCCTTTTCAAAAACAAAATCTGATAAAGCTATCACAAAAGCATTCCTTAAAGGCTCCTTATCAAAGGAATTGAAGGTAATTCTTTCACGGTATTTGTCTGATGTCAAATTTCCGATTGCCGTACGGTCTTCTAGTTTATTAGAAGATTCTCAATATCAACCATTGTCTGGAATGTATTCTACCTATATGCTTCCAAATTCTGATAAATCAAAAAAACTTAGACTTGATCAACTAAAGAAAGCAATTAAACTGGTCTTTGCTTCTACCTATTTTAATGAACCTAAATCCTTAATTGAAAATTCCGTCCATCGCCACGAAGAAGAAAAGATGGCGGTCGTAATAATGGAATTAATCGGAAAGCACCATGAGAATAGGTTTTATCCAACAGCCAGTGGTTCAGCGCAAAGCTTTAATTATTATCCAATTTCATATATGAAACGGGAAGAAGGTGTTGCGTTTCTGGCATTGGGTCTTGGTCGATCAATTGCTGACGGTGAAAAATCCCTTAGATTTTCTCCCAAATATCCAGGAATCATTCCCCAGTACTATTCTGTAAAATCAACCATAGCTAATTCTCAAAATCAATTCTATGGATTGGATTTAAACAAAGGATCGGCCGTCCTGAAACATGGAGAAGAAAAAAATACGACAGCATTCAATCTAGAGGTGGCAGAAAAAGACAAGGAATTAAAATGGGCTGGAAGCGTCGTTTCAGACGCCGATAACATTGTTCGGGATTCCCTTCGTCTACCCGGTACACGGGTCATTACTTTCCCATCTATACTCAAGTGGAATACGGCACCCATTACAGACTTATTAACTGAAATATTGACCTTGGGAGAGAATGCTCTTGGCTGTCCAGTTGAAATCGAATTTGCAGTTAACCTTTATAATGATAATATAAATATAAATGATTTCTGCCTATTGCAAATTAAACCAATGGTCATTGGTGGATTGGATCGCGTACAAGATTTTGATGCTATTGATAAACAAGATATCATTTGTTCCAGTACTGTAGCATTGGGAAATGGTGTCATTCAAAATCTTCAAAATATTGTCATTGTTGACCCAAAAACTTTTGATTCAGCTCAAACTCAGATTATTGCGAAAGATATAGAACATATAAATAAAATAATGCCTGAAGGAGAAAAATTTATATTAATCGGACCTGGGCGCTGGGGGTCCGCTGACCCTTGGTTAGGGGTTCCCGTTAATTGGGATCAAATTTCCAATGCAAAAGTTATTATTGAGGTTGGCATGAAGGATTTTCCTGTAGATCCATCTTTTGGTAGCCATTTTTTTCAGAATGTGACCAGTATGAGAATCGGTTATTTCACAGTCGATCATAAGAAAAAGAAAGATGTATTAGATATGAACTGGCTTCGAGATCAGCACGTTAGCTCAGTCACAAAATACACAAAGTGGATTCGATTAAATGAACCAGTTACTGTCACAATAGATGGTCAAACAGGAGAAGGTGTTATCATAAAACCGCTGAATCCTACGGCAGAATTAATGGATGAGAGAGAATCCACAGGAATTTAGGAATCAAACATCCTTTAAATATTAAACCACCCCTTGATCTAACATCGCATCGGCAACTTTAATAAATCCTGCAATATTCGCCCCTTTTACGTAATCAGTATATTCATCAATTTTCCCATGGTCAACACAAGCAGTATGAATACTTTTCATGATACCATGTAATTTTTGATCCACATCTTCTCTGCTCCATGAAATCCGCATTGCATTTTGACTCATTTCCAACCCAGACACAGCGACACCACCTGCATTCGCAGCCTTACCAGGACCAAACAGAATTTTATTCTCTTGAAAAACTTCTACCGCTTCTGGAAGTGTTGGCATATTTGCCCCTTCAGCTACAGTCGTACATCCATTTTTCACTAAAGTTTTTGCTTCCACTCCATTAATTTCATTTTGAGTAGCACATGGTAATGCGACATCACAGGGAATACTCCAGGGCCTTTGACCTTCCATAAAGGTAGCGCCAAATTCATCAGCATAGGTCTTGATCCGACCGCGTTTTACATTTTTGAGTTCCATCACATATGCCAATTTATCTGCATCAATACCATCTGGGTCATGAATGGATCCACTGGAATCTGAAAGGGTAACAACTTTGCCATCTAGATCATTTACTTTTTCTGCTGCAAATTGAGCCACATTCCCAGAACCGGAAATGGTCACTGTTTTTCCTTCAAAAGATTCACCTTTTGTACTTAGCATTTCATTTGCAAAATACACACAACCATATCCCGTTGCTTCAGGGCGAATCAGACTACCGCCCCAATTTAACCCCTTCCCGGTTAATACACCGGTGAACTCATTCCGAATCCGTTTATATTGGCCAAAAAGATATCCAATTTCTCGACCACCAACACCAATGTCACCTGCGGGTACATCCGTATTGGGACCAATATATTTGGATAATTCAGTCATAAACGATTGACAAAAGCTCATGACTTCGTTATCGGATTTTCCCTTTGGATCGAAATCAGAGCCACCCTTACCACCTCCCATTGGCAATGTGGTTAGACTATTTTTAAAAACTTGTTCGAATCCAAGAAATTTTAAAATACCCAAGTTTACAGATGGATGAAATCTCAGGCCCCCTTTATAAGGCCCAATTGCTGAATTAAATTCCACTCGAAACCCGCGGTTCACTTCAACATCTCCTCGATCATTTCGCCATGGGACGCGAAAAATTAAAATCCGCTCCGGTTCCGTGATTCTTTCTAAAATTTTCGCATGAAGGTAATCCGGGTGTTCTTTCAAAAAACCCCAAAGTGATTCCACTACTTCATGAACAGCCTGATGGAACTCTTTTTCGCCATAGTTTTTGGCTTCTATATAACTCATAAAATCTTCAATTGAATTGTACATCTTTACCCCTAAAGTATAATGATTTAATATCATTAGGTGATTGTAAGTAATAATTGCCCCAGAATTTAGAAGTGAAAATATGAAACCGCATACAAATTGTTTGAAAAAAAATGATTTATTCCTGTAACTTCCGCGGCTTTTTTAAAGAATATAATGGCGGCGTAGCTCAGCTGGTTAGAGCACCGGAATCATAATCCGGGTGTCCGGGGTTCGAGTCCCTGCGCCGCTACTCTAAATAATAATCCCCTTATTTGAGGATTGTTATTTTTTAATACTGTTCTTAATTATTTCCCAAGTATTCATTCACCACATTATGGCGATTCTGAACATGGTCTATCAAATAATTTATCCCATCATCTAATTGCTGTGGCGATATTTTCAGATCAATATCGGTATCGTTACTTCCTTTGATAAATGGACGAATCTCGCATGAAAGGTGCGATAGGTATTAATCATTTTCTCAACCGCAAAAGCACCGTCAATCACCATTATTAATTTACCATAATTAATTTACCATTATTAGACAACCAATTGATGTAATTTTTGTCTATATATCAAACAATAAAATATCTTTTTGTAATAACAATCTAATTTAAAATTGATAAAAAGGAGAATCCCATGTTTAAAAAATCACTGATCATTGGCATATTTGCAAGCATTTTTATGATTGGATGTGAACAGAAAGCCGATACACCATTTAATATTGAATATGAAAAATATACACTTGATAATGGATTGACCGTCATCCTCCACGAGGATAAGTCAGACCCTATAATTGGTGTGGCAATCCAATACCATGTAGGATCCAATCGTGAAACACCCGGACGAACAGGATTCGCTCATCTTTTTGAACACATGTTGTTCCAAGAATCCCAACACGTGGGCCAAGACCAATTTTTTAAGAAAATTCAAAATGTTGGTGGAACTCTTAATGGCGGTACCAATAAAGATGGTACAGTATATTATGAAGTTGTTCCCAAAAATGCGCTAGAGACTGTCCTTTGGATGGAATCTGACCGCATGGGCTGGCTCCTATCTACCGTAACACAACCTGCTTTTGAGAATCAACAGGAAGTGGTTCAAAATGAAAAACGTCAACGGGTGGATAACCGCCCTTATGGTCATGGTAATTATGTGGTTATTAAAAATTTGTATCCGGAGGACCATCCCTATAACTGGACAACAATTGGCGAATTGGAAGATCTTCAAAATGCAACACTTGAAGATGTAAGGTCATTCTACGAAAAATGGTATGGACCAAACAATGCCACTATGGTTATCGCAGGTGATATCGAAAAAAGAGAAGTAAAGAAACTAGTTGAAAAGTATTTTGGGGAAATCAAAGCAGGGCCCGATAATGGTGATCCTGAACCCATGCCGATTGAATTAACCGAAACTAAAAAGTTATATCACGAAGACAATTTTGCTAGTTCCCCCCGTCTTTCCATGGTTTTCCCTACTGTCGATCAAAAACATTTTGATGCTCCTGCATTGGAACTATTAGGACAATTAATGGGCGATGGTAAAAAGGCACCTTTGTATAAAGTCCTTGTTGAAGAAAAGAAATTGGCACCCAACCTTTATTCTTACAGCGGTACGCAAGAAATTGCAGGGACATTTAATATTGTTGTGGATGGTTTTCCGACATCCAGCCTCACCGATGTTGAAGTTGCCGTTCATGAAGCATTTGTCCATTTTGAAAATGAAAGCTTTACAGCAGAAGATCTTGAACGCCTGAAAGCCAAATATGAAACCGGCTTTTACCAGGGAATTTCTTCAGTTCTGGGCAAAGGGTTTCAATTGGCCCGTTATAACGAATATTATGGTTCTCCAGACGCCATTGCCACTGAACTCCAAAAAATGTTGGATGTAAATATGAGTGACGTAAAACGGGTCTATGAAAAATATGTCAAAGGGCAGAATTACGTTTTGACCAGTTTTGTACCCAAAGGAAAAGTTGACCTCGTAGCTGAAGGCTCTGTCCTATTCCCTATTAAAGAAGAAAAAATCGTTAAGAACGTTACAAAAGCAGTGGGTGAAGGTGGCATGGATATGGCTGAAATTCCATCTACATTTGACCGATCTGTTGAACCAGTAGATGGTGCACAACCACGATTAAATCTGCCCAAGATCTGGCAGCATGATTATGATAAAGGCGTGTCCCTCTATGGCGCCAAACATGATGAACTGCCCTTGATCAGTTTTGGGATTCAAATTGATGGTGGTATGTTGTTGGATGATCCCAACAAAGTGGGTGTTGCAAACCTTATTACCGATATGTTAATGGAAGGTACAGTCAATAAAACACCGGTTGAATTAGAGGAAGCTATCGATGCATTGGGTTCTAACATCCGGATGAATACCGGCAAACAATCCATTAACTTAGAAGCCACAACACTGAAACGAAATTTTGGTGCAACACTGGCTTTGGTAGAAGAGATCCTCTTTGAGCCCCGCTGGGATGAAACAGAATTTGACCGCATCAAACGGGAAACTGCAGAATCGATCAAACGTCGTGCCACTGTCCCATCTTCAATTGCATCTAATGTGTATAATAGGTTGATCTATGGCGATCATATTCTAGCCAACTCAACAATAGGAACGGTTGAATCGGTTCAGTCAATTGAACTGGATGATTTAAAAAACTATTATAGTGCCAATTTTTCAGCCAACCTGGCTAAAGTTAGCATTGTGGGTGATATCAGCCGTAGTGAAGCCGTTAAGGCATTTAAAGGACTAGTAGAAGGTTGGGATGTTAAGGAAGTTTCATTCCCTGAATATAAAATGCCCATACCGAATAAAAATGCCACCGTGTATTTCGTAGATGTGCCCAATGCAAAACAATCAGAAATCCGTATAGGCTACCTTGGCTTGGCGCGCACCGATCCTGACTTCTTCCCTGCCACCGTCATGAATATGAAACTAGGCGGGAATTTCAGTGGTGATGTGAATTTGGTTCTGCGGGAAGAAAAAGGATTCACTTATGGAGCTCGTACTGGTTTCAGTGGTTCAAAACTTCCAGGGAAATTCACTGCATCTTCTGGTGTTCGCTCTAATACAACAGAAGAATCTGTCAACATCTTCAAAGATTTAATGACCGCATACCACGATCCCATTTCCGATGAAGATTTGAATTTCACCAAGAATGTTCTTTTGAAATCTAATGCCCGTCGTTTTGAAACATTGGGTGCCCTTCGCGGAATGATCGGCAATATTGCCACTTATGGATTCCCCTCTGATTACATCAAAGATCAGGAGGAATCCGTTCGAAACATGACAGTTGAAAGCCATAATACATTGGCGAAGAAACTGATTCGTCCGGACGAAATGATCTACCTGGTTGTAGGTGACGCAGCCACACAGCTTGAGGGTATGAAATCCCTGGGTTTTGGGGATCCGATTCTATTGGATGCCAATGGTACTCTCGCCCAATAAGTAGTTTACTCATCATAATCGATATAAAAAACCCTCCGTTATTTTCGGGGGGTTTTTTATAACTTCAACCATGGGCCTAATCAATTCATTGAACGACTGGACACTTTTCGGAATAATTTTTACCGGAATCATTATTGTACTCGGTATGGCAGAATTCATCCGACATTATATGAAATGGGCGCCTGAATCCACACGACAATTTATCCATATATTTATTGGTCTTATCGTAGCATCCGGTCCATTTATATTTAAAGCTAATGTTCAACTAATAACTCTATCTATCTTATTTATAGTCATTAATATGATTTTATTAATGTCGGGTAAAGTAAAAAGTATGCACGCAACTGAACGTAAAAGCTATGGCACTGTGTATTTTCCTCTTTCCGTCTTAATTATGTCCTATTTATGGTGGGATAAACCAGTCTCTTTTATTTTAGCCATATTTGTCTTGGCAATTGCTGACCCAATTGCAGCATTTATTGGGAAAAATGGTCGAACTACTTTTATTCCCTGGCGAGATAAAAAATCTCGCCGAGGATCTTTAGCAATGTTTGGAACTACAATCCTAATTATCATGATAGGAACGGATATTCTTGCCAGAGTCTATAATGCTGCTTTTTTAATGCCACTATCTGTTTTAATTGGGCTAAGTATTTTTACCGCATTTTCTGCTACATTAGCCGAATCAATCAGTTTTCGCGGTTCAGACAACCTATCGACGCCACTTATTACTTTTTTGTCCTACGAGATTTTTCTGATTAACTATACCCATGGAACTCTGCCCCAACTCTTGGTATGGACTGTCATTTCAATCGGTATCTTTTCCTTGGCATGGAAACAAAAATCTTTATCCACAAGCGGTGCGATTAGCGGATTCTTAATGGGAATTATTATTTTTGGTTCTGGTGGCTGGCCCTGGATTATTCCCCTCGTATTTTTCTTTATTTCGGCCTCCGTTTTATCTCACCTTCACCACAAACCCTATTCTCATCGGAATATACTCCAAATACTGGCTAACGGAGGAGTCGGCACCATTTTTGCTATCATTTATTTTTTCACCAATTTTCCACCAGCCATCGTTTTATATCTTGGGGCTATCGGTGCCGCCACAGCGGATACATGGGCAACCGAAATTGGATTTTATTCAAAAAATCAACCCAGACTTGTTCTATCGAAAAAAATCGTGGCACGAGGTGTTTCTGGGGGTGTCACATTTCTTGGTATTTTTGGATCGGCTATGGGAGCGTTGATTATCGGAATTCTGGGTGAAGAAATATTGCATTTAAACGACCTGCTGCTCCCCATCACAATCGCTGGGCTTACCGGATCATTAGTTGATTCAATATTAGGGCGTTTTATCCAAGCACAATTCAAATGCCGCCACTGTGGCAGCCAAACTGAGGATCGATACCATTGCGATCATAAAACAAAGCTGATATTTGGATCAAAGTGGATTGGAAACGATATGGTTAATTTCATCAATACGATAGCCGGTGCATTTGTAGCCTATTTCTTTTGGATGAATTATGGGTAAAATTATAAGTATTAAAGCGTCTATTATAAATAAAAAAACCCATCCCGATAATCGAGATGGGTTTTTTTTATAGAAATGTCGGTTTCGTTTAAATAACTTTATAAACGATTAAACCAACCATGACGATAAGTGCGGTAAAAATCATGGAAACACCCATGTTTCCTTTTTTAATTTCTTCCCATTCATCAATATCAGTTGAAAGCCAATCGAAAACTTTCAATGAAATACCAACGCCCAGGCCGAAACCGATAGCCGCCGTGATCGCCCATAATAAAGAACGACCGTATTGTGCGAACATGCCGCCCCAACTGGTAGGATCTAACATTCTTCCTCCTTGTTACAGTGTTTGAATTGAATTTTTTATCAAACGCATAAAACCTGCTGAGTCGATTTTACCCTTCGTCAATTGACGAATTTGACCTGCAGTTGCCTTAGCCGTGATAATTGTATTTTGCCTGGATACCGGAATGGTTACCGTTACGTCTGTATCCTCCGGAACAATGGCTGTGAATCCGGGTTTTTTCTTAGCAATTTTTTCTTGATGGTTCATGGCCTGCCCAACGGCAATAAATCCAACCAACATGACCATTTCAAAATTATTTCGGAGGCTTTCCATTTCAATCGAAAAGCTATATGTACCGTCTGTATTCTTCGTAAGGGACATTTTCTTTTCGTCAACAGTCACACGATAAAACTTACATGTACTGGTTATTTTACGATAAAATGCATAGTTTGCAAAAGCAACTTGCGAACCCATTACTAAGACTATGAATAGCGATAAAATTCTTTTTGTGGTCATTTATTTACCATTTCTTAACGTTTAACAAGCGCGAGTCTACAGGACGGAGTGTTCTTGAGTCAAGTCTTAAATACAACTTCCCCATTCTTCATGACATATCGAATTGGGTGATTTGAGACATAATATGGTATATCCAGCAAACTACTTATATCCCAAACAATCAAGTCAGCAGATTTTCCCACCTCAATCGACCCAATTTTCTCCTCTAATTCAAGTGCCAATGCACCATGAAATGTTGCAGCTTGAAAAGCTTCTTCGATAGTCATCCTCAAATGCATACAAGCCAACGTCATGATAAATGGCATGGATTGAATATGACAACTCCCTGGATTAAAATCAGTCGCAAGCGAGAGGGTAATCCCTGAATTGATAAGTTCTCTCGCCGGTGCATAGGTGGATTTTCCGAGGAAAAACGTAGTCCCAGGAAGCAAGGTAGCAATCACATTATTCTCCACTAAAGCCTTAATACCGTCTGCGCTAACAGCCATAAGGTGATCTGCCGAAATTGCACCTACTTCCCCTGCCAATTCCGCTGCACCGGAATCTGAAAATTCATCTGCATGGAGACGCGGTTTTAATCCGTATTTTTTTCCTGCTTCTAAAATGCGCCGAGATTGTGCAACTGTGAAATAACCATTTTCGCAAAAAACATCATTAAATACAGCAATGCCCTGCGCCGAAACGGCAGGAAGAATTTCTTCACAAATGAAATCTACAAAACCATCATGATCATTAGCAAATTCCGGTGGAAAGGCGTGCCCCCCCATAAATGTAGGGATCAAATCTATTGTATGAGTTTCATGAACTTTGTTTATAACAGATAAAGATTTTAATTCTGATTCTAGGTCAAGACCATACCCAGACTTTGCTTCAATGGTCGTTGTGCCACTCGCAATAATTCGATCCATTCGTTGAGAGACCTTATCGATTAATTCATCCTCAGACGCATTTCGTACACCTTTCACACTGGAAACAATACCGCCACCCATCGCAGCAATTTCCTCGTAAGAAGCACCGTCCAAACGCATGGCATATTCTTCATGTCGATTATTTAAAAATACAGGATGGGTATGAGAATCCACAAAACCGCATGTAACCATTTTTCCGCCACAATCAATTGTGTTATCCGATTCTCCCTTTCCGATTGCTGAAATATGACCATTTTCAATTAGAATAGACGTATTCTCAAGAGATTCTACACCGTCAGCATTGGCGGTCACCAAACAACCGATGTTTGTTAAGATTGTTGATTTTGGATTATTGATATTGGGTTGTTGATTACCCATTCATTTATCTCCTTTTTCCATCATAGGAATATCTACATCCCAATCTTTTGCATTTTGAATTGCATCTTCATACCCCGCATCGGCATGGCGTATGATTCCCATTCCGGGATCATTGGTGAGAACAGATTTGACCCGTTTTTCCATTTCAGGTGTTCCATCCACACAAATAACTTGACCCGCATGGATGGCTAATCCCATTCCCACACCACCACCGTGATGTATAGACACCCAGGTTGTCCCACTGGCAGTACTGGTGAGTGCATTGAGCAAGGGCCAATCCGCCACTGCATCAGAACCATCTTTCATAGATTCCGTTTCTCGATAAGGTGATGCCACTGAACCACAATCTAAATGATCTCTGCCAATTACAATAGGTGCCGATAGTTCACCGCTGGCCACCATCTGATTCAGTGCCACACCAAATTTGGCTCTCTGGGTATAGTCCAGCCAACAAATGCGCGATGGCAAGCCTTGAAACTGTACTTGTTCTTTCGCCAGTTGAATCCAACGGGAGAGTGTTTCATCTTCTGGAAATAATTCCAATAACTTTGCATCGGTCTTATAAATATCTTCTGGATCACCGGACAAGGCTACCCATCGAAAAGGCCCCTTACCTTCACAAAATAAATTTCGGATATAGGCAGGCACAAACCCCGGGAAATCAAAAGCATTTTCTACGCCTGCTTTTTTGGCTTGGCCTCGAAGGTTATTTCCATAATCAAATGCAATGGCTCCCTGTGCTTTCAAATCCAATATGCCCTGACAATGCTCCCCCATAGCACGGTAACTTTCTTTTATATATTTGTCAGGATCGGTTTTTCGCAATTTAAGCGCCGCTTCAAAAGTCATGCCATTGGGAACATACCCATCCAATTCATCATGGGCAGACGTTTGATCCGTAATCATATCCGGAACAATTCCTAAATTGGCCATTTGAGGTACAATATCCGCCGCATTACCTTGAAGACCAATAGATAATGGTTCTTTCTTTTTCTGGGCGTCACGGGCCAAAGAAAGGGCATCATTCAAGGAATTAGAGGCCACATTAAGATATTTAGTCTCTAAACGACGCTGAATTCGAAATGGATCAATTTCAATACAAATGCACACACCATTATTCATGGTAACAGACAATGGCTGAGCACCTCCCATACCGCCAAGTCCTGCAGTCACTACCAGTTTACCAGTTAAATCAGAATTATAATGCTGTTTTGCTGCCGCGGCAAAGGTCTCGTAAGTGCCCTGTAGAATGCCTTGCGTACCAATATAGATCCAAGAGCCGGCAGTCATTTGACCAAACATCATAAGACCTTGTTTATCCAATTCATTAAAATGTTCCCATGTGGCCCACTCAGGCACAAGGTTCGAGTTGGCGATGAGTACGCGAGGCGACCAGGTATGTGTTTTGAATACACCTACTGGTTTTCCTGATTGAACCAATAAAGTTTCGGCCGGCTCCATCCGTTTCAGCGTATTGAGAATCGCTTCATAACATTCCCAATTTCGAGCGGCTTTTCCCTTTCCTCCATAAACTACCAATTCATCTGGATTTTCTGCTACGTCCGGATCTAAGTTATTTTGAATCATTCGAAATGGTGCTTCGATTTGCCAATTTTTACAGGTGAGATTCGTTCCTCGTGGTGCAGTAATAATTCGCTTTGCCATGCATTTAATCCTTTTCTTGCATAAAATTAATGTGAGAAATTTAAGCAATGCCTGACATACTCCATAACCTTACAATACAATCGTCTTTGTTATATATATTTAAAAATTAAACTTTCATTAACGATCGTGTCATTAAAAATCGATTGGCCAAAACCGACAATAGTTTTGACTATAAATATTAGAAACGGCTTTTGAAGTATGAAGAATCTGCCGTTTAATTTCAATGAAAGATCAATTTTCTATCCCCGTGGGTACAACACCTTTTTTATTGACTTAAAGTATCGGGGGTTCTGAACCATCACATTATAAGAAAAGAATGATATGCCTTTAAATCGTGTAACGCGGGTATATTTTACTTTATCTACCACCTGTCTCGCCGATTGATTGTATGTGGCAATTCCCATAACAATTTTCTCCCGATACTTTTTGGGAAGATTATCATACATAATATCAATATTGGCAGCGAAATCTTTTAAATTTTTTGTATAGTTCATCACAACTGCCTTATCCAAATAACCCGCTGCTAACCAGACATCCCATTCTTGATAATAACGCTCCCTAGCTTGGTAGAGATTCGGTTTCACCGCTGCAGATAATACCATTTTGGGGCGAATAACATCAATGAGACTTTTGGTATCGCGCACCAATTCAGTAACTGCTTTTCTCCGAGAATCACTCCATCCACCTGCGTTAACATCAATCATGGGATCCTTGGCAACTGTAGATAATTGAATCGCCTTTAGCCCATTCTCTTTACGGTATTGTGCTATTGCACCGGGGTTCTGTCCATAGTCTGAATCGTGGAATCGGACATAATCTAAATGAAGACCATCTAATTCATAATTTTCAATTAATTCTTTAAATACAGAAATTAAATATGAATTAACTCTGGGATGATTCGGAGACAAATAAAACCCTTCATTCCCATTTTTACCGCCATTGAGTTTTTTTAATTCCCGATTAATATTGAAGTCATCTCTTTTTTTCTGATCTATCCACTCCGGATTTATATATAATAAATGGTTTTTTTGAACTGGTTTAACTCGGGATGACCAAAGTAAATATGTATTCACCCATGCATGGACCTTTATTCCTTTTTCTTTTGCTCTTGGAATTAAATATGCCAGAGGGTCAAATATTTCATCCTGAATAAGATGGGACCTAGACACGATTTTTGATTGATAATACGCATCACCTCGCCCTCGGACTTGAACAAAAATATGGTTAATTCGATTCAGTGTAGCAAACTGAATCATTTGGTCGATACTGACTGGGTTGGTCATTGTGTTCCGAACGACCCAAAGGTATCGATCTTCAAATTCACCTCGCCCTAAAGTGGAAGCCAAGCATATAGAAAAAAGAAGGGCAACGGAAACCGCTGCCCTTCTCTGGAATATTTTAATCGTTTTAGCCAATATCACTATTCAGAAGCTTTAACCACTTCTGCGGAGTCGACACTATCATAATCAACCAGTTCAATGAGTGAAACAGATGCACGATCATTATCACGGAACCCAAGTTTAATAATACGTGTATACCCACCATTTCGCTCTGCATATACCGGTGCAATATCATGCACTAAAGTTTGCACGACATTTTTCTTCGACAATTTTTTCTCAACTTGACGAATAGAATTCAAATCACCTTTTTTCGCCTTCGTAATTAATGGTTCAATAAAAGTACGCAATGCTTTCGCACGTGAATCCGTAGTCTTAATCCGTTTATGTTCGATTAGATTTGCAGCTAAATTTCTAAGCATCGCCTTCCGATGGGAAGGGTTAACGCCAAGTTTTCGCCCTTTTTTCTGGTGCCTCATTGTATGACTAAACTTCCAATTTTAAATATTTATCTACGTCCATACCGAAACTAATGCCCATTTCGTCTAGTTTTTCAACCAGTTCTGTTAGTGATTTACGGCCAAAATTTTTGTATTTCAACATGGCACTTTCTTCTTTACTCACCAACTCATATATGAATTTAATTCCAGCTGCTTGAAGGCAATTATGACTTCGAACTGATAGTTCCATTTCATCAATAGTTAAGTTCAGTAGATTGCGGATTTTAATTACTTCTTCACTAATTTGTTCTGTGACCTCAAGTACTTCTGGTTTTGCAATCGCTTCAACCAAGCGAAGATGATCCATTAGAACACTGGCTGAATAACTAATTGCATCCTGTGGCGTGATTGAACCATCTGTTTCCACTTCAATACTGAGTATTTCAATGGGCTCTTTCGCACCGGGCACAGGTTGTACATTGTAAGTTACTTTTGTCACCGGGTTAAAAATACTGTCAATCGCCAATGTACCAATCGGTGCATTCGGCAAATCATTTTCTTCCGAAGAAATATACCCTTTACCTACCCCAATACGAATCTCTATATTTAGAGATCCTTTCGTATTGATTTCAGTAATATAATGATCAAGGTTTAATACTTCAAACTGATCAGTTGCATCCTGAATATCCTTTGCAGTAAATACACGTTTACCCTTTAGAGATATTTTTACATTATCTACATCGGAGTCTGATAATTTGAATCGAACACCTTTCAGGTTTTGAATAATATCTGTCATATCATCTTTTACACCAGTGATTGTTGAGAATTCGTGTAATACGTCCTCTACCTTCACATTCGTTATAGCCGCACCTGGGATGCTTGTCAACAACACACGTCTGAGCGCATTCCCAACTGTTACTGCATATCCTCTTTCCAGAGGCTGAATGATAAATTTACCGTATGTTTCTGTGAGCGAATTTTTATCAGTTTTGATTTTTAAATCGTATTCTTTTGCCATAATACTTAAATACCTTTTATTTACTTTGAGTAAAGTTCTACTACTAATTGTTCATTAACCGTAAGAGACATCTCGTCCCGTTCTGGAACTGCTAAAAATGAACCCGTCATTTTTGCTTTGTCAAGTTCTAACCAAGGTAAAGCAATGTCACCTTTTATTCGTTTCATTGCTTCGGTAATGATTTCCATTTTTTTAGAACGAGCCCGCACTTGAATTACATCACCTGGTTTTACGGTAGCTGATGGATAATTGCATTTTCTATTATTCAATAAAAAGTGCGCATGGCTAACCAATTGCCGTGCTTGGGATCTTGTTGAAGCTAGCCCAAGTCGATAGACTACATTATCTAACCTGCATTCAAGCAATTGCAATAGGTTTGTGCCTGTTTCACCATTCATTTTTTCCGCTTTGTGGAAATAATTTCTGAATTGGCGTTCCAATACGCCATACATGGCTTTGATTTTTTGTTTTTCCCTTAATTGAACGCCATAGTTAGATAAACGCCGGCGACGGGTAGGCCCATGTTGTCCAGGGGTATATGGTTTTTTATTTAATAAGCTGTCATATTTCGGGTTTCCGAAAATATTTTCCCCGAATTTCCGAACCAGCTTGCCTTTAGGTACACTTGATTTTGCCATTAAACTCTCTTGTTAAACACGTCTTCTTTTGGGTGGACGACAACCATTATGGGGTAAGGGCGTCACATCACGAATAGAGGTAATTTCTAATCCTGCAACCGCCAATGCTCTCATGGCTGATTCACGGCCGGATCCCGGCCCCTTAATTTTTACTTCAATTGTTTTCATGCCCATTGCAACAGCTTCATTCCCTACTTTTTCCGCAGCCATTGTGGCCGCAAAAGCAGTACTTTTTCTAGAACCTTTAAATCCACTTGTTCCGGCTGTGGACCAAGCCACTACATTACCAAATTTATCAGTCAACGTAATATGGGTATTGTTAAATGTCGCTTTAATATGTGCTATGCCAGCAGCATCAACAGCTCTTTTTTTGCGTTTCTTTTTTATTTCTTTGATTGGTTTAGCCATTGTTATGCCTCTTTCCTTCCAAGTCCGATGGTTCGACGTTTACCTTTTCGAGTTCTTGAATTCGTTTTGGTTCGCTGCCCATTCACCGGTAATCCACGACGATGCCTCAATCCTTGATAACAACCAATATCTCTTTTACGTTTGATATTCATGGAAACATAAGTACGCTGCTCACCTTCCACTTTAATTTCTAGGGTCGAAATAGCATCACGAACGGAAGCCACTTCACTATCTGACATATCTTTTACCCTCGTATCCTTATTAATTTTTGCATGATCGCAAATTTCATTGGCCAGTGTTAACCCAATTCCATGGATATAACATAGGGAATAAGGAACTTTTTTATCACGGGGAATATCTATACCTGCTATACGCGCCACAAAATACTCCTATCCTTGTCTTTGTTTGTGTTTTGGGTTTGGACAAATGACCAATACCACACCTTTTCGGCGGATAATTTTACATTTATCACAAATCTTTTTTACTGAAGATCTAACTTTCATGACTTCCTACTTATTTCTATAAGTGATTCGACCCCGAGATAAATCATAGGGCGAAATTTCTAATTTGACCACATCTCCCGGCAATATTTTAATGAAATGCATGCGCATTTTACCACTAACATGTGCCAAAACTTCATGGGTGCTATCACCAATTTCAACTTCTACGCGGAACATTGCATTGGGGAGTGTTTCTTTAATAATCCCTTCAACCTGGATACTTTGCTCTTTAGCCATTATTATGCGACCTTTGGCTTAAAATAATTGGACCATCGTTGGTAATAGCAACGGTATGCTCAAAATGAGCAGAATCTGCACCATCAACTGTGCGAACGGTCCATCCATCGGAATCTGTTTTTATTTCTTTGACACCCTGATTAATCATCGGCTCAATGGCAATACACATTCCCTCCCGTAACATATACCCTTGCTTCGGCTTACCGTAATTGGGAATCTGGGGATCTTCATGAAGATTGGCACCAATACCGTGCCCGACCAGTTCTCTAACGACAGAATACCCAAAGCCTTCCACGTAAGATTGAATTGCATGACCAATATCAGATACATAATTATCCGGAATGGCGGCTGCGATTCCTTTTTTCAATGATTCTTGAGTAATTTCCATTAATTTTCGTTTATCATCTGAAATATTACCAACAGCAAAAGTTCTAGCATGGTCTCCGTAATAGCCTTCTTTTTCTGCACCACAATCAATTCCCACAATCTGACCATCTTCCAGAATTCGGTTATTGGGAATACCATGTACAACTTCATCATTTACCGAAACACATAACGTAGCAGGGAATCCCATATAACCTTTAAATGCAGGCCGCGCACCTTGAGATCGAATATAGTTTTCGGCTTTTAAGTCAATATCAATAAGAGTTGCACCTGGTTTAATATCTTCACTGATCAATTCCAAAGTATCTGCAACAATCTGGCAACTGGCCGTAATTAGATCAATCTCACGCTGGGTACGAATATGAACCATTTACATTCGCCTCCGTCCACGGATTTTACCTTTACTTAAAAATCCATCATAATGACGACTCATGAGATGAGACTCAATTTGTTGTAATGTATCTAAAGCTACACCCACAATAATTAATAAACTTGTACCACCAAAAAATGAGGCTAAATCATAACTCACATCCATAGCTTGCATCAGTATATACGGGAATATGGCCACCAATGCTAGGGCGAATGAACCGGGTAAAGTGACACGTGATAAAATATTGTCAATATATTCTGCTGTTTTTTTTCCAGGCCTAATACCCGGTATAAAACCGCCATGCTGTTTCATCTGCTGAGATACCTGATTTGGATCAAAAGCAATTGCAGTGTAAAAATATGTGAAAAATACAATCATCATGCCAAAGACAAACCAGTAGAATGGGTGGTCAAATGAAAACCATCTTAGAACACCCTGCATGAATTCATTCTCACTAAAAAATGTGGCGATAGTACTTGGAATAAACATGATTGATTGTGCAAAAATAATTGGCATTACACCAGCCGTATTAACTTTGAGGGGAATATGGGTAGATTGACCACCATAAACTTTTCGCCCCACAACTCGCTTAGCATAGGATACCGGAATCTTGCGCGTACCTTGTGTCAAAAGAACAACAAAAGCGATGACAGCAAACATAATACCCAATAAAATAATTTCACTCAGAATCCCTCTTACACCCTCGCTGATTAATGTAATTTCACTCACAATAACATTAGGAACTCTAGATACAATTCCGATCATAATAATTAATGAAATTCCATTACCAATTCCACGTTCTGTGATCCGTTCGCCCAGCCACATAAGTAATATCGTACCCGTGATTAAACTCACCATTCCCGTGAATATAAAACCAACCCCTGGATTAATGACTACCGACTGTCCACCGGCAGACATGGATGGAAGAAATACCGCAACAATCCCATAAGCTTGCATGGCAGAAATCAACACTGTTAAATAGCGAGTAACTTGAGTTATTTTTTTTCGTCCTGCTTCACCTTCTTTTTGGAGGCGCTGAAAATAAGGAACAACCGTGCTCATGAGCTGAATAATAATCGAAGCAGAAATATAGGGCATAATACCAAGGGCGAATAGCGTTGCCTTTTCAAATGCACCTCCAGCAAATAGATTATATAATCCAAAAAGGGTATTTTGTAATCCTTCAAATGCAGCTGCTAAAACGTCGCCATTAATTCCAGGAATAGGAATATGTGCGCCGAGACGTACGGCGACCATAATTCCCAATGTAAATATGATCCGTCTACGCAGTTCAGGTATGGCAAATATGTTTTTAAATTTATCGATCACTGCTCTATTACCGATCCACCCGCTTTTTCAATTTTTTCTTTTGCGGATGCACTAAATGCATTCGCAGAAACATTCATTTTCTTCGTGAAATCACCATCACCTAATATTTTAATGGGTCTCAAGGCATACTTTACCAGTCCATTCTCTACTAATACGTTTGGATCGACTGTATCCACGTTCAATTTTTCTATATCGGCTAAATTAACCAATTGAAATTCTTTTTTGAAAATATAATTAGAAAATCCCCGTTTAGGAAGCCGACGATATAAAGGCATTTGCCCGCCTTCAAACCATGGGCGATGTTTTGATCCCGAACGGGAATGGTATCCATTTTCGCCGCGTCCAGCATCTTTTCCCCAGCCGGATCCTTGCCCACGACCAACTCGTTTTTTACTATGAGTCGCACCTATTGAGGGTTTTAATGCTCCAAGTTTCATATCTAATCCTCAACCTTTACAAGATAATTAACACGATTAATCATTCCGCGAAGAGCTGGAGAATCAGCTTGCTTAACGGTTTGATGCATCTTTCGTAAGCCAAGCGCTTTTAAGGTCGCTTTTGCTTTTTTCTTATACCCAATCGAACTTTTGATTTGAGTAATTTTTAATATTTTTTCTTTGGCCATGATTAATTAAACACTTCCTTAATCGTGATACCTCGTTTATTTGCGACTGATACAGCATCTTGTAAGTCCATTAATGCCTGCATTGTTGCTTTGGTCAAGTTCGTAGGATTGTTTGATCCAAACCGCTTGGTTAAAATATTGTGTATTCCAACCTGTTCCATGACAGATCGGACGGCTGCGCCTGCAATAATACCTGTACCAGGTGCTGCTGGTTTCAACATTACCTTGCTCGAACCATATCGAGATATAATTTTGTGAGGGATCGTGCCATTTATTACCGGGATTCTCACAATGTTTTGTTTTGCATTCTCTTTCGCTTTGTTGATTGCGGACATGACTTCACCGGCTTTCCCTTGCCCGATACCAACATGCCCTTTACCATCTCCAACGACCACCAAAGCGCCAAAACGAAAATTTCTTCCACGGGAAGTCACTTTTGATACACGAGATATGCGAATAACTTCTTCTTCTTTAAGATCTAATTCTGCAGGATTAATCATAGTACTCTATTCTTTAAAATTTAAGGCCGGCTTCTCTTGCAGCATCTGCAATAGCTTTAACACGACCTTGATAAGGATATCCATTTCTATCAAATACGACTTGAGTCACTTTGTTTTTAAGCGCAAGCTCACCTATCGCTTTACCCACAATAGTACTGACTGCTTTCTTAGATTTTGCTTTGGCCACTTCTTTCTCGATATTTTTATCTGATGAAGATGCCGATGCAAGTGTTTTTCCTTTCAAATCGTCAATGACTTGAGCGCTGATATGTTTGTTTGAACGATAAACAACCAGGCGAGGTCTCTCTGGATGACCATAATTATCCCTTTTACTTCGGTTACGCCTACGTTGATTACGCAAATCTGTAGCTGATAATTTCTTCATTCTACACCACCGCCAACTGTTTTACCTTGTTTCGATCTAACATATTCATCTTTATAACGTATTCCTTTACCTTTATAAGGTTCAGGCTTACGAAAAGATCTAATTTTTGCTGCCACTTCACCGACCAATTGCTTATTGATACCCGAGATTGTGACTTCTGTTTTATTTGTTTTAATCTCAATCCCTTTTGGGGGTTCAAAATAAATGTCATGTGAATATCCAAGCTTTAAAAGGAGGAATTTTCCTTCCATCATAGCTTGATAACCCACACCCCTAATTTCTAATTCTTTTGAATACCCTTCAAAAACGCCTTGAATTCCATTGGCGATTAATTGGCGTGTTGTCCCATGAAGAGACCGATGGGATCTTGAATCAGACGGGCGACTGACAACAATCGAGTCATTATTTTGCTCGATTGACATATCGCTGTGAACCGATATATTCAAATTCCCTTTTGGACCTTTAATACCAATCGTACCGACATTCACATTGACTGTGACATCTTTAGGTATTTCTATAATTTTTCTACCAACTCTTGACATATTATTTTACCAAACGTTGCATAATATTTCGCCACCAACGCCAAGTCGTTTCGCAGCTTTATTTGAAATAACACCTCGTGATGTGGAGAGGATTGAGATTCCTAACCCATCCAATACTCTAGGGATATCATTACGACCGACATACAATCTTCGCCCAGGTGTGCTCACCCGTTCGATACATGTAATAACAGCTTTCCCTTGATGATCATATTTTAAAAATACTCGAATCGAAGATTTAACACCATTACTCACAAACATAAAATCTTCAATATATTTTTCTTCTTTTAAAACAAATGCAATCCGTTTCTTCAAATTAGAGGAAGGAATATCTACGAATCGTTTGTCCACAGCCATCGCATTTCGAATACGCGTAAGCATATCTGCAATCGGATCAGTCATTGCCATATTATTATTCTCCTACCAACTTGCTTTTGTGACACCAGGAATTTCACCTTTTAGCGCCATTTCTCTAAAACAGATACGGCATAGTCCAAATTTTCTCAAGTACCCGTCAGGTCGTCCGCAGTTAAAACAACGGTTATAACCTCGAGTGCTAAATTTTGGCGTTCTCTTTGCCTTAATTATTAATGATTTTCTTGCCATTAAGCGGCCTCATTTATTTCTTCTTGTTTCACCGGTTTATCCCGTAAGGGAAGCCCCATTAATTTAAGTAGATGATATGATTCTTCATCGGTAGCAGCCGTGGTTATAAATGAAATATCCATACCTCGAATACTATCAATTTTATCATAATTAATTTCGGTGAAAATAATTTGCTCTTTCACTCCAAATGAATAGTTACCTCCACCGTCAAAGGACTTAAATGATAACCCTCGGAAATCGCGCGTTCTAGGTAACGCAATACTGATTAACCGTTCCATAAAATCATACATACGGTTACCACGCAGTGTAACCTTACATCCTACGGGAAACCCTTTTCTTATCTTAAAATTAGAAATATCCTTGCGTGATTTGGTAACGACAGGTTTTTGACAAGAAATGAGCGTCAATTCTTGAACGGCACTTTCTAATTTTTTTGGGTTATCTTTAGCATCACCTATTCCCATATTGATAGCGATATGACTCACCTTTGGTACTTCCATCACATTTTTATAATTGAACTGTTCCATCATTCCAGTTACAACCATTTCATTATATTTCTGACGTAAATTCGGAATTTGTTTTGTATTTTTTTTATCAGCCATAATTTCTTAACCAATCTCTTCGCCAGTTCGTTTTGACACTCTAATCTTAGTACCATCGTCTAATTTTTTGAATCCTACCCGGGTGGGCTTACCACCATGGACAACCATTACATTAGAAACATGCAAGGCACCCTCCCTTTCAACAATTCCACCTTGCGGATTATCTTGAGAAGGACGTGTATGACGCTTAATTAGGTTTACACCTTCAATAATAATCCGATCTTTTTTCGGAAACACATGAAGCACTTTGCCTTCTTCTCCGCGACTATTTCCACTAATGACACGAACGGCCATACCTTTTTTAATATTCATTACAGAACCTCCGGCGCCATGGACACAATTTTCATATAACCACTCTCACGAAGTTCGCGAGCGACAGGTCCCAATACTCGTGTCCCTCGAGGTTCACCGGCAGCTGTAAGCAATACGGCTGCATTATCGTCAAATCGTATATAAGATCCATCGGAGCGTCTAACTTCCTTGGTGGTTCTAACGACAACTGCTCGAGAGATATCACCTTTTTTAACTATTCCTCCTGGAATAGCTTGTTTGACGGTTACCACTACAATATCACCTACGGTCGCATATCGACGTCGACTACCCCCCAATACTTTGAAGCATAATACTTCTCTTGCACCAGAATTGTCAGCTACTTTTAGTCTTGTTTCTTGTTGAATCACTTCAATTACCCAATATTAACAGATTCACGAATAATTTCTTTTACCCGCCAACGCTTTCTTTTACTCATTGGACGCATTGAACTAATCTCTACAATGTCGCCCACTTTTGGTTTAACTGCCTCTACATGGGCAAAATGTTTTTTAAATCTTTTTACATATTTTTGATAAACAGGATGAGGGATTTTTCGCATAACCTGGACAACGACAGTTTTATCCATTTTGTCGCTGACAACTTCCCCCACTAACGTTTGTCGTTTTCGTTCAGCCACGATTAATCCTTATCCTTTCCGCCACGTAGGCCAAGATCAAATTCGTTTTTAACCGTTTTCAATTGAGCTATTGACTTTTTCAAATGTGAAATACGAATTGGATTCTCCAGTTGCTGTAAAGCTTTTTGGAAACGTAAATTTTGTAAATCTTCCAGATTATCGTGAAGCTTGGTATCGATATCAGCCATAGATAAATCTTTTAATTCTTGTTTTTTCATTATATTTCTCGCCTACCAACAATTTTTGTTTTTATTGGCAATTTATGAGATGCATTGTGGAATGCCTGTTCAGCCCCTTCCCTATCTACACCTTCAACCTCAAATAATATTCGACCTGGTTTCACAACTGCCACCCAATATTCCGGCGTACCTTTACCTTTTCCCATTCGCGTTTCAGCGGGTTTCTTTGTGATAGGCTTATCTGGAAAAATACGAATCCACATTTTTCCAACCTTCCGAACAACACGTGTAATCGATACACGGCATGCTTCAATTTGACGACTTGTGATCCAGCCGGCTTCGACGGCTTTCAAACCATAGCTACCAAATGCAACATAATCTCCGCCTTTGGCCATCCCCCTACGATTACCACGATGGTGTCTACGAAATTTGGTTTTTTTAGGTTCTAACATAATTTATTTCCTGGACGATTCGCCGTTGCAAATCCAAACTTTGATTCCAATAATTCCATATTGCGTGTGAGCTTCCGTCAATACATAGTCAATATCCGCTCTTAACGTATGCAATGGTACACGCCCTTGAGAAAATTTTTCACTTCTGGCTATTTCAGCACCGCCGAGGCGACCAGCAACATTGATACGAATTCCCTCTGCACCCATTCGCATTGTAGACTGGATCACTTTATTCACCACCCGACGATAAGAAACTTTTTTTGTTAATTGATGCGCTATATTTGAACCCACAAGTGCTGCATCTAATTCAGGCCTTTTTACTTCAGATATATTCACTTGAACATTACGTTCCGTTAACTGACGAATTTCATCTTTTAGTCGATTAACCTCTTCTCCACCTTTTCCGATTACGATTCCAGGACGAGCAGTATGAATTGTCACTGCCACTGTTTTTGTGGTACGGCTAATCTCAACTCTTGAAATTCCTGCATTAGGCAATCTTGCTTTAATATATTTACGAATACGAACGTCTTCTTCAAGTCCAGCCGCGAAAGAATTACCTGCAAACCATGTTGATCGCCAGTTTTTGTTTACTTGCAATCTAAAACCGACTGGATGTGTTTTTTGACCCAACCCGTCCTCCTTAATTTTTTTCGTCAGACACGACGATAGTTAAATGGCTTGTAGGTTTATTTAATTTGGAAATTCTTCCCATTGAGGCTGCGCGGAATCTTTTCATATGTGGACCGCCATCAGCATAGCATTCTTTAATATGCAACTCTGCTGTATTTACCTCAGATTCAGAATCGATATTCATCAAATTTGCAACAGCAGAACGAACAGTCTTTTCAATCTGCGTCGCCGCTTTGGCTTTGGAAAAATGAAGAAAATTCAATGCATCTTCAACTTCTCGTCCACGAACTTCATTGAGAACGACTCGAATTTTTCGAGGAGATTGCCGGATATGTCTTGTAATTGCTTTAGCTTTCATTGCCATTATTTCCTATCACCAGAATGCAGTCTAAACGTACGAGTAGGAGCAAATTCTCCAAGCTTATGCCCGACCATATTTTCATAAACGAAAACAGGAATAAATTTATTACCATTATGAACAGCAAATGTGTGGCCGACAAAATCAGGTGTAATCATTGAGCGGCGAGACCATGTTTTAATAACAGTCTTCTTCCCACCTTCATTCATTTTTTCAACCTTTTTTTCAAGCTTGATGTCGACAAATGGTCCTTTTTTCAGTGAACGGGCCATCCTATTTTCTCCTTTTCACAATATATTCATTCGATTTTTTATTCTTTTTTCGAGTTTTATAACCTTTAGTAGGCTGACCCCATGGAGAAACAGGGTGACGACCACCCGAAGTTTTTCCTTCGCCACCACCATGAGGGTGATCAACCGGGTTCATCACAACTCCCCGAACAGTTGGACGCTTACCCAACCATCGACTGCGCCCAGCTTTTCCTGAAACAATTTGCTCGTGAGACTTATTACCAACTTCACCAACCGTTGCAAAACAATTCTGACGAACTTGACGAATTTCGCCCGAAGGTAATTTCAGTGAAGTAAAACCACCGTCATGTGCCAACACTTGCGCACCGGCCCCGGCACTTCTTACCATTTGGCCACCACGACCAGAAACCAATTCAACATTATGAACAAACATACCTGTTGCAACTTTACTTACTGGTAAAGCATTCCCAAGTCTAAGGGGTGCATTTTCTCCAGATATAATATCATCGCCCACTTTAATTCCGAACGGTGCCAATATATATCGCTTTTCTCCATCCGCATAGAACAACAGGGCAATATTGGCTGATCGATTTGGATCATATTCAATCGCAGCTACTTTTGCAGGGATATCAAATTTATTCCGTTTAAAATCAATAATACGGTAACGACGGCGATGACCACCACCGCGGTGACGCACGGTGATTCTTCCCATGTTGTTTCGGCCACCATTTTTTCTCAAATCTGTCGTTAAACTTTTTTCAGGAGTACTTTTGGTTATTTCAGAAAAATCCGATCGTGTAGCGAATCGAGTCCCCGGCGTGGTTGGCTTTAAACTTCTAACACCCATTATTCTGACGTATCCCCTCTGAGTAAATCAATAACATCACCTTCTTTTAATGTGACAACTGCTTTTTTCCAACTGGACCTAAAGCCTTGAGTACGAATTGTTTTCCCACCACTTCGGACGGTCATATTCTTCTCTTTTCCCGCGCGATTCATGGTTGCAACTTTTTCCACCTCAACGTCAAATTTTCCTTCAATTGCCCGTTTAATCTCAATCTTATTTACACCTTTTTCTACCTGAAAAGCGTATTTTCGTTCTTCTTCTTCTAACCGACTCATTTTTTCAGTGAACAAAGGGCGAACGATTATTTTTTGATAAGACATTACGATTTAACCATTAATTGTTCATTTAATAATGCTAAGCCCGCTTTTTCAATCAGGAGAACTTCACAGTCCAATAAATCATAAGTACTGGCAGACGTCGCTTCAACAACATAAACATTCGAAAGGTTTCGAGCGGCCAAAAAAACATTGTCATTATACGAAGCAACCATAATTGTTACTTTTTTAGACAAAAGATCTAACTCACTTAAAAATGAAACAAATTCTTTTGTTTTTGGGGCTGACATAGAAATTGCATCTATAACAATTAATTCACCCGCATTCGCGCGCTTCGATAACACTGATCGACGAGCCAGTCGCCTCATTTTCTTCGGCATTCGCTTTTCATACTTATGAGGTTCCGGACCAAATACGACACCACCGCCCTTCCAAAGGGGGGAACGAGTTGTACCAGCGCGAGCCACACCACGCCCTTTTTGCTTCCATGGCTTTTTACCACCACCTCTAACAGCAGATCGATTTTTAGAAGCATGTGTCCCTTGTCGGCTATTGGCCAATTCTGCAACTACCGCTTGATGAACCACACTTTCATTTGGTTTGATTGCGAAAACGGAATCATCCACAGTTACCGTCGATCCCTTACCACCATTTTGTTTTATAATATTTAACTTCATTTTTACTTCGTAATGAAAATAATACCGTTATTGGCACCAGGTACGGCACCTTTCAATAAAATTTGATTTTTTTCTAAATTAACTGACACAACCTCAAGATTTCGTACTGTCATTCGTTTATTCCCGTATTGTCCAGCCATTTTCATGCCTTTAAAAACTCGAGAAGGATCAGAAGCCTGCCCAATTGATCCAGCTGATCTTGGATGCTCTCTTTGTCCATGTGTTTTTGGGCCGCCCCTAAAGCCATGACGCTTCATGACACCAGAGAAACCTTTTCCCTTAGTGGTTCCTGCAACATCAACATACTCCCCTTCTTTAAACAAGGAAACCCCAAATTGTTGACCTGTTTTATATTCAAATTCTGGTACCGGTATGAATTCAGCTAAAATGCGTTTAACATCTGTATTCGCTTTTTCAAAGTGACCGTTTAATGCTTTATTGGAATGCTTAGCCTTACGCTCCCCATAACCAACCTGTATAGCATCATACCCATCCGTTGAATTCGTTTTCACTTGGGTAACAACACACGGGCCAGCCTCTACAACTGTAACTGGAATAGCTTGACCTCCGTCATTAAATACTTGTGACATACCAATTTTTTTCCCGATTAACCCACGCATCATTAAACCTTAATTTCGATATCCACACCAGCAGGCAAGTCAAGCTTCATCAACGATTCAACCGTCTTGGGTGTAGAATTTATAATATCAATTAACCGTTTATGTATTTTTGTTTGAAACTGTTCGCGAGATTTCTTATCCACAAAGGGTGACCTCAAAACAGTATAAATTGTTCTTTTAGTCGGCAAAGGTATCGGACCTGATATAATTGCGCCTGTAGATTTTGCCGTTTTTACAATTTTCTCAGTAGACTTATCAATCAAAGAATGATCGTACGCCTTTAAACTAATTCGGATAGTTTGCTTTGCCACAGTTTTTCCTATTCTTTAATCTCAGTAACCACACCAGCGCCAACCGTATGTCCACCCTCACGAATTGCAAATCGCAATTCCTTATCCATGGCTATTGGGGTAATCAGCTCTACATCCAACTCCACATTATCTCCCGGCATCACCATCT
>JABGZQ010000072.1 GCA_018674655.1 Fidelibacterota bacterium | reverse complement strand
CAATCCATTGCAACAGATCATTGTCCATTTTGTTTTAAAGACCAAAAAATATTGGGTGTCGATGATTTTTCTAAAATCCCAAATGGTGGCCCTGGCGTTGAGAACAGAATGAGCCTCGTTTATAATGGTGGTGTGAATTCAGGAAGAATATCATTGAATAAATTTGTTGAATTGACGTCCACAGCAGCAGCTAAAACATTTGGACTATTTCCTAAAAAAGGTACAATAGCTGTTGGGAGCGATGCAGATATTGTCATATTTGACCCGAATCGAAAAGAAACAATCAGTGTAAACAATACCTGTACACACCATATGAATGTAGATTATAATGCTTATGAAGGATTTGAGGTAAAAGGATTTACGGAGACTGTCCTTTCTCGAGGAAAAGTGGTTATAGATAATTGTGAGTATGTTGGGAAAAAAGGTGATGGACAATTTTTAAAACGTGGCCTATATGGTGGAATGAAATAATAAAATTTTAAAGGAGATTACGAATGGCACGAAATATTAAATCTGGATTAATCCAAATGAGTCTTCCAATGACGGAAGGAGAAGGGACTATCAAAGAGATTATGGATGCAATGGTTCAAAAACATATTCCATTCATTGAAGATGCGGGTAAACAAGGTGTCCAAATTTTATGTTTACAAGAAATATTCAATACACCTTATTTTTGTCCGGGGCAAGATAATGCATGGTATGCTTCTGCAGAATCAGTTCCAGGTCCAACGACTGAATTAATGCAGGATTACGCAAAAAAATATAATATGGTTATCATTGTCCCTATTTATGAAAAAGAGCAGGCAGGTGTATTATATAATACAGCAGCGGTCATTGATGCAGATGGAGAATATTTGGGCAAATACCGTAAAAATCATATTCCTCATACGTCTGGATTTTGGGAAAAATTTTTTTTCAAACCAGGAAACCTTGGCTATCCAGTTTTTCAAACTAAATATGCAAAGGTCGGTGTTTATATTTGTTATGACAGGCATTTTCCAGATGGGGCTCGGTGCCTGGGTTTAAACGGTGCTGAAATTGTGTACAATCCATCTGCAACAGTAGCCGGTTTGAGCGAATATCTTTGGAAACTTGAACAACCGGCACACGCTGCAGCCAATGGATATTTTATGGGTTGTATCAATCGAGTTGGAACAGAAAAGCCCTGGGATCTTGGAGAATTTTATGGCACGTCGTATTTTGTTAATCCAAGAGGCCAGATTATTGCTGAAGCCTCTCGAGATCAGGATGAGTTATTAATATCTGAATTTGATCTTGATATGATCGATGAGGTCCGTTCCACTTGGCAGTTTTATAGAGATCGTCGTCCAGAAACCTATGATAAGTTGGTGGAACTTTAATAATTAATAGAGAAAATTATGGCAGATATAAGTATAGAAGTAAACGGCGTTAAATTCCCCAACCCATTTGTAATTGGATCAGGGCCTCCAAGTACCAATTCAAAAACGATCATCAAGGCATTTAATAATGGCTGGGGTGGTGTTTCCGCAAAAACGGTTAGTTTGACCGAGACGCCGGTCATCAATGTTGCACCAAGATATGGAAAATTAAAAACCCCAAGTGGGGAGATTATTGGCTTTGAGAACATCGAACTTATATCCGATAGAACACTGGAAGTGTGGTTGGATGAATTTAAGGCAATAAAAGATGCTCACCCTGACAAAGTGTTGATTTCTTCTATAATGGAAAAATACAATAAGGATTCATGGCAGGAATTGGTGGGTAGAATCGCCGAAACGGGTGTAGATATGTTTGAACTGAATCTTTCTTGTCCCCATGGCCATCCTGAAGAAGGTATGGGTGCCGCAATGGGCCAAAACCCAGATATGGTTAAAGAGGTAACGGGTTGGGTTGTTGAAGTAACTGACTTGCCAATTTGGGCTAAAATGACTCCGGACATTTTAGATATTTCCGAACCTGCACAAGCGGCAATGGATGGCGGAGCAAGTGGCGTTGCTGCAATCAATACGATACCATCTATTTTAAATATTGATCTTGAAACTTTGGCGCCAATGCCTACAGTGGAAGGTCATTCAACCCCTGGCGGATATTCTTATTATGCTGTGAAGCCCATTGCACTACGAATGGTTTCGCAAATAGGAAGAGACGTTCCTGATGCAGAAATATCAGGTATCGGTGGTGTTATCAGCAGCCGTGAAGCAATTGAATTTATCCTAATGGGAAGTTCTACAGTTCAGGTATGTACGGGCGTAATGTTACAGGGATACGAGATGGTTGAAGAAATGTGTGAAGGATTATCAAACTTCATGGAAAAACATGGCTTCAAAACCGTGCGTGAGTTTGTAGGCCATTCATTGCAATATCTAACCACACACCATGACCTGGCAGATAAGCGACTCGCAAAAAAAGAGGGTGCATTGGGCGTGAACCGTGACAATAATTGGACGGGAGATATAAAGAAGGAAACAGACGAACTGGTCAGTAAATAAAACCAAGATCTGTCTTTAAATGAATATACAAAAATATAAAAATACCAATTTTAAACATTAATGATTTGATGAGAAGGAAACTAAATGAGCAATAGTCAAAATATACGCGAAAAACATAATGAATATCTTTTTGCAGCGGTAAAGAATTTTTATAAAGAACCCATTGTTGTTGAATCTGGAAAAATGTTTCGTGTGCAAGACATGGAGGGTACATCCTACCTTGATTTTTTTGGGGGCATCCTTACTGTTTCTGTGGGGCATGCGAATGATGAAGTAAATACTGCGGTAATCGCTCAAGTCGAAAGATTAACGCACATGTCATCTTTATATCCAAGTATTCCGGTTGTAGAGCTCGCCGAACGACTTTCGAAGTTAGCCCCCAATAAATTAGAAAAAGTATTTTTTACCGCTTCGGGTACTGAAGCAGATGAAACTGCTGTTATGCTGGCACAGCTTTATACCGGTAATTCAGAATTAATAGCATTACGTCACGGATATTCAGGTCGATCATTATTGGCACAATCATTGACTGCGCATTCTTCCTATCGTGCATTGCCCACACAGGTGAGCGCCATAAAACACGCTCATTCGCCTTATTGTTATAGATGCCCATTTAAATTAAGCTCTGATTCATGTGGCATGGAATGTGCGAAGGATGTGGATGAATTAATTAAAACAACGACAACTGGAAAAATAGCAGGCATGTTGGTAGAACCCATTCAGGGGGTAGGCGGGTTTATTACACCCCCGGATGAATATTTCCAAATTGTATCTGATATAGTTCGAAAATATGGCGGTATATTTATTTCTGATGAAGTTCAGACTGGTTTTGGGCGTACTGGAAAAACTTGGGGTATTGATCATTCTGGGGTGGAACCTGATATGATTACAACCGCAAAGGGAATTGCCAATGGCATGCCACTTGCCGCTGTTGTTACAAAAACAGAGATTGCATCCGCTATAGATAAAAATACAATTTCAACATTTGGCGGAAATCCAGTGAGTTGTGCAGCCGCAAACAAAACATTAGAAATTATGGAACGTGACAACCTTGCAGATAATTCAGAAGAAATGGGAGCATTATTATTTGAGGGTCTTAATAGAATCCAAGGAGACCATCCAGAGTTAATCGGTGATATAAGAGGGAAGGGACTTATGGTTGGTGTTGAATTAGTTGTTGATGAAACTGCTAAAGATCGTACTCCGAATTCTAAAGCTGTAGATCAGTTATTAGAGGAAACAAAAAAACGAGGTCTCCTAATTGGACGTGGCGGGCTTTATGGGAATTGTGTGCGCATAACTCCATCCTTAAATATTGGAGAAGATGAGATAAATGAAGCATTGGATATTTTAAATACATCTTTTAATGCTATTGACTGATTTTAGACTATTTTAAAATAGAAGATAAATAATTAAGTAAAAGATTATAGGTTTTAACAATACCATCCTTTAGAGCAAGGATGAATTTAAAAATAGAAAGAAAATCAATGAGTGAATTAATCACATT
>JABGZQ010000073.1 GCA_018674655.1 Fidelibacterota bacterium | reverse complement strand
TGCTGTAGGTGATATAACAGTTACGAATGGATCTCTGAGTGATTTTGCATCCACCTCAAGTACAGTATATACAGCGACGTTTACACCACATGTAGAAGGCGCCGTAACCATTGATGTAGACGCCGCTACCTTTACCGATGCAACTAGTAATAATAATACTGCAGCCGATCAGTTCAATTGGTTCTATGATACTACAGGTCCAACCATTACCATCACAGCAGCCGAAGGATTAGACGGGTTTAGTTCCAACGATGCCACTTTGTCACTCACATTTACTTCTAGTGAGGCCACCAGCAACTTTGCCGTGGGGGATATTACCGTAACCAATGGTGCCTTGAGTTCATTCAGTGCCACCTCATCCACAGTATATACAGCGACGTTTACACCGACTTCAGAAGGCGCCGTAACCATTGATGTAGCCGCCGCCACCTTTACTGATGCGTCGAGCAACAATAATACTGCTGCAGATCAGTTTAATTGGAATTATGATAGCATGGCACCAACCATTGTATTTTCCCCAGCAAATGGCTCCGTGGGGGTTGCTCTAAATACAAATATTACCCTTACCTTTAACGAACCCATCAGAAACAATGATAACAGTGCGTTAACTAATGACAATGTGGATGCCCTTATACGATTAAAGACGCCTATTCATAGTGGGATTGATATTGGATTTGATGCCACCATAGATTTAACGAAAAAAATCATTACAGTTAATCCGACAACTGATTTTTCTTATTCACAAACGGTTTACGTTGGAATAGGTGAATCCGTAGAAGATTCTGTCAATAATGCCATTATTTCAGCTGCGGCATCTTTCACAACAACCGATACGAATCGGGCTCCAGTCCTGTATACCATTGGTAATCAATCCACATTTGAAGATGTGGCCATCAGCCTGGTCATGTCAGCAACAGACGCTGATCTTGATAAAATCACCTTTGCAGGTGCTTCTTCAAATAGTAACGTAACGGTTGCTGTTAATGACTCACTGCTTACTTTATATCCTGCTGCAAACTGGCATGGAACCACGGTAATAACCATCATTGCCGTTGATAACGGGCCTAGAACTCTTACAGATTCAGAATCGTTTATCTTGACCGTTCGCCCTGTGAATGATGCGCCCACGGCATTGGCTCTGGATCCAGATACAGTTAGAGAGAATATACCCTCTGGAATGCATGTGGGCTTTTTTACTGCAACGGATGTGGATACGGGAGAGACCTTTACGTATAATTTAATCTCCGGCAATGGTTCCAATGATGCAGACAATGACAAGTTTTTGATTATTAACGATACCTTACGAACAAGTGCTATGTTTGATTATGAATCAAATGATACGCTAGTCATTCGGGTGCAGGTAAAAGATATAGGAGGATTATCTTACCAGACTAGTAAAATGGTTTTTGTTAAAGATGTACCAGAGCCTGAGATTGCGCTTTCAACAAGTGCAATCAATTTTGGAAAGGTAATTGTAAATCGGATGGGTAAAAAAACGATTTCCCTATCAAGTGTAGGGATAGACACGATGGTTATTGACTCAGTAGTGGTTTCTGGTGTTGGATATTCCATGGACACCAAAGCCTACCCCGTAACATTAGCTCCAAACTTAAGTACGGACTTTACCTTTGCATTTTACCCTCAAGTTTCTGGCACTTCGTTTGGTCAGGCGAATTATTATTCGAATAATATATCAGGAATCAAACAGGTGAGCCTTGTAGGCGAAGGGGTCAATGATACCATTCCACCGATTATTTTAGCACCTACAACGCCAATAACCTCAACCGAGAATCAGGATGTAGCTATTACTGTGAATATTACTGATGAAAATGAGATCACTAAAGTAAACCTTTATTATCAAGTAGGCGGCAGTCTTGAAGCTGTAGAGCAGGCTGCAACCAGCAATGGAGATAATACTTATACAGGAACAGTCAATAAGGATATGGTAGGGATTAATGGCCTTGCATATTACTATACGGCCACCGACGAGTATTCTAATTTTCGTCATGGTGATACCCTGAGCTTGGAAATAAAATATGGACAGAATAGGCTTACTTCAGCTATTGCTGGAACGGCTTATCCGAACGGTGTGCCTAAGTCCAAATGGAGGTTGATCTCTATACCCACTCATATTGATCTAAATACTATTAATGAAACAATTGGGGATGAATTGGGAAAACCGGCATCAGATCAAACATGGCTTTTGTATGAGGATAAGGGAAACGCCAATTGGCTTGAAGCTCAGGATATAAAAATCGGACGTGGATATTGGCTCCATCAACGCATGGAGGATGATATTTCTTTCAGTGTGGGATCGGGGAAATCAGTGGATCTTAGAAACCATACCATTCGTATTCCATCCGGTTGGAGTCTCATGGGAAATCCCTACCCATTTGAATTAAAAGTGAGTTTCGATAATGCATCTGTTTATGGCCCCCTGACTTACGGTAAAAGCGGAATTGAGGGGTGGGATAACGAAACATCCACAATTTTACCATGGGAAGGTTATGCGATCTTTAATCGCACCAGTGATTCTGTGAGTCTTTCTATTAATCCATTAAATACGCAAGAGAGTGCCAAAAGTAAATTACTGGCTACTAAAGGATGGGAGATAATTCTCAGTGCGGAAAATGGAGAATTTGGCGATGTATATAATGCCATGGGTCGAAGAGAAGATGCTTCCGAAACATTGGATATATGGGATAATCCGGAACCTCCTGCAATGGACAAATATATTTCTTTAGCTATGAATCGGGAAGATTGGGGAGTGGACTATGCACTTACATCCGATATTCGCTCATTGGATTTGATGAACGGCACATGGGAAATGAATCTGAAAACAAAAGATATAGATGGACCGATTCAACTTGCTTCTAAACTACGCGGACAGTTGCCAAGCGGTGTTGAAGTAAGATTGTTTGATCATATCGAGAGGAAATCTTATTTATTACTAGAAATTTATAATGGCTCAATCACAAAATTCAGTAACCATTATGATTACCCCATGACATTGATTGTGGGGGAACTGAGCTATGTAGATGGCATGGTAGCAAAAATAGAAGCATCCATTCCGGAGACATTTGCTTTAGATCAAAATTATCCAAATCCATTTAACCCCGTCACGACCATTACATTCTCACTCCCGGTTCCGTCCCATGTGAATCTTTCAGTTTATAATGTATTGGGACAAAAAGTGATTACACTTGAAAAAGGCTGGGTAAATACGGGCAACCACCAAACTTTATGGAATGGTAGAGATGCACAGGGTAATGCGGTGAGTTCCGGTTTATACTTCTACAGTCTGGAAGCAGAGAACTTCCGTCAGGTGAAGAAAATGCTGTTCCTAAAATAGGAACTGGTTAAAGGTATTGCCACTACTCACCAGTTACAAATAAACAAATTATACCACAATTAGCACTCTATTAGAATGACTGCCAAAATAGTTTGATATTCCATATAAATAATATATAAATTCCGCGCTGCATAAATGCAGTAAAACAAGATTTTAATTAATAAAAAAATAGGAGAAAGCGAAATGGCTCTAAACATTAAGCCTTTGGCTGATCGTGTTGTTGTTGAATCTGCCCCGGCAGAAGAAGTGTCCACTGGTGGCATTATTCTTCCCGATACAGCTCAGGAAAAACCACAACAGGGTACAATCGTTGCAGCAGGTCCCGGTAAAGTCAGTGACGCAGGAACAAGCATCGCAATGGAAGTAAAGAAGGGTGATAAAATTCTATATGGTAAATATAGCGGTACAGAATTCGCCTTTGAAGGAACAGATTATCTCATCATGCGCGAGAGCGATATTCTCGCTGTCTTATAAGGAGTAGATGAATTATGGCTAAAACAATCTCATATGATATTGAGGCGCGTACTGCCTTAAAAGCCGGTGTGGACAAGCTTGCCAATGCGGTAAAAGTCACACTTGGGCCTAAAGGGCGTAACGTGGTTATCGAGAAAAAGTTTGGTGCACCCACCATTACCAAAGATGGTGTTACAGTGGCCAAAGAAATTGAATTAGAAGATAAATTAGAGGATGTGGGCGCACAAATGGTTAAAGAAGTGGCGTCTAAAACATCGGATGTGGCCGGCGACGGAACCACGACAGCGACTGTACTTGCACAAGCATTGGTTGCGGAAGGTCTCAAAAACGTGACCGCCGGTGCAAATCCAATGTCGATTAAGCGTGGTATTGATGCAGCTGCAGGATCTGTGATTGAATCGTTGAAAGGTCAAAGTAAAGATCTTCCCGATGCAGAGCAGATTGCAAATGTAGGATCTATCTCAGCAAACAATGACCGTGAAATTGGTGAGAAAATCGCCGAAGCCATGGACAAAGTTGGTAAAGATGGTGTCATCACAGTGGAAGAATCCAAAACAGCTGAAACGTTTTTGGAAACAGTTGAAGGGATGCAATTTGACCGTGGTTATTTGTCTCCTTACTTCGTGACCAATTCTGATAATATGGAAGCTGAATTGGAAGATCCATACATCTTGATTTATGACAAGAAAATCACCAATATGAAAGATTTACTTCCTTTATTGGAAAAAGTCGTTCAAACTGGTAAACCAGTGATGATTATTGCTGAAGATGTAGAAGGCGAAGCCTTGGCGACATTGGTTGTGAATAAATTACGCGGCACATTTAAAGTTCTGGCTGTGAAAGCACCTGGATTTGGTGATCGCCGTAAAGCCATGTTAGAAGATATTGCTGTATTAACTGGTGCAACTGTCATCTCTGAAGATGCAGGATATAAACTGGAAAATGCCACATTAGAATATCTGGGTACATGCAAACGTGTGGTTTCAGATAAAGATAACTCTACCATCGTTGGTGGTAGCGGTGCGTCTGATGCCATTAAAGGCCGAATTAACGAAATCAAAGTTCAGATCGAAAAAACATCATCTGACTATGATCGTGAAAAACTGCAAGAACGCTTGGCTAAATTGTCCGGTGGTGTTGCGGTAATCAATGTCGGTGCTGCCACAGAAGTGGAAATGAAAGAAAAGAAAGCACGTGTTGAAGATGCATTGCATGCAACCCGCGCTGCTGTAGAAGAAGGAATTATCCCTGGAGGTGGCGTTGCGCTACTTCGGGCTGTTCCTGCTTTAGATAAAGTCAAAGTGGATGAAGAAGAAGCTGTGGGTGTGGACATTGTGCGCCGTGCCTTGGAATCTCCCCTTCGTCAGATTTGCGAAAATGCCGGCGTTGAGCCTTCGATTATTGCTCAAGCAATTCGCGAAGGTAAGAACGACTACGGTTATGATGCCCGGACGGATGAATATGTTAACATGTTCAAAGCAGGTATCATTGATCCCACTAAAGTGGCTCGTGTCGCTGTAGAAAATGCATGCTCAATTGCTGGGATGATCCTGACAACTGAAGCAGCTGTGACTGAACTTCCTGAAAAGGACGCACCACCAATGCCTCCAATGGATCCAGGAATGGGCGGCATGGGCGGTATGATGTAATCTGAGGTTATCCTCATTTTTCTTAAAAGCCTCTCTTGGGTAACCGAGAGGGGCTTTTTTATTTTCTTGAAATGGTGAAACTGTCTTGTTAGTTTTCGTAACTGTTAACTGGAATTATAATGATGAATAGATTTCTTATTTTTATTATTTTCGCCACAATTGTAGGCTGTTATAGTGAATGTGGCAATGCAAAATGTCCTCCCAGTTGGGAAAATAATTTTCCTAAACAGGCAATTGTTTTTGGAATAAAAGTAATCGCTACAGAAAATACTTCCGATGAAAAAGTGCTTCACGCTGCTAAAATAATGGCTCAATACCTTGATAACGATGAAGATGGAAAAGTGGACAATCAATCTGTTGTGGATAAATTAATTTTTGTAGATGCCACATTAATTATGTTCAAAGATGAAAATGAATTAGACAATTTTGATGGTGATGAACCAGACCACGATCATTACCAATTGCTTTTTGATGAAGAAACGATACCCTCATTTATTAAAAATTCTTCCAATGCCCGGTTTGATGCATCCATAGAAGAGGTTCTCCATTTAATTACTCACGAAGGCTATTCAAAAGTATATACAAGTGTTTTAGGGGAATTAAAGGGTTCAGCCATTGCCAATGCAATGGATAAGGCTCGTGGCGGTTATTTTGAAAGTCCACCTTCAACATATCCTGCAGGTGCATGGTATTCCTATGATGATGAAACGTGTGAGTACGATTGCATGGTTACGGAATATTTCTATTGGGCATTGACTAGTATAATGGGCGCCCAGGGTTATCCCGGTCGCCTGGATGAGATTGGTCACGAGTGGAAATTAAATACGTCTGAAAAAGTAAAAACGGGCGATCCGGATGTGTATAATATTCTTACAGACCCACAGTATAATCTGCCCACCGTATTGCCAGACGGTGAGTACAAAGGATTTACGATTTCGCTAGAAAAGTAACCAATCAATCGCCGTTAATATATTTGAATCAAAAATATCTATTCCCTGCCTTGACTCACGAAGACGCTCTCGAGTAAATTCTCTGTCTTATGGGTATCATTCGTTTAAAAAACATGCAGTTTTATGGGTTCCACGGTGTCAGCGAATCGGAAAAACATTTGGGTGGCCGTTTCGAAATTGATTTAGAAATGCATCTGTCATTAAAAAAAGCATGTACCACAGATGATTTAACAAAAACCATTAATTATGAATCCATTTATCAAATCGTTGATGCCTGCGTAAAAAAAGATAAATTTTATCTTATAGAAGCATTGGCAAATTCAATAGCCAAAGAAATATTAAAGTGTCAACCTGTGGATACATTGGTTGTGAAAGTTCGTAAACCACATGCACCTGTTAATGGTGTATTAGATACAGTTGAGGTAGAAATTACACGAACGCCAAAAGATTATGCCTGAGCTGGTTTACCTCGGTTTGGGGTCTAATATTGGCGATCGCGAATCTTATTTATTTTCTGCCATAACCGCTTTAGATGTTCGAAAAGATATTCAGGTTAAACGAACGGCTTCGATTTATGAAACCGATCCACTAATCAATCAAGATCAGCCATTATTTTTAAATACAGTTGTTGAACTTTCAACCGACTTAGATCCGGAAGAAATGCTACAGGTATGTAAAGGAATAGAATTGATGTTAGGACGCCCTGAGGATCATGAAAAAAATGCCCCGCGAGTCATAGACTTGGATATTTTAGCTTATGAAACAAAAATGATTGATTTACCTCATTTAAGTATTCCCCATCCTGGGGTTTTTTCTCGTAAGTTCGTCCTCGTTCCTTGGGCTGAACTTGCGCCGGAATTCATGGTGCAGGATAGTGGCAAAACGATTTCAGAATTATTAGTATTATGTCCGGATACGACCAATGTCCGGATGCATCATTTGGAAAAAACTGCATGAGAAATTTGTATTATGTTGCCATAGAAGGCACGATCGGGGTGGGGAAAACAAGCTTAGCAAAATTGTTGACAGATCGATTGAGCGCCAAATTGGTTCTTGAAACATTCGAGGATAATCCCTTCTTAGCTGACTTTTATGATGATCCGGAAGCCCATGCATTTCAGACTCAGTTATGGTTTCTACTTCAGCGTTATCAACAACAACAGGATTTGCGACAGGTGGATATGTTTCATAATCTAATTATTACGGATTATATGTTCGTAAAAGATCGTTTATTTGCGTCGCTCAATTTAAATGAAAAAGAAATTTCTCTTTATGATACCGTCGCCAATATGATGGAACGTAATGTAATTCATCCTGATTTGGTTATTTTTCTCCAAGCAGATACGGATACGTTAATGCGGAATATCATCGGTCGTGGCAGGGAATATGAAAAAAATATGTCCGAAGATTATATAGATGCACTTAACCAAGTGTATAACGAATATTTTTTCCGGTATCAGGATACGCCACTGGTGATTATTAATACGAATAATATTGATTTTGTTCATAATGAAGATGATTTAGATGAGGTCATTAATTATATCCGTCAACCCGTGACCGGCACCAAATTTTTCAACCCAACCACCGGTTTATAGACATGATTCGAATTTTGTTTTTTGGGACATTAGCTTATTTAGTTTACACATTATTTAAAAAAGTAAAAATCATTTCGAAATCCAATCAGAATGTCGTTAATAAAAGAGAACCTTATAAAAACTTGGATATTAAGGATGCTGATTTTGAAGATATGTATAAAAAGGACCATGAATGAGTTGTTTAATTAAGTTTTTAAAAGGAAAATGTGAGTGTACCCAAGTTGGCCTTTTGATACTGCGGATCCTCCCTGGGTATTTTTTATTAGCTAATCATGGGTGGGGTAAAATCACTCACCCTGAAAAATGGGATGGTTTGGGGAGTGCAGTGACGAAGTATGTTGGTGTTATCGATTTTTTAAATCCAATGTTCGGATTTTTAGGTGCATTTTCTGAATCCATCTGTGCAGGGTTAGTATTAATTGGATTGTTTACACAACCGGCTGCGGCACTGGTGGTTGGTACCATGTTTTTTGCAGCCATGTATCACATTACGGGGACCGGAAATCCTGAGAGTGCATTAATATATATGTCAATTTTTGCAGCGATTGCTGCCGCAGGACCTGGAAAGTATAGTATCGATAAAATATTTTTGTCCAAAGCAGAGGACTAATGCAGGCAGTTCGGATTCATACCCACGGCGGTCCTGAAGTGCTCCAGGTTGAATCCATTCCCAATCCTGAGCCCATGGTTGGGGAAGTTGTTGTTCAAATTAAAGCCGCCGCCTTAAACCATTTAGATTTATGGGTTCGCCGAGGGATTTCAGGTGTACCATTACCCATGATATTGGGGAGTGATGGTTCAGGCGTTATCTCTGATGTGGGGGAAAATATTTCTCAATTCTCTAATGGTGATGCAGTGTGTATTCAGCCATTAACTTATTGTGGCCATTGCCAGTTTTGCAGAAGCGGCCGGGAAAATTATTGTGATAATATGGGTATCTTAGGAGAAAGCCAGGATGGTACCCAATGCGAATTTATTGCAGTACCGGAAAAAAATGTCCGGTTAAAACCGGAGAATTTATCCTTCCAGGAAGCGGCTGCTTTTCCCTTAACAGCCCAAACAGCTTATACTATGCTGGTACGTCGTGCTAAAGTAGAACCGGGTGAAACTGTTTTAGTTTGGGGTGCCGGTTCCGGCGTGGGAACCATGGCTATCCAGATTGCAAAAGCAAAAGGCTGCCAAGTCATCGCCACGGGAGGGAGCGAACAAAAGCGGTCCCATGCCTCAAAATTAGACGCTGATTTGGTATTGGACCATTACGAGGACAATATTGTAAAATCTGTCAAAGCTTTCACGGATGGACGTGGTGCAGATGTGGTGTTTGAGCATGTAGGAAAAGCCACATGGGAGACCAGTATGCGATTGCTTGCAAAGGGTGGCCGCATTGTGACTTGCGGTGCAACCACTGGTCCAAAAGTTGGCATAGACCTTCGCCATTTATTTTCTAAACAGCAAACAATACTAGGCTCAACCATGGGTGATGTGGCTGCGTTTGATGATTGTGTATCCCTTGTTTCTGAAGGAAAAATCAAACCGATTGTAGATCAATCATTCGATTTGGAAAATATTAAAAGTGCCCATGAATATTTAGAAAAGGGTGAACAAATTGGTAAAGTTATTTTGTTGCCGGAATGAAATACCAAAAACATATTTTTATCTGCGTCAACGAGCGAAACCATGGCAGTCCAAAAGGTGATTGTTCCCGAAAAGGCGGGCAGGATATTCGGCTTCGATTTGTCCAACTCATAAAAGAACATGGACTTAAAGGAATTGTTCGTGCCAATAAAAGCGGGTGTTTAGATGCCTGCGAAATGGGTGCTTCTATTGTAATTTATCCTGAAGGGATTTGGTATACAAAAGTAACACTTAAAGATGTGGATGATATTTTTAAAACATCAGTGTTAGGTAATAAAACCATGGAACGGTTATCTTCTACTCAATAAACTTGGGCCGAATTAAATCGTATCAGAAATAAATAGGCGATATAAAATGAAAAAAATATTAATGTTCACTCTTTTTTGCATTATGACCTCTGGTGGAAACGCCCAAATGAAAAAAGGAATCGGACCCATGTTAGGCACTCGAGGATATGGTATTGTTTTTGTAGGACAATGGCAAATAAAATCGAATATAATTACGGGTTTTGAATCTCGTTTTTATGATATCAAAAATGATTCTGAACTGCCAGGGTATAATCGATTTACCGGACAATCCTTAAATGTGGGTGATAAAGCCCTATTAATGATTCCCATTTATGGCACAATTAAATGGTTGCTTTTTGAGGGAAAAATTGCCAATAATTTTTCACCATTTGTCGAAATAAAACTTGGCCCAACATTGGCTATAGATGGAAAGGAAGATTCGAGGAAATTTTCTGAGCGATGGGGAAATGCGGGCACAATTACAACATATGGTGTCCAAATAGCATTTGGTGTGGCATTTCTTCAAATGGGCGGTAGTACCATTTCGCCATCCATTGGTTATGAATACCTACCCATGGGAGAAAAAGTGGACGGACGGACCAATTATAATGGCACTGTTGTTAATATTACATTCACATTTGGTAATAATCGCCGTTAATGGAAGAACACTTTTTTCACCTTCATCAAGATGGTTTAGACTATTCTCATTTCACCCTTTCAAAAGAAGAATCACAACATTGTATTAAGTCACTCCGTGGAAAAGAAGGGGATGTCATATGGCTCTTAGATGGATTGGGTACTGCTTATGAAGGAATCATTGCACAGATAAACGGTCCATCTGTTTCTGGAACCATAAAGCAACGTTATCCAAACTATGGTGAATCTGAGTTTGAGATTCATATCGCCATTGGCCTGATCAAGGGCAATCGAATGGATTTGGTTTTAGAAAAAGTCACCGAGTTGGGTGTTAAGTCAATCCAGCCCATTTTATTGGATCGATGCGTAAAAAATAAACTGAATATGGAACGGGGAAATCGGATTGTGGTTTCGGCTGCAAAACAATCGGGTCGTTGTTATTTTCCACAATTGATGGAGCCCATTGAACTGACCCGCTGGCTTGAGAATCATTTGGATTGTCAAAAAGTTGTATGTCATATTTCTGGAAAGGAATCCTTGGCAAATTCGTTCGAAAATGAGAGAAAAAAAGGATGTATTCTGATTGGCCCCGAAGGCGATTTTTCTCAAAGAGAAGTTAAACTAATGGAACAATCAAAAGTGAAATTCGCATCGTTGGGTCCCAGAAGGCTGCGCAGTGAAACTGCCGCAATCATGGCTGTGTCAAACTTAAATCAACTCATGGATACCGCAGAATGAATGACTGTCTTTTTTGCAAAATGATTTCAGGTGAAATTCCTTGTGATATCGTTTATGAAAATAAATCGGTATTGGCTTTTCGAGATATAGATCCAAAAGCACCAACCCATATATTGGTGATACCCAAAAAGCATATTCAATCCATCAATGCGTTGAAAGCGTCAGAGCAAAATTTGGCGGGGGAATTACTTCTTACCGCACAGAAAATTGCACAAATAGAGGATATTGCTGTATCAGGTTTCCGAACTATTTTTAATACCAATACTCATGGGGGCCAAACCGTATTTCATATCCATATGCATATTATGGGCGGTCGGCAAATGAACTGGCCGCCAGGTTAAGTAAATCCTTCCCATTATAGATAAATCTATTACTCCAAATGCTTGACAAGTATTATTCATGAAATGGAGCATATCCTTTATAGCTTTCTCCTCTAAAATTCATTAGATTCCTCGACCTTTTAATCCTCGGAAATGTATATATCTGAACTCAATATTCACGGTTTTAAATCCTTCGCCAAAAAAGAAAAAATAAAATTTGGTGAAGGCGTCACGGTCATAGTAGGACCGAATGGCTGCGGCAAGACAAATATTGTGGATGCGATACGCTGGGTATTGGGCGAACAGAAATATTCTGTACTTCGTTCAAATAAAATGGGGGATGTTATTTTTAATGGTGCAGATGGGCTAAAACCCCTATCTGTATGTGAAGCTACACTCACCGTTCATAACAATCGTGGGAAGCTTCCTGTAGAATATAATGATATTGAAATTGGCCGACGCGTATATCGAAATGGTGATTCAGAATACTTTCTAAATCGTACGCCATGCCGTTTAAAAGACATTCATGATTTATTTATAGATACGGGTATGGGTGCGGATGCCTATTCGGTCATCGAATTAAAAATGATCGAACAAATCCTTTCTGAAACTGACGACGATCGGAAACGAATGTTTGAAGAAGCAGCCGGTATTAATAAGTATAAAAAACAGCGTCGTTCCACCTTAAGAAAATTTGATGCTGTTAGACAAGATTTAGAACGGGTTGATGATATTGCACAGGAAGTAGAGCAAAAAGTGAATGCCTTAAACCTGCAGTTGAAACGCTTTAAACGTCATGAAAAGCTATCCGATGAATTAAAAGATACAGATTTAAGTTTGGCATTTATTCGCGTTCATGACTATGAAGCAGATATACACCCATTGAGAAACCGTGTCGTTGAATTTCAACATATAAAAGATGAAAAAGCATCTGATACATCCCAGCATGAAAAAGAATTAAATGGCCTTAAGCATATTTATAGTGAACAACAAAAAGAACTGAAGACTCTTCAAATCACATTACGCGAAATGGAGAATAGGAGGGAAGCAGCAAGAAATAATGTACTCATTTGGTCGGAACAGGATAAAGCAAAAGAAGCAACGATAGACAGGTTAAACCGGGAGACAGAAACCAATACAGAAAAAAAGGTGCAACTCCGAGGTCAAATTGAGAACTACGAGAATGAAATATCTCTCTTAGCCCCTCAGGTTAAACAGCAGTTATCAAAATATAAGTCTAAGAAATCAGAATTTGATGCGGTAGAAATCCGATATAAAGCGGCACAGAAATTGTTAGAAAAATCTCAAACAGATCGCTGGGATGCTCAACGTAAAATGGCAGATGATCGTTCTATATTAGATCGTACCGTTTCGTTAGTTAAAGAAAAAAACAATACTGTTTCTCGCCTTAAAGAAAAAATAGCACATATAGATGCAAATCAAGCCAACCAGGAAAAAGAACAAAAAGAATTAGAGACCAAAAAAACGCACCTGAAAAAATCGACTGATAAAATCCAATCACAATTAAATCTTTCACGTGAATTGTTAAAAACCAATCAAGAAAAAGAATCTGAATTGGCGATGGATATTCATCGCAATAAATCAAAATTGGAATCTCACCAGTCTCAGGTCAGTTTTTACACGGAATTGGTAGAACAAAAAGAAGGATATCCAGAGGGTGTGAGAACAGTTTTGGATTCTCCGAAGGATTTCTCTGGAATCATGGGTACGGTCGGTGAATTATTCCAAATAGATGAAAAATATGATGCTGCATTTCAAAGTGCATTAGGTGATTGGGCTCAATGCTTGGTGGCTGAGGATCGGAATTTGGCGATTAAGGTTGTTGATTTAGCTCGATCTCGAAGTATAGGCAATTTATCTATTTTACCTTTAAAAGAAATGAGCAAGCTCTCTTCCAATCAAACCAAAATTCCCAGTGGTAATGGAATCATTGGACATGGTGCAGCATTGTCCGGTGCAGATCGTAAAGTAAAAGATCTGGCCAATGTGCTTTTAGGAAATCTATTAATTGTAGACGATTTAACCCACGCATTGAAAAATCATGATTTAGACGATTGGGATCTTGTGGATTTAAATGGCGCATATTCTGGAAAAAATTATGTGTTGAAATATCATAGTAAAAATGGAGATGGAAGTCTCCTGAGCCGCCAGAAAAAAATTGATTCAATTAACCAGGTAATTGAGAATATCGTCAACTCTATCAATAAGCAAGAACAGGATTTGTCTGAACTGACTAAAAATATTGCAAAGCAATCATCCCATTGCAATGACCTTGGTGATAAAGTAGAATCGCTATCTGTTGAATTGAATGGTGTGGAAACGTCTCTTATACGATGTCACTATAGCCAATCCCAAGCGTTAGAATCTTTAAAAGAATTGCAGAGCGAAGAAACGAGTACGTGCAAAACAATTGAAAACCTTCAAGCCTCGATCAAACAATTGGAACCGAGCTTGGCTAAAGGGGATGCGATCATTGAAAAGTTAAAATCCGTTGTGGAAGCATCATCGGATGCATTGGTCAAAGTTCAAGTGGAGCGGGATACTTTCCAGCAGGAAGTGCAGGAATTGAGAATTTCTTTACTCAATTATGAAAATAATCGAGATAATTTGAATTTCCAAAAACGGGTTTCAGTAGAAACCACTGTTGAGTTGGAAAATAGAAATGGCGTGATACATCAGGAAGTGGAGGATCTGAGGAATCAACGTGAATCTTTGTCCAAACAGATATCTGAAGGCGAAAGTGATCTGAAAACAGTTACAGCACAATTGATTAAAGAAAAATCCATTATAGATTTAAAACAAAGCACCACAAATGATACCTATCAATCCATGGAACAAATCCAGGAAACCATACGATCGGAACAACATTCCCGAGAAGCCTTATTAGAAGAGTTAAAGTCGAATGAATTGAAAATCGTGGAGATGGAACAGCGGATCAATATTATACGAGAACGAATACGTGACCGATATGCATTAGAAGTGCCGACTGATTTAATTGTGAATGATGAAGCGGACGATTTAGAACTGCGAATTGATTCGATTCAGAGAAGTTTAGAAAGTATTGGCCCGATCAATATGGCTGTTCAGCAAGAATATGAAGACGAAAAAGCAAGGCTTCAATCCCTCATGGAACAACGGGATGATCTGATTGCGTCCGAAAATAATTTGCGAGAGACGATTCAGAAAATTGACCAGGTTGCTCGGAATAAATTCCAAGAAACCTTTGATCAGATAAAGCTCAACTTCGCCAATTTATTTCAATTATTTTTTGAGGGAGGCATTGCATCATTATCGTTAGTGGGTGACCCAGACCCATTAGAAGCAGATATTGCGATCCATGCCCAACCACCTGGTAAAAAGAATCAAAGTTTGAGAATGCTTTCTGCAGGTGAGAAATCACTCACAGCCATCGCTTTATTGTTTGCCATTTATCAATATAAACCAAGCCCGTATTGTATTTTAGACGAAGTTGATGCACCCCTCGATGACGTAAATATTCAAAAATTTAAGCGGGTGCTCAACCAATTCGCTGACGAAACGCAATTCATTGTGGTCACCCATAATAAATTAACTATGGAATCAGCTGATTATTTATATGGAGTGACGATGGAACAAAAAGGCGTTTCCAAACTGGTATCCGTTAAATTCAACGGCCAGGCATAAACGGCATTTATATATAATGCGAAAAGCCCCCGCATGCTGGGGATTGTTTCATTGATTCTATTTTTTAGTGAATTCCATTTGAGAGCAAGATGCTTCGTTCCAGGTATTCCCGGAAGTTTCACAAGTTGATTGGGTGTCATGATTGGTTTCTTCGCCATTGTCATCTGAGCAAAAAGCTTCTTCCGGTTGATCGATAGTAAATGAATCACCATCAATTTTATAGGACAGGCAATCGCCCATAATACAAATTTGACTCTTACTATCATCCCAGGTTAGGGGTGCTTCTTCTTCTATTTCGTCCCCGAAGATCATTGTCATTGTCCCTGTTCCATCTTCCATAATTACCATGGTTATCTTTAACCCAAATAATTGTGCAAATGCCCAGCTGGTATCATCTAAAGCACCAGAACAGTTTGCGTTTGTATATTCCCCAAGGTTTGAAATTTCCCACGTACCGATTAATGGGCTGATTTCGTCTTTTTTATCTTCACATGCCATGAAGGACAGGAGTCCCAAAATCAACAGTAATAATATTTTTTTCATATGTCCTCTAATTATCTATTTTGGTTTATGGTCAAAATCTACAAAAGATATATTGAAATAACTTGATTTTTGAATCGTGGTTTGTCTATTGAGTAAGGTAATTTTCGCCCCATGTCAACAGAGCATATACGCAACTTTTGTATCATCGCCCATATCGATCATGGTAAATCCACTTTGGCCGATCGACTGTTAGAAGAAACACATACGTTGGCCAAAAAAGATATGAAGGCACAAGTATTGGATAGTATGGATTTGGAAAGGGAAAGGGGCATCACAATTAAAAGTCACCCCATTCAAATGAAATACAATCACAGTAATGAACAAAAATTTATTTTTAATCTTATTGATACGCCGGGGCATGTGGACTTTACATATGAGGTGTCTCGCTCTTTAGCTGCATGTGAAGGTGCCTTATTATTGGTTGATGCGGTTCAAGGTGTAGAAGCTCAGACCGTTAGTAACAGTTATTTAGCAATCGAAAACGATTTGACCATTATCCCTGTAATTAACAAAGTAGATTTGGATGGGGCAAGAATAGATGAAGTGACCCATCAAATCATGGAGTTAATTGGTTGTGATGAAAGTGAAATACTTTCTGCCAGTGCCAAAAGTGGTATCGGGATTCAGGATATATTTGATGCCATTATCGATAGAATACCTCCGCCAGAAGAACGATCTGATGGACCTCTTAGAGCCATGATTTTCGATTCAATGTATGATAACTATAAAGGTGCAATTCCGTATGTCCGCGTATTTGATGGTGTGCTCAAACCCGGTGATACGGCAAGCTTTTTTACCCATGATCGCCAATATGATATAACTGAGGTAGGCCATTTTGTAATGAAACAGGTACCGGCGAAGCAATTACGTGCTGGAGATGTGGGCTATTTATTGGGAAGTATTCGAAATGTCTCACATATTTTACCTGGAGATACAATTACGACGAAAGCAAACCCAGCAATGGAAAGGTTACCTGGGTATAAAGAAATAAAACCCATGGTATTTTCGGGTTTATATCCTTCAGATGCGGATGATTATGATCAGTTACGGACGGCACTAGATAAATTAAAATTGAATGATGCATCTTTACTCTATGAGCCGGAAACAAGCGAAGCATTGGGCTTTGGTTTTCGTTGTGGATTTTTGGGTCTGCTTCACATGGAAATTATTCAGGAAAGATTGGAACGTGAGTTTGATATCGCATTGGTGACCACATCCCCGAATGTACAGTATAAAGTAGAACTGAAAGATGGGTCTATTGTTGAAGTGGACACACCGGCAAAAATGCCATCATCTGGAGACATACAAGCCATTTTAGAACCCCATGTATCTGCAGAGATTATCACCCCAAAGGAATATATTGGCGGTATAATGACCCTCTGTCAAAAGAAGCGAGGAATATATAAAAATACGAATTATATCACTGCAGATAAAGCTCAGCTCCATTATGACCTTCCATTGGGAGAAATTATTTTTGACTTTTATGATAAGCTAAAATCCACCACAAGAGGCTATGCATCTTTGGATTATCATATTTCTGATTATGTATCCGGAGATCTAAAGAAATTAGATATTTTAATTAACAATGAAGTTGTTGATGCTTTATCCATGATAACCCATTCGAACGATGCCTACGATCGTGGGGTTGCTTTATGTTCTAAATTAAAAGAATTGATACCGAGACAGATGTTTGATGTACCCATTCAAGCATCGCTGGGCCATAAAATCATTTCTCGCTCAACGGTCAAAGCCATTAAGAAAAATGTGACTGCGAAATGTTACGGTGGAGATATTACGCGAAAACAAAAATTATGGAAAAAGCAGAAAGAGGGTAAAAAGCGGATGAAATCTATTGGGAAGGTAGAAATTCCTCAGGAAGCACTCTTGGCTGTTCTTCAGATTGATTCTGATTAAGATTTGTAACATATGTCCACGTTTTATATTTTAACTCAATCGTAACACATTCATACTGATGGATAATTCAAACTATTGGAAAGAAACCCATACACCCCTCTATAGTTTTATTTTTACATTGCCTTTATTTCTTATTTATGAAATAGGTATTTTTTCTATAGCTGCCAGTGATTTACCGTTACTCCGGAATGGGGCAGATGTGATTATGCGCCAATTGATGGAAATGATAGGCGTCTTTGGTACATACGGATTCAGTGGATCCTTTTTAATTGGTTTTATGGTGGCATTTCTTCGACAAAAGAAAAAATTAATGTCTACGGCAATTCGCGGTGAATATTTACTAACCATGTTGTTTGAAAGCATTGGGTGGGCCATTGTTTTAACTATCGTAATGATTTGGTTTCCAATTCTCCTCATGAATGGTAAAGACGGCCGATTGATTCAACAGGTTGTATTGGCCATCGGGGCAGGCATATATGAAGAGTTTGTGTTTCGCGTGATTTTAATTACGGGATTGGCTGCCGTTCTTGAATTTATTTTTCAATGGGGGCAAACAGCTAAGAAAATGGGCGCGGTGATATTGGCTGCGATGCTATTCTCAGGATTCCATTTTGTAGGTTCCTTTGGTGAGCCACCATCCATGTATATATTTTTTGTTCGAATGGTAGCGGGAATTGTATTGGGAAGTATCTATGTATTTCGTGGTTTTGGTGTGGCTGCCTATACTCATACGATTTATGACTTAGTTGTATTGGTAAAGTTCACGACTTCTTTATGATTATTAATGATGAAAATCTGTAATTTCACCGTCTTATTTTGGGGATAATAATTAAAATGAAAAAATCTATACTATTTCTATTTATCATAAAATCACTTGTGGCTCAATCATCACCATTTGATTTATTCGATACTGCTGTCTATTCTGAATATTATTTTGATGGCATTATGGTTGAAGTCAATGGTGAGGTTAAAAGCGGTAGCCTTCCATTAAACTTGGAAATGGGTGTACCGGCAAATACCGATAGTATATTCTTTGTAAGTGGGTCTACTGAAACAGAATCAGAAGTAAAACACTTATCCGTACTAAACACAAATAATCGGTCATTTGTTCAGGTAACTGTTCTTGAGTCCAAGTTTCGAATTTTTGTCTTTTATCCAGTTAATAAACAAGGGTCAGATCGGTCGGGGGAATTCACCCTTGAAATAAACCATGATGTTGATGATGCACACATTGTTGTTCAGGAGCCACTTGTGGCAGAAAAATTTACGTTCTCAGAAAAAGATGCGGAAACTTTTCAGGATCAACATGGATTAAACTTTAGACGAGTTCATATCCATGATTATCGTGCGAATACAGGAAAAACGATTTCAATCAACTATCAGAATCCAAGTGGGGAAATTTCAATTAATCAATTGCAGAAAATGCTGTCAGGTGGAAACGCTGAATCATCCCAACTCAGACAACCAGCAATGAACGCACCACCAGTTCGTCATAAGCTTCCCCTTTGGCAACCATTTGTTGTACTTGGAATCGTCAGTTTGGCAGTTGGATTTATGTTCCGTGCGCAACAAAAATCAGAATTAAAAAATATACCCAAAAATATATCTGAAACCACACAGGGGAATTATTGCCCTAAATGTGGTACAGCTGTTCAATCTGAACATAAGTTTTGTACAAATTGTGGAGGAAAGCTATAAATGTGGCCTATCATTTTTGATTTTGGAGAATTAAATGTATTCGGTTTTGAATTCCATCCGGTGATTAATTCATATGGGTTTATGCTCATGATGGCTTTTTATTCCTGTTATTACTTTTTAAATAAAGATTTGAAAGAAATGGGTTACGATTCCAAGTTGGCTGCCGATATTGTATTCGCGGCTGCTGTGGGTGGTATTCTTGGGTCTAAAATTTATTATTTAATCGAAAATCTTGATCGCGTTATCGCCGATCCCACGGGCATGATTTTTAGTGGAGCGGGATTGGTGTTTCTCGGTGGCCTCATGGGCGGTACATTGGGCGTTACTTGGGTCTTAAAGAAAAATAAATTACAATGGTTTAAATTTGCGGATGTGGTGGCGCCGCTATTAATGTTGGGTTATGCCATTGGCCGAGTTGGCTGTTTATTGGTGGGTGATGACTATGGAAAGCCAACCCATTTGCCTTGGGGGATTTCCTTCCCAGATGGTTTGCCACCGTCTACATATCGTGTGTTTCAAACTTATTATCCTTGGATAAATCTGGAAGGATTTGATCCTGGTGTGTTGACGGTTCATCCCACTCAAATTTATGAAACTATACTCGGGTTAGGGATTTTTTACTTTTTATATCAAAAACGAAAAACGGTTACTGTAGCGGGAAGCCTGTTTTTCACCTATCTGATTTTTGCAGGTTCTGAGCGATTTGTCATTGAATTCTTTCGGGTGAATACCAAATACTTATTCGGTTTAAGTGGTTCTCAATTAATATCGATATGTATGATTGGCATTGGTGCATGGTTTCTAACGAATCCAGTAAAATCATCTACGGCAGCGTCATCTGAATAGTAGAGCATTTTTTCTTCTCTGTTTTCTGTTTTTAGTTGAGGGTATTTATTCTCAAACCCCCATTGAGGTGGGTCGGATTGATCTTAAAAAAAATATCCTTTCTACTGAGTTTCAGCCTGATCGTTTCGTTAAGGTTCCCAATGGTTTAATATTTTTGGACTCTAATCGTCGTCGGATAGGAAGATGGCATTCCGATTCATTATATATTGAAGGGGGATTTGGGTCAAGAAGGTCCGGATTATTTGATCCCGTAGACATTGTCTCAAATCAATTGGATATATATATTTTAGATCGATCCGAAAGTAAGATCGACCGATGGGATACCCAATTAAATTATATTCACGCTCAGCCTATTTCACTTGAAGGGATCCCTTTATATCCAGAAGTTTTTAGTATTGATCAGCAGGGAAGGATGGCGGTCTACTCCTCGGAGACTCAAGAGATATATTTAACCGATCGTAGCTCGAATTCACTAAATCCATTTATTGATTTAAACCGAATTTCCCATACAAACGATTGCATTCAGGCCATGGGCTTTGGTTACCGAGACCAATTGGCGATCCTATTTGATTGTAATAATGAGGTGCAATTATACAGCAGGTCGGGGCGGTTAGAGCGTCGATTTAGCGTCGCGGTTGACTCTCCTATAGAGATAATTCAAATTCGAGAGAAATGGCTTGTTATTAATGGGGGCGGACATATGCAGGTTTTGGGAGAAGACCCCATGCTTTTGCCATTGAATGGATTAACAATATTGGATGCGATTTCGGATGGAGAATTTCTCCAAATATTAACAAAAACTCATTTGATTCTTTTTGATATCCATGCGCAACCGTAATATGGCCTATTGGGTGCTATTGACAGGTACCCTTATTTCTCAAGATTCAACTCAGACAACACTACCCAATCAAATTGGCCCTATATTTGATGATTTACCTATTTTAGATAGTATAATTGTTGTGGTAAAAGATAGTATCATTCAACCTAAACCCAACAATATCCACTCAATGGCACCAGCAACGCTTTATCCCATTAATGCATCAGGGACATTTTTTCGCGGTTTGGAAATGTCCAGCCAGGGTATGGGTGGGTTGAATGGCGGACTCCGATTTCAATTGGCAGGGAAACTCAGTGAAAACATTCGTGTATCGGGGACCATAACCGATGAATCATTCCTCATACAGCCGGAAGGAAATACAGCCGCTTTAGATGAATTAGACAAAGTATATTTAAATGTATCTTATCCGGCGGGAGAATTAACAGCAGGAGATATAACCGCAAGAAACAAATCTGGCAAATATAACAATAACAGAAGAAATATAGTAGGAATAAAGAATAACATTAATAGAAATAATATAAAAATTCGAACGATAATTGGACAATCTAAGGGAAAATATAATCGGGTAGAGTTAAAAGGTAGTGATGGAAAGCAGGGGCCTTATTTTTTGCCGTCAAAGGATGGGCAAAGGAATGTCATTATTTCTGCCGGTTCTGAAACAGTGTGGTTGAATGGACAAAAATTGACCAGAGGTGAGGATCGAGATTACACCATTGACTATACTTCCGCCGAATTAACATTTACACCGAAACATTTGATCTATTTCGATTCAGACATTGATATTGAATACCAGTATTCTGAATCGACCTATAAAACCAATTATGTGGAGTCAGGGCTTGAAGGAGCCATCGGAGAGAAGGGACAATACAGCATTTCCTATATTGATGAACGAGATAATTCATCTATTTCTTTTTTATCGTCGGACCAAAAAACTGCTTTTAATGAAAATGATATTGTTTATCAATCGGGGGTGGTTCAGGACTCATTGGGGGATTACGTATATAGAAGTGAAAGATTTTTATTCATCTTCGTTCCTTTTAATACACAAATTCTTACAGATGAAGTTCGTTACTCTGTAACCTTCAGTCCGGACCCCACCGGAGAGTATGTTCGAAAAATTTCTGATAAAGACAGAATATATTATGAATTTGTTTTCACTGACGAAATTGATAACCGCCAGCGTTATTCTCCGGGTCGGTCACTGAGGCCACCTATTAGTCACCAATTACTTCAGTTTGATTCTAACATATCATTAAGCAAGGGTATGTCTCTATCCACAGAAGGTGCTTTCTCAATCGAACAGAATAATCTCTTTTCAAATCGGTCAGAATCGCGAGAGAATGGGAATGCGTTTCGAATGGTTTTAAATCAAAAGGCAATCTCTCTCAGAAAAATACAATTGGGATTTGGATTAGAATACTGGCAAAATTCATCAGACTTCCAATCATTGAGCCGAGACAGAAGTGTTAATTTTAATGAATCTTGGGATGTAATGAATGTGAAGGAGGGTGGAGAATCTATGTCATCACTGAGGACCGAAATCAAAATTGGTAGTGGCCTGAAAAGCAAGATTGATTTTTCTCGGTTGGCTCGTGGCGATCAAAAAAGAGATCGAACTGAGATTGATTTGAATTATCAAGGAAAATTGATTAACAGCGCCGGAATGAGATGGAACAAAGTTCAATCAGAAATTGGATTTCAAGAATTGGATGGTTACATCCGTTTATTCAATGGTCCTTTGACTCCTTATGTGACATTGGTTCACGAAATGCGGCAAAAATCTTATCGTTTTGATGATATTCTGGTTGGGTTTGATCTTAAACGAAATAATCGCTCTTTTTCTTTGGGAGTAGGTCAGAGAGAAGATCAATCGGCCTCTTTCAACGACCCTACAAAAATGGAAACAACCCAAACAGGAAAGGTTTTCCAAGCTGACTATAAGTCTCACAGGGCATCAGGGTGGCGGCAGGAATGGATGTACCGTCAGAGGATTCAAGAGAATGACGAGGGTGAAAAACAAAACGATTTTAATTCCATGCGAGCAGCTGTGAATTATCGGGATCGAAAAAGTCCATTTCAGTTGGATTTGGTTTTAAACTCTCAGACATCCATGCGTGAATCTCGGGCAGTAGTGTATGATTCTATCGGTGTAGGGCTGGGCCATTACCGTTTTGACTCCCAGTTGAATGAATATATTTCCGATCCCAACGGTGCATACGTAGCCCATACGGTTTTTACCGGGGACCGTAGACATGGTTTACAATTGGATGGATTAACGCGCTTTTCTATCGATTTCTCAAAATGGAAATTTAATCGTCTTGAAAACTGGAAATATAGATTCTTTAACCGGATGGATTATCATGGTCCCGCATTTTCATTGGGTAATTATCAACTTAACAACAATGTGCAGCAATCGCGCCTAAACATGAGAAATGAATTTATTTATAGGAAAAAAGGTAGTCAGGATCGTCACCTGATTTGGAATCAATTTACAATGAATTTTAATGGCTTAGATACACGGGGATGGGAAACCAGAGATCGGATTGAATATGGAATCGAATCTCAGATTGGTTTTCAGCAAAAGAACCATATAATATTTGATAGCAATTATCATAAAACTAGGGTTGAATCTGAAAATGATCGTATTACCTCCCGCTATATAAATGGATTTTATTCAGAATTCGGAATTAAGGGGAGAAGCACCAATCAATTTCAATGGGAAATAAAAGCTATTTATTATACTGATATAATTGAACTCGGTTTTTACGAATCAAAAACAGTAGATGCCAATGGAATCAAAACACATTGGACCCAATTCATTGGGAAGGATGGCCGAATCGAAGGAAACATGGAATATTATCTGGCCAATGGATTTGAATCCATGCCACCGGAAGCATTGAAGGGTGTTGCCAATAAACAAACCATCCGGGCAAACATCATGGCATCCATGTTCTTAGGGAAATCACTTTCAGTCAATGCAACCTTGTTTTACATAGATGATGATCGTTATGATGGGTTTATCAAACTAAAGGGAGAAGTTCGTGCCCATTTTTAGAGTAATCCCAATTTTCATGTTTTTGTCAATCATCTTTGGCCAGAGGATTGACTCCACACTTTATGCCATTCTGGAAGCAAAAGGGGAGTGGAATAGTTATTATCAATTAAACGATTCAATGGACTATGATTATATTTCAATTTCGGCCACTTTAGATTCCATTGCTTTTCAGGGGGATGGATCCATTGAGACAAGGGTGTTACGTCGCTTATTTCACCCATTATTGGGACAAACAGATAAACACCAAGCTATGCGTCAGGTAGATGCCATTCGAAGTGCATATCCCTTTATTAATGAACAAACGCTTATTTCATTTGCCCGATTTGGAGAAAAACATATTGCGGCCTTGGTGGCGTATTATCCTCAATTCAAAAGTGAAATCAGTGGTATCATTGGTACCAGTAAGGGGAATGACGGAAAATGGATCACAACAGGAGAATTCGATATTCACTTAGAAAATCCTCGAAAACAGGGTACATCTATGGCTGTAGAATGGCGACAACCCAATGTGAAATCCCGGTATCTGAATTTTATGTATGATACACCTTTTTTATTCAGCCTTCCTTTGGGGGCTCGAATTGGATTTGATCAGGATTTTGTGGAAAAAACCTATGTGTCAGAATCTTCTATGGGAGCCATTACGGGATTGTGGCCCATGGGCATTTGGATGTTTGGTGGAAGAAAGGAAACCAACCTCGATTTAATTTTGGATGAATCGTTTGAGACAGAATCACTCATCATTGGTTTTTCAGGGGATCGACGAAATAACCGCTGGCTTCCTTTTCGAGGAAATTACTGGGAAAGTATACTTAATTTGGGTCGATGGTCTGACGGTGAAAGTGGTGAAAAATCAGCAGAAGTAGAGGTGAAATTCGGACAGTATAAACCCTGGAAAGAATCCACGCTGTATTTTTCTGTGTGGGCCCACAATAATTGGATGGATGGACGACAATTGCCTTATTCGAAACAGGTCAAATTTGGGGGTGCCGGTTCGTTGCGGGGGTACCATGAAAACCAATTCAATGCAGATTGGGTGATTGTACAATCTTCCGAATGGATTATGGGAGATATGGATAGGTCACAATTATTTTTATTTACAGATATTCCATTCGCTGATGGTCTTAATATCCAGCCCGGATATGGCCTGGGTTTCCGTCAATATAACGGAAAAATTATGATTAACATTGCCGTGGGATTCTCCGGCACATTATCAAACGCAAAAATTCATCTAAAATTCAGTTCAAACTTATAGAAAAAAAATAATAATGCGAAAAAAGTTACTTAACATATTTAATAAATCACCTGAAAAACTTTTCCGACAAAAGGATATTATTCATCGGATGAAAGTGAAACAACACGAAATAGGTGCGGTTAAAATTTTACTCAATGAATTGGTCAAGTCCGGCGAAATTGTTCGGGTAAAGGGGAATCGATATACCCTACCTCGAGAGCGGTCTCAATTTGTAGGCCGTCTAACGGTAACCCAAAAGGGATTTGGCTTTGTCATTACCGATGACGATTTAGAAGATATTTTTATTGGTCGCCGCTCCATGGCCGATGCTATCCACGGTGATCATGTCCGTGTAAAATTGCATGGACGTCCGAGTCCTCAAGGGTTGAAAGGTCGGGTCCAAAAAGTATTGGAACGGGGCTCGAACTCTTTTATTGGTATTACTTATCGCTATGCAGGAAAATTATTCATGTCTATTTCTCCCGTGAATCCCGATAGAGGTATTCGACTCATCAAGGCGAAAAAAGATTTGGACGAAGGTCAAATTGTAAAAGCGCGGGTCAAAGATTGGGGTAGCCCTGTTAAGCCCATTATTGCAGAATTACAAACCGTTATTGGGAAGGCAGAAGACCCAGTTAACGATATGAAAATGATTCTAAACAAATATGATTATCTTCAGGAATTCCCACAAAAGGTCATGGAGGAAGTGAAGCGTTTTAGTCAAAAGTCTATCGCTCAAGAAATCTCAAACCGACGAGATTTACGAGAATGGACATCTTTCACTATCGATCCCGTAGATGCAAAAGATTTTGACGATGCCATCTCAATCAAACAAAATCGGAATGGATATGAGTTGGGCGTTCATATTGCGGACGTGAGCCACTTTGTGGAACAAAATACATATATCGATCGAGAGGCCATCCAACGCAGCACTTCGGTATATTTCACGGAGGGTGTGGTCCATATGCTACCGGAAGCATTATCGGCGAATCTCTGCTCTCTTAGGCCAAACGAAGATCGGTTGGCTGTATCCGCCATCATGAAAATGGATAAAGATTTCAATATTATGGAAAAGGAAATTTTACCTACGGTCATCAATAGTAAAGCACGATTCACCTATCAAGATGTGCAGGATATTGTTGAGGATAAGATAGATCATAAATTCAAGGATGATATTCTCATCTTGAAGCGATTGGCGAAGCGACTATTCAAAAACCGCTCTGACGCCGGGAGTATTGATTTTGATATTCCTGAACCCATTTTTGAAATGGGTGAAAAGGGGATTCCCCATGAGATTCGCCCCAGTGAGCGGATGGAATCCCATCGTATTGTAGAAGAATGTATGTTGTTGGCCAATCGGGTTGTGGCAGCGGAAATGCCCAAAAAACTGCCGAAGAATTATCCATTTGTGTATCGCGTCCATGCGAACCCGGATCAAAAGGATGTGGTTCGTTTTACAGATCTTCTCAAAGTTTTACGATTGGGTATACAAATACCCAAAGGAGAACTCTCTCCCAATGATATTAAAAATGTTCTGAAACATGTAGAAGATTCACCCTATCGCTCTCTCATCGAAAATGTGGCATTGCGCACCATGAGTAAGGCAGAATATTCCATGAAGAATCAAGGTCATTTTGGATTGGCATTTGACCATTATACCCATTTCACTTCCCCTATTCGTCGTTATCCTGACCTGATGGTTCACCGTATGATTAAAATGGTTTGCAATAAATCCATCCAACAAGAAGGTGAGTGGAGAGAGCTTATGCTAAAATCGATTAACATTTCGAATGAGGTGGAGCTAAAAGCATTGTCGGCAGAGCGGGAATATATCAAAATGAAGCAATTGCGCTGGCTCAATGAGCGGATTGGGGAAACATTTGAAGGTCGGATTTCTGGTGTGGTCAACTTTGGCATATTTGTAGAATTGCAATCCTCATTGGCCGAAGGACTAATCCATATTGATACCATGGAAGATGATGATTATACTTATGATGAAGACCGCTATTGTCTTCAGGGACATAAAACAAGGTATGAATATCGTTTAGGTGATAAAGTAAGTGTGAAGGTTCTTGCTGTTCTTTTTGAGAAACAACGGGCTAATTTCACACTTGAAAGCCAGTAGGAAATGATCATGAAACAGTTTGGGATTATTATATCAATTTTACTTTTATGGTGTGGTTGCGACTCAGTGAAACCCCGTGCCATGGGTGCGGATAATGAGTTGGTGGTGGTGGCTGCTTTTGAAGATCGCGACAAAGTACAACAGGTGCTTACAACTATTTTTAATGATACATTATATACACCACAGCCGGAACCCTACTATCGAACGGTATGGGTAGATCCTGAAAATTTTATTGATGTGAATAACCACGTGAATGTGATTGTGGCTGCGGTGGGAGACCATCCTCGTAATTTGGGTGCGAAACTGGTAAAACAAATTTTATCACCCTCTCAGTACATATCATCAATGAAGGAGGATAATCAGCTCATATTTGCTCAGGATATTTATGCTCGAAATCAAAATTACCTTATTATAAATGGACCTTCATTAGATAAAATTATTGAACGAGCTGAGGATCAGAGTGCATGGCTAAAGAAACAATATGATGATTTATTTTTTAAACGACAGAGTAAGCATTTATTTGAAGGATCAACCCTGCAAAAGGATCTTTCGAAAGATTTGGCGGATAAATATGGTTGGACCATGAAAATCCCATGGGGATATACGGTGATTGCAGATAGTGCCGAACAGAATTTTTTCTGGATGGGTCGGGATATGCCCTATCGATGGTTGGCGGTAAAGTGGACAGATGGATTGGTTTTTCAGGATAGTGCTTCAGTTCATGCCTATGTTAAAGATATTCCAATCAATAATTTCGGTCACATTAAATATTCAGATTATCTCTTTAAAATTGAACCCAGCGAATTCAATGATAGAGGTGCATGGAAGATTTCCGGCTTATGGGAAAGCATTAAAGAAGCTCAAGGGGGTCCATTTATTTCTTTTTTATTTTACGATGAGGCCTCTGATCGAACTTACTACATCCATTTAATGGTGTTTCATCCCGGTCGTGATAAATATATGCTTTTAAGACAGGTGGATATAGTGGCCCATTCATTTACAGTTGTGGAATAATATTTCTAATGAAAATATTTAGTTTACCCCTTTGTATTTCCCCTACTATGACAGGGGAAATACAAAGAGGGGTCATGAATGCTATCAAAATATCAGAAAATTAAAATGAAAACATGGAACACAATTTGAAATGAAAAACATTCTGATTACAGGTGCATTTGGGCAATTGGGAGAGGCGTGTATTAAGCAACTTTCTTCTCGATATAATATATTAGCCGTTGACTTATTTGTGCCCGATGATAAACAAAATGCTCAATCCATGGCTTTAGATATTTCAGATCCAGATGCGGTGGCAGTGGTAAAAGATAATTTTCAACCGGATGTTATTCTCAATTTAGCTGCCATGACAAATGTGGATGGTTGCGAACGAAATCCAGCGGGAGCTAAATCAGCAAATGTGGATGCTGTTAAATATTTAGCGGATGGGTTTAAATGGCACTTTATTCAAATTTCTACGGATTATGTATTTGATGGAAAAAATGGACCTTATTCAGAAGGAGATTCCCCAAATCCAATTTCTGTCTATGGACAAACAAAATGGGAAGCGGATCAATTTTTGGAATCGATGGAATGCATGGTGACAACCCTTCGCCCCAATGTTGTTTATGGCTATACGAAATACACAAAAGCCAGTTTTGTGAAATGGGTTGTGGATTCTCTGACTCAGAAAAAAACCATCAATATTGTAGATGATCAGTGGAATAACCCCACATGGACGGAAGATTTGGCGGAAGTCATTGAACGGGGGATCGATGAAGAATTAAAAGGTATTTACCATTATGGTGGAGATCGGGTAATGAATCGATATGAATTTGCCCATATTATTGCAGATATTTTTGAATTAGATGCTGGATTAGTCCAACCTATCAAAACTGTGGAATTGAATCAAGATGCGCCACGTCCGTTAAAGAGCGGTATGAAAACAGATAAAATTGAAAAGGCCCTTGGTATTCGTCCTAAAAGTGTTGAAACTTGTTTGAAGGAAATTCGTAATCAATTAACGTCATGAAAACACTTATTATCTCACCCACCTATAATGAGCACAAGAATATTGCTGCTTTAATTGAAAATGTATTCACGATTAACTCTGAATACCATTTGCTTATTGTGGATGATACTTCACCAGATGGCACAGGAGATATTGTCCGCGATTTACAGAAGAAATATCCGAATTTACATTTGGAGGTTCGCGCGAAGAAAGATGGTCTTGGCCGTGCCTATATCCATGGATTTCACTGGGCATTAAATCGAGACTATGACGCTATTGTTCAGATGGATGCAGATATGAGTCACGATCCCACTGAAATTCCGGCCATGCTCGCCCATTTAAAAAAACACGATCTTGTGATCGGAAGTCGCTATATTCAGGGCGTGAGTGTGGTGAATTGGCCCATTCGACGCTTGGTCATGAGTTATGGGGCAAATCTCTACTCTCGCATTGCCACAGGGATGCCATTAAAGGACGCAACGGGTGGATACAAAGCATGGTCCAGAAAAGTGTTAGCATCCATCGATTTGGATAATGTGAAGTCTTCAGGATATTCTTTTCAAATTGAAATGAATTTTCGTGCATGGATAAAAGGATATCGGTTAAAAGAACATCCCATTATTTTTATTGATCGAACAATTGGCGAATCCAAAATGAGCCGATCCATTATGTTTGAAGCGGTATGGATGGTTTGGCGACTGCGTATTTGGAGAATCTTCGGCTGGAATAAGTAACCAATTAATCATTCAAAAAGACAAGGCTTTAATTACTCATTTTCCATTGATTTAGTGTCTTTCTCAGTTTCTAAATAAACTTAAATTCCCAACCTAATTATTAAATAACTATGGCAAATTATTACTTAGAATTTGAAAAGCCTATTGAGGCGATTGACCAACATATTTTGGTATTAGAATCAGAAGTGGGCTCGACTGACCATTCCACCGAATTGACCAATCTAAAAGCCAAACGAGCAACTTCATTAACAAAGATATTTTCAGGGTTGTCACGATGGCAGCGCGTCCAATTGGCTCGTCATCCCCAAAGACCATTTTCACTGGATTATATTCAAGAAATATCCCCGGATTTTATTGAACTCCATGGGGATCGTTATTTCGGAGATGACGCTGCTGTCATTTGTGGATTGGGTACAATCGATGAAGTAAAAGTTGCATTTATCGGACAGCAGAAAGGCCGTAATACTAAGGAAAACCTCCATAGAAATTTCGGAATGATGCGTCCGGAGGGGTACCGAAAGGCACTTCGTATCATGAAGTTGGCCGAAAAATTTAATTTACCTGTTATTTCCCTTATTGATACCCCCGGCGCTTATCCAGGCATTGGTGCAGAAGAACGGGGGCAAGGTGAAGCCATTGCCAAGAATTTATGGGAAATGTCCAAACTGAAAGTACCGATCATATCAGTGATTATTGGTGAAGGTGCCAGTGGTGGTGCCTTGGGCATTGGTGTATGTGATCGCATGTTGATGTTGGAGAATACTTGGTATTCCGTGATTAGTCCCGAAGGGTGTGCTTCAATCCTTTGGCATGATGCCAGTAAAGCGCCCGATGCAGCCGATGCCATGAAGGTGATTCCGGATGATCTAATGAATATGGGTATTTGTGATCGCATTATTGAAGAACCATTGGGAGGCGCGCATCGAAATTCCGCTGAAATGGCCGTTATCCTGAAAAAAGTGATATTAGATGAACTTGCCCAATTAAAGGAAATTGATCCGGATACGTTCTTAGAACGGCGCATTGATCGGTATGATAAAATGGGTGTTTATACTGAATCCTGATGGTAACTTTTGACTTTCATACCAAAATTTATTATAAGGACATTGATCAAATGGGTGTGGTCTATTACGCCCGTTATTTGGAATATTTCGAACAAGCGAGAACCGAGCTATTAAATGATATTGGCCTCATTGTAACCGAGATAGAAGATGCAGGGTTTTATATGCCGGTTGTGGAGGCGGTGGCGAATTATAAATTGGGCGCTCGTTTTGAGGATGAAATCATAATCCAAACTATGATTAAAAAAGTACCTCAAGCACGAATGACTATAGACTATGAAGTATATCGCAAAAAGGATAATCAGTTATTGGTCACTGGCCATACAATACATGGGTTTACAGACAAAGAAAATGGTCAACCAAAAAGACCGCCAAAATTTCTATTAAATCGATTATCTGCAGCGATTAATTAGATCATTATTTCTACATCCTGAAGACAGGAAATTGATGAGCATCGATGGGTGCATTTTTTACAGCCCGTAATGCTTTGCCCACCACTTGACGTGTATCGGTGGGAAGGATCACACCATCGTCCCATAATCGCGCACTTGCATAGTAGGGATGGCCTTCTTTTTCATATTTTTCCAGGATTGGCTTTCGAATCTTTTCCAATTCATCTAAACTCATTTCTTTTCCATCAGTATTTAATTGATCTTTTTTCACTGTAGCTAAAACATCCGCAGCCTGGTTTCCGCCCATGACAGAAATTCGTGCATTTGGCCACATCCATAAAAATCGTGGCTGGTATGCGCGACCCGCCATAGCATAATTCCCTGCCCCAAAGCTACCGCCAATAATTACGGTTAATTTTGGTACGTTGGCAGACGCCACAGCCTGAACCAATTTGGCACCATCCTTAGCGATACCACCTTGTTCCGCTTTGGTGCCCACCATAAAGCCTGTAATATTTTGAAGGAATAAAATGGGTAATTTTCTTTGGCAGCATAATTCAACAAAATGGGCACCTTTGATGGCCGGTTCACTAAATAACACCCCATTGTTGGCGATGATACCGATTGATTCCCCTTCAATCTTTGCAAAACCCGTTACCAATGTTTTGCCATAATCTGATTTGAATTCTTGAAATTCAGATCTATCCACAATTCGGGCAATAATTTCTTTTACATCAAAAGCTGTTCTGTAATCTTTAGATACAATTCCCAAAATTTCTTCTGGGTCATATTTCGGTGGTTTAAATTCAATTGATTCAGTGGTTGTATTGGGAAAATGATCAATAATATTTCGAAGAATCTCTATTGCTTCATGATCATCCTTAGCAAAGTGATCTGCCACACCGCTAATTTGTGTATGCATTTTTGCACCACCCAGTTCTTCTGCTGTTGCAACTTCTCCAATGGCCGCTTTAACGAGGGGTGGACCACCTAAAAAGATGGTACCGGTTTTGTTTACAATAATTGCTTCGTCGCTCATGGCCGGAACGTATGCGCCACCAGCAGTGCAAGATCCCATTACGGCTGCAATTTGGGGGATTCCTTTGGCACTCATTTGTGCTTGATTATAAAAAATCCGACCAAAATGATCTTTATCAGGGAATACTTCGTCCTGTTTTGATAAAAATGCACCACCACTATCGACGAGATAAATACACGGGAGGTGGTTTTCTAAGGCAATCTCTTGGGCACGTAAATGTTTTTTTACTGTAAGGGGATAGTAAGTACCTCCTTTGACTGTTGCGTCATTTGCCACCACAACACATTGACGGCCGTGAATAGTAATAATACCGGTAATGATCCCAGCTGCGGGAACAAAATCGTCATATACTTTATACCCGGCAAAGGGTGATAATTCTAAAAATTGTGATGTAGGATCTCTCAAGGCGTCAATCCGTTCTCTTGCCGTCATTTTACCACGGGATTGATGTTTTTCTACCCGTTTGGGCGGGCCCATTTGTTTGATGGTATTTAACTTGGATTCAAGATCCTTAGCTAAGGATGAATGATGTGAAAAATTAGATTGATATTTTTCCGAATCAGGTTTGATATGTGTTTTTATAAATGTCATGTTTTATGATTGTATGATGGATTGAATATATGTTCCGGCTAATTTCAATTTATCAATATTGATGCCAGTATCAAACCCTTGTTCATGACAAATTCTAACCACAGTTTCGGTCGAAATATTACCTTTGGCTCCAGGGGCATATGGGCAACCACCTATGCCACCTGTGCTTGAATCTATAGCTCGAATCCCCACACCGAGGCCAATGGTAATATTTTCAGCGGCCATTTTATACGTGTCATGCATATGGAGTGCAAATAATTCTACTGGCCAGTTATCTAAAATAATATTCAGTAAATATTCTACATCATCAGGTGTCGCCTTTCCAACCGTATCGCCTAATGAAATTTCATGAATGCCTAAGTCAATGAGGTCTTGTATTACCTTGATTACAGCCTCAGCGCCAATATCGCCTTCGTAAGGGCATACCCAGCAGGTAGAAATATATGCACGGACACGAAGATTGGTTTCTTTCCATAGAGGGTGCATGTCTTCGAATCTTTCAAAATTCCCTTTGATGGAGGCATTTGTATTTTTTTGAGAAAATGTTTCACTGGCTGCGGTGAAAATAGCCACAGATTGGTATTGATTATCAATGGCAGTTTCAAGACCAGTTTTATTCGGAACTAAAGCAGTATATATCGTGTCGTCATCTCGTTTTATTAAAGCTGAGACTTCTTTGGCATCAGCCAATTGAGGCACCCATTTTGGAGACACGAAACTGGTCACTTCAATTTCAGGGCAACCCGCCTCGGTTAATAGATCGATATAGGTTTTTTTATTTTCGGTTGAAATGGGTTGAGAAATACTCTGTAGACCATCTCGAGGGCCAACCTCCACAATTCTAACGGGTTCAATCATTTGATGCGAAGCTTATTTATCAATCGTTTCTGCCCAATTGGGTTTCCGTTTTTCTATAAATGCGGCCAATCCTTCTTGCCCTTCTTTGCTGGCACGTAATTCTGCGATTTGTTTGGCACCATTTGTGCCTTTCATATCGTTACAATATGATTTGAAGGTCGCAATAGCATTGGGTCCTGCTGCGAGTATCTGATTGACTTTTTTCATGACAGCGGTTTCAATGGAATCAGCGGAAGCAATTTCATGAATGAGTCCGATACGTAATGCCTGTTTTGTATCGATAAGTTCACCGGTAATGCCCAGTGCTTTAAAATGGGTTAGGCCTATTTTCTTTACACAAAAAGGTCCAATGACGGCAGGATTGATGCCCAGCTTCACCTCGCTTAAAGAAAACTTCGTATTTATTTCGGCAATGGAAATATCGGCTAATGTTAAAAATCCGAACCCACCACCAATTGCATATCCATGTGCTTTGGCAATAATTGGTTTCGAACAATCTTCCATTGCTTTATACATTTGGTATAAATAAGTGCCCTGGCGTTCGTTTTCTTCTAACCCTAATTCTCCTGACTTTTTCATATATGCCAGATCTGCGCCTGCAGAAAAAGCTTTACCGTTTCCCTCAAGAACGATTACGCGTACGGTTTCATCGTTGGTAATGGTATTAAATACATCAGTGACTTCTGAAATCATTCCCGCGCTAAGTGCGTTGAGTACTTCGGGCCTGTTAAAAGCAATTCGAACAAGGGCATTATTTTGGGTGATTTGAATGATATTATTTGTCATTTCTATTAATCCCTTCATTGGGAATCAGGGTTTGATGGTCGTAATTTTGCATTTCTATTATCACTATTACAAGGGAATTTATGTCCGGACATAGCAAATGGGCGACGATCAAACGTAAAAAAGCAGCTACCGATGCGAAACGGGGTAAAATATTTACGAAACTCATTAAAGAATTAATGATTGCCGCACGAGATGGCGGCGGGGACCCTGAAACAAATCCACGCCTTCGCCAAGCCGTATCCACTGCAAAAACGGCCAATATGCCAAACGACAATATTAAACGGGCTATTCAAAAAGGAACAGGAGAATTAGAAGGTGTTTCGTATGAGGAGTTTACATATGAAGGATACGGCCCTGGGGGCGTCGCGCTATATATGGAAGTGCTGACCGATAATAAACAAAGAACTGTGGCAGATATACGTCACGCCATGAATAAGCACGGCGGCAATTTAGGCGAGAATGGATCCGTGGCATGGATGTTTGAACAACTGGGACAAATATTGATATCTGCGAATGGACATAATGAAGATACTGTATTTGAGGAAGCTTTAGAAGCGGGTGCGGATGATTTTAGTAGTACAGACGGAGAATTTATTATTACAACAACGCCGTCAGAAACAGTAAATGTATCCGAATCCCTGTCGAAAAAAGGATATGACATCACGTCTTCCGCCGTGGAAATGGTACCTAAAACCACTACAAAAGTTGAGGGAAATGACGTTAAAAGACTTATGATATTAATGGAAGCATTAGAAGATAACGATGATATTCAAAATTTATATTCAAACCTCGATGTGGATGAGGAAGATATATAGTTTATAAGTGATATTGAATTTCGGTGGAAAAAATAAAAAGAGTGATTGGGGTAGACCCAGGATTGAGTATAACTGGTTTTGGAATATTGGATTACAAAGGTGGACAGATTCGCACGGTTGCTTTTGGAACGATTAAACCGCCTGTAAAAGAATCACTGGCGAACCGGTTAGAATATTTAAATAGTCATATGACGGAATTATTAGAAAAATTTGAACCCAATGATTTTGCGATTGAAGACACTTTCTTCAGCCAAAACGTTAAGTCTGCATTATTGCTAGGTCAGGCTCGTGGCGTTTTGTTATTAGCAGCAGCTTCAAAAGGGATCCCAACCATGGATTATTCACCTCGAAAAGTAAAGCAGTCAGTTGTGGGAAATGGTGCTGCTGATAAAAAACAAGTTCAGTATATGGTGCAACAAATATTAGAAATGAAAGAACCGCCAAAGCCATTAGACGTTTCGGATGCACTGGCGATAGGACTCTGTCACATTAACCAGAATAAATATATATGAGTTTAATTGATTCAATTCATGGAAAATTATTTTCCAAACACCCGACTGAAGCGATTATTGACCTGGGTGGATTACGGTATCGTATTTGTATCTCCATTTCAGCGTATGAAAGTTTGCCCTCAAAAGGTGAGCCAGTGGAATTGCTGACCCATTTACATGTAAAGGAAGATATCTTGGATTTATATGGATTTAAAGATCATGACGAACGTTCTTTATTCATGAATCTGAATACAATTAGTGGTATCGGCCCTCGATCAGCTATGAATATTCTATCTGGAACAAATCCAAATGAATTTAAAAGCCGGATAGTTGCCGGCGATGTAAAATCCTTGACAGTTATACCTGGAATTGGCACAAAAACCGCGAAGCGCATTATTGTGGAATTGAAAGAAAAATTTGCATCAGATTTGGATGGAAAAGACGATTTGGGATTTAGTGATGAGGAGGGTAGTCCTTCCACAAGAGACGCTGTGAATGCGCTCTTATCTTTGGGGTACAAACAGTCCCATGTAAATAAGACAATGAAAGATTTAGAAATTTCTGGAGAATTATCCGGGGATTTGGAAGAAATTATTCGAAAAGCATTGGCAAAAATGATTTAGAAGGAAAGTATGCAAGTTGCAAAACAAATCAATAGTTTGGGCACCGAAACGGCATTTGCTGTGTCGGTCCAAGCAGGGAAGTGGGCGGAAAAGGGACATAAGGTATATCCATTCCATCTTGGAGACATAAACCTGGCGACACCAGACAATATTGTAGATGCCACGCTAAAGGCCATCCGAGACGGAAAAACGGGCTATTGCCCTGCCAATGGTATTTTGCCATTACGGGAAGCGCTGTCTCAAGATGTAGGTGTCAAGCGCGGTGTAACTTATGGTCCAGAGAATGTTTCTATCCAACCTGGTGGAAAGCCAACCATTGGAAAATTTATTGCAGCCATTATGAATCCTGGTGATGAAGTATTGTACCCCAACCCCGGTTATCCCATTTATGAATCTCAAATTGAATATCAGGGAGGCAATGCTATCCCCTATAGTTATATACAAACTCAAGATGGATTCAATATTGATATGGATCGATTAACATCTTCCATTACAGACAAAACAGTCGCTTTGATATATAATAATTATCAGAATCCCATTACAGCTGAATCATCTCAGGAAGAGATGGAGGCAATTGCTGAACTGGCGATTAAGCATGATTTGTGGGTATTGGCAGACGATGCATATTATGAAATGATTTATGAAGGTAATGCCCGTTCTATTGTTGCGATTCCGGGTATGCAGGAACGTACCATCATTTTATATACTTTTTCAAAAAAGTTTGCTATGACTGGATGGCGTGTGGGTGGAGCGATAGGACCAGAAAAGATCATTAATATTATATCTAAACTGAATGTGAATGCAGAATCTTGTACAACTCATTTTATTCAACATGCCATGGTTGAAGCGCTCAAAGGACCCTCAACGGGAACTGATAAAATATTAGCTACATTAAAGGAAAGACGTGATGCGGCAGTTGCTGGATTAAATGCCATTAACGGTATTCAAATCCCTACACCACGAAGTACATTTTATTTATTCCCGAATGTAAATGCTATCATGGAAAGGAAAGGGTTTCATCGATTAGATCAGCTACAAGTGGGATCCCTCGAAAATACAAATGTATCCTTTTGTACACGGGGACATTTTGGTCGACCATCCTCAGATGAAACTGATTTTTTCATTCGGTTCGCTTATTCGGGAATCTCTACCGATGATATCAACGATGGAATGGCAAAACTAAAAGTGTATTTTGAAACATCATGAAGCAAACGCCCTTGATTGAAAAGCATCAAGTATTGGGTGCCAAAATGGTAGGTTTTGCCGGATTCGAAATGCCGATCCAATATTCTGGAATCTTCAAAGAGCATGAGGCTGTAAGGAAATCTGCTGGAATGTTTGATGTAAGTCACATGGGTGAATTCATTGTAAGGGGAGATGGTGCAGCGGAATTTTTAAATTTTGTTATGATTAATGACGTGACTTCCCTCCATCCTTGGCAGGCTCAATATTCCGTCATGTGTTTTGAAGATGGGGGCATTATTGATGATGTACTTATTTATCGATTTCCCGACCATTTTATGGTGGTGGTGAATGCGGGAAATATAGAGAAAGACTTAGACTGGCTCATGGTGCATAAGCCGGAAAACGTAGATATTCTGGACATGAGTGAGGGCACGGGGTTATTGGCCATTCAAGGACCAAAGTCTCGGGAGATTCTCAACAAAATAACAAATATTGATTTAGATGAAATTGATTTTTACTGGTTTACAGTCGGAGATATTGACGGCAGTTCGGCCACCATCGCGCGTACGGGATATACGGGTGAGCTGGGATTTGAAATTTACGCAGATAATAAAAATATTATTCATATCTGGGATTCAGTTCTCTCCGCTGGGAATGGTGTTGTTTCTCCGGTTGGCCTGGGCTGCAGAGATACACTTCGAATGGAAATGAAATATGCCTTATACGGAAACGATATTGATGAAACAACCAATCCAATTGAAGCAGGATTGAGTTGGATTACCAAACTCAATAAAAATAATTTTATCGGAAAAAATGCGTTGATAAAGGCCAAATCGAACCAAACCCGTCGCTTAATTTGTTTTGAAATGATAGATCGGGGAATTCCAAGAAAAGGATACCCCATTAAACATGAGGGAATTTTGGTTGGTGAAGTAACCAGCGGTACTCAATCGCCATCATTAAATCAAGGTATTGGGATAGGGTTTGTGACCATGCCATACGATAAATTCGGAACGAATCTAACAGTGGAAATTCGAGGAAAAGACATGAAATGTAAAATCGCGAAACAGCCTTTATATAAGGAAGGAACCATAGATACTTAAAGTATAACATTATGAGTGATATTTCAAAAAAAACTGTACTGGTAACTGGAGGATCTGGATTCATTGGTTCCCAATTAGTTGATCGCTTATTGAATGATGGAAATAGCGTCGTTTGTTTAGATAATTTAAATGATTTCTATAATCCGCGTATTAAAGACTTAAACCGCTCTACTCATTATGACTTTGATCGATATTCTTTTGTGAAAGGTGATATTAGAGATCCGGATCAAATAAACAAAATTTTTAAAGAAAATGATATTGAAGTTGTGATTCATTTGGCAGCCATGGCAGGGGTTCGACCATCCCTTAAAGACCCAAAACTATATACAGATGTAAATATAAATGGCACTCAAAACTTACTTGAGGTAATGAACGATTTCGATGTTCAGAAATTTCTATTTGCTTCCTCCTCCTCCGTATACGGAAATAATAAAAAAGCACCATTTTCCGAGGATGATATAGTAGATTATCAAATTTCACCCTATGGTGCGACCAAAAAGATGGGTGAAATCATGTGTTATACATATCACCACTTGAGTGGAATCCCCACCACAGGATTGCGATTTTTCACTGTGTATGGGCCGAGACAGCGTCCTGAAATGGCTATTCATAAATTCACACGATTAATGAAAAACAATAAACCTATTCCATTTTTTGGTGATGGATCTACCGCTCGTGATTATACGTTTATTGACGACATAATTAATGGTATATTGGCTAGTATGAACAAGGTTGACACGTATGCAATTTATAATCTGGGGAATTCTGAACCGGTAAAGTTGGATGAATTAGTCCATGTCATTGGCGAACAATCCGGACGGGAGCCAATATTAGATCGCCAACCGCTTCCAGAAGGTGATGTAGTGCAAACATATGCGGACGTATCACGCGCTCAGTCCAGATTAGACTATATTCCAAAAGTCAGTATCGACGATGGCATCAGAAAATTTATTGATTGGTTTGAGAAAATGATAATATCACATGGAGAACTGTATTCATGAAAGAAAGACGATTAGAAATACTAGGTATACTTTCCGTAGCCGTTTCGCTTCTTGTCTTTATTAGTCTCCTTGGTTATAGCCCCAACGAAGACCCAGGTATCTCTCCCAATGTGCGGGTGGAAAACCCCATGGGAATATTGGGTGTTTGGATTGCTTATTTTTTTATCAAACTGACTTTTGGATACAGTTCATTTATTTTTCCCTTATTGGCAATTTCATGGGGGATATGGTTTTTCACCCATAAAGAATTTGAGGCGATTAACCGTCTTTCTGGCTATTTATTGGGTGTGGTTGTATTGTTGTCGGTTACCATGGGCGCGGCACAAATATTCCGGTATGGATTTGATGATACTGCCTTTCGATTTAGTGGGTTAATTGGCGGACTTATTTCATTATTTATTTATGATTTTGTTGGTGGTATCGGAATTGTAATTGTTCTGGTGTCGCTTTGGCTCGTTCTTGCCCGTGGTTATTTTGGATTTAGTTATTATGAAACTATCAAAACATATTGGGACCGGATTCAAAAGAAGAAAAATGATCAAATCCATGTGACGGAACAAGCATCAATAGAAGATGAAAAACGGCGTCATACACAAAGTCTTATTTCAAAGATTGATAAACAGCGTCAGCGTGACGAAGATTTAAATGGGCCTGATGACCCAGTTTCAGAAGAAAAAGAGGTATTAGATATCCCTGAAATTGTTGATGAAACTAGTCCAACAGAAGAAGATTCACCTGAAAACTTTGAAGAAATTCCGATTGAACCAGATAAACCTGCTGATGAAGTCCATTCGGTTGAAGATGAAACCACTGAGGAGGCAGTGGCAGAGAATACGACTGAATCTCCTGATGTTGAGAATGCGGAGAATCTAGAAGTTGGAGAAATAGTTGAAGAATCTGAGGTGGACATAGATTCGGTTCAAGAGCGGAAATCACCCAAGAAAGCCTACCAACTTCCTTCTGCAGAAATATTAACCAGTCCGGTTAATATTCAAGGTGGTATGAGTCGTGATGAATTGGTAGAGCGGGCAAATTTTCTTCAACAGTCATTGGAAACATTTGGTGTTGTTGGTAAAGTTGTAAATGTTAGCCCGGGGCCGGTCATTACGCTTTTTGAAGTGGAACCGGCAGAAGGCGTTCGTGTTAATAAATTTGTGGCATTATCTGATGATTTAGCGAGAGTAATGGAAGCGAGCCGTGTTCGTGTTATTGCCCCCATACCAGGGAAATCATCTGTTGGAATAGAGATTCCAAACCGCAACCCGGATATGGTTTATTTCAAATCCGTAATCAACTCGGAAAAATTTACGGGCGCAGAATCAATGTTAACCATTGCTGTTGGAAAAACAACTACTGGTGAAATTGCGACACTTGATTTAGCAAAAATGCCCCATTTGCTCATTGCGGGTACCACCGGCTCTGGTAAATCTGTTTGTATGAATACGATCTTGGCGAGTCTACTGTATCAAGCAACACCCGATGAAGTGAAATTTGTTATCATTGATCCTAAAAAAGTAGAAATGACCTTATATCGTGAATTAGCAGATTATCACTTGCTTAAAATAGAAGATATCGGAGAGCCGATCGTTACAACACCAGATAATGCCACATTGGCGCTTCGAGCCGTTGAAAAAGAGATGGGTCGTCGTTATGATGTGTTGGCAGACAATGTGGTTCGAAATATCGATGAGTATAATAAAAAAATGCGTGATAAAGGTGAGGATATAATGCCATTCATTGTAGTCCTCATAGACGAATTGGCCGATTTGATGATGCTTAATGCCAAAGAGGTAGAGGCACCCATTGCGCGGCTGGCTCAGCTGGCTAGAGCTGTAGGGATTCACCTTGTGGTGGCAACTCAACGGCCATCTGTAGATGTTATTACAGGTATTATTAAGGCCAATTTTCCATCTCGTATTGCATTCCAGGTCGCCACAAAAATTGATTCACGAACCATTATTGATGGCCCCGGCGCGGAAAAGCTCATTGGTCGTGGAGATTTATTGTATTTAGGAAGTGGTTCATCTGAACCCACACGTCTACATAATGCTTTTTTGAGTTTAGAGGAAGTTGAAGCGCTCATGAACCATGTAACGGGGCAACCAAAACCAGAGGAACTTGTTTTGTCTAGTCCTCGAGAAACAATGGGTGCTGCTGGATTGGTTGGCGACACTGAAGGTGGATTTGATGAATTATTTGACGAAGCAGTTCGATTGGTCGTCATGCATCAGCAGGGATCTATTTCTCTTATTCAGCGTCGACTAAAGGTGGGATATTCTCGAGCAGCACGGCTCATTGACGAAATGGAACAGGCGGGTATTGTGGGTTCTTTTACGGGCAGTAAAGCCCGCGAAGTATTGGTAGATGATTCCTATCTTGATTCACTCGACTAATTAAATAATGCACAACCCATTGATTTATATTATCCTGTTTACAGCAGGAATATGGTCCCAACCTAACCCATGGAAAGAAAAATTCATTTCAGCCATGAATGACCCAAAAGGTGTGTCGATTACGGTGGAAATTGAGCAGAAACAATTTGACATCAATTCGGTTGAACAGGGCACAATTGAAATAGTAAAAAAGGATCATTATCTTCTGGATACCACGTCTGAAACCGTGGTCGTAACTGGAGATACAATTCGAACTTGGAATAAAAAATCAAATCAACTCATTATTGACCAAACTATCAAAGATGATTTCAGTATTTTTAATTTACTGACAGGGCGGTTTGATTCCATTGCATTAAGTAAACCAATTGAAAAAGCGCACCAAGTTTCTATGTACTTAGACATTCCAACTATGGGATATGAAGGAAAAATAATAATCAAAAAAAATGGACAGCCAATAGAATTGAAGATAAAATATGGTCCCAATCAATATGTGACAATGAAAGTGCTTACTTTTTCTCATGGCAAACTGTCACTATTCCCTGCATTCGATCCGTCTGAAGCTGAGGTGATTGATCTCCGTGAATAAGTGGTTAAAATTTATATTGAGTCTGGTGATAAGCGCATTAGGGCTTTATTACGCATTTGGACAGGTAAATTTTGATGAATTATGGTTTCATTTAAAATCGGTTAATATTTATTGGATGTCCTTAGCCACACTACTTTTGGTATTTTCAGTTGCAATTAGAGCTGAAAGGTGGCAAATGTTATTGGAACCGATTGAAAACATTCGTTTTCATCCGCTTTTTGGTGCCACCATGGTGGGATATTTTGGTAATGCAATATTACCTTTTCGATTAGGTGAATTGTTGCGAGCCTATACAATTTCCGAAGATAATCGGGTGGAAACTTCTGCAGCTTTTGGGACGATAATACTTGAAAGAATTTTAGATTTACTCGGTTTGGTAGTTACCATTATCCTATTCGGATGGTTCTTCCCATTTGATTCGGGAGGCCGTACTATTATGATAGGTGTGGTTGTCATGACATTGCTTGGGTTCGGGTTCATTATAGTTTTGGGAAGCACCCGTTCTCATTTAATGGATCGTATAGAAAAATGGGCAATTTTCGAAAAACCATTTGCCCATCGATTATTGACCATTATGAATAGTTTGTTGGATGGATTGACCTCCATTCGTGCCACTAAACATGTAGGGCAGATTGTAATTCATACCATATTTTTATGGGTTGTGTATTATTCAATTACTTATACCGTTATTTTGGCCTCAGGGATTAGTTTATCTTGGATTGAAGTGGGTGTGGTACTGATTTCAACTTCTTTGGCTGTGGCGATTCCAGCCGCACCTGGTGCAGTAGGCACATATCACGCAGCAGCGGTATATGTATTAACGGCACTATTTTTCGTTGGTTCAGCGGAATCCCAAGCATTTGCAATTCTTTTACATGCAGTTGGGTTTATTCCATTAATCATTATTGGATTTGTATATTTCTTAAAGAGTTCAGTTCATATTAGAGATATTTCTAACCAGCATATAGTCGAATGAAAAAATACGATACAATATTTCTTGATCGTGATGGCACACTAAACCCTGACCCAGGATATATTAATGATCTCTCTCAATTTGATTTTTATGAATTTGCGTTTGAAGGGCTCCAATTATTAAGTGATAATGGCCATCGTTTTTGCATTATCACCAATCAATCTGGCATTAGTCGGGGCATAGTTGATGTGGATAAATTGAGCGAAATTCACGACTATATTTTGAATTCGTTCCATAAAAACAAATTGGATTTATTGGGAATTTATTATTGCCCCGATCATCCGGATAAAGCGTCAAATAACCGAAAGCCCGGTAGTGGAATGTTTTTGGAAGCAAGTCAAGATCATAATATCGAAACCAGCAAATGTTTGATGATAGGGGATGCTTTATCTGATATTCAAGCTGGTGTAAATTTGGGAATGGATACGATGCTATTATTGTCTGGAAAAGGGTTGCAAACTTCGGAAAAATTGGGAACACTTCGCCCCACCTTTATTGCTGAAGATTTATTGGATGGTGCAAAATTGTTATTGGAGCAGCCATCCTCATGAAAATAGCCGTTTTATATGGGGGAAATTCTGCTGAAAGAGAAGTGTCAATATCCTCAGGGAAAGCGGTCATAAAGGCGTGTAAAGAATTAGGCCACGAAGTGATTGCGTTGGATCCAATCAATGGTATGTCGAATTTGGTGACTGATTTATTATCTGTAGATATGGTATTCAATGGCCTCCATGGTGGAGATGGAGAAAACGGCGTTATTCCAGGATTTCTTCAATCTTTGGGTGTAAAATATACGGGATCTGGAAATGAAGCATCGGCCATTTGCATGGATAAGCAGGTAAGCAAAGCGTTGGTCCATCGAAAAAGAATTGATACGCCCAGTTGGTTGGTTGTGAATACAAATGATTCTGTACCAACAAATCATGATATAGATTATCCTTTAATTGTAAAGCCAAATGATCAAGGTAGTACAATTGGGTTAACGGTGGTAAAAAATGAATCTGAATTAAAACCTGCCGTATCTTTTGCGCGGCAATATGCTAAAACTGTATTAATAGAAAAATATATTCCCGGACGAGAAGTTACTGTCGCAGTCATTGGTGAAGTACCATTCCCAATTGTCGAAATTGTTCCCAATCATGATTTATATGATTATGAATGTAAATATACCAAAGGGATGACCAATTATTATTGCCCAGCGGAATTGGATAAATCGCTGGTTAAATCTATTCAAAATACAGCCGTAACCATTCATAAACTATTGGGTTGCCGGCATTATTCTAGAGTGGATTTTAGATTGGATGAAAATGAAAAATTCTGGTTTTTAGAAGTGAATACACTGCCGGGAATGACGGAAACAAGTTTGGTGCCAAAGTCGGCTACTGCGGCTGGATTAAGTTTTCCTGAGCTGATTCAAAAGATAATTAATGAGGCGATAAATAATTAATGGAACAGTGGATTGCAGTCCGGTCAAAACCACGGGCAGAAAAAGTGGCACTTGATCAACTAGAGAAAAAAGGCATTCAAGCCTATTTGCCACTTGTGCGCCAAAAGCGGAAATGGTCCGATCGTTTAAAATGGGTGGAATTGCCATTATTTCCAGGATATTTATTTGCAAAAGTGGCATTAAAAAATTCAATTTTTGTATTAGAAACCTATGGTGTAAGTACGGTGATAAAATTTGGTGGTGAAGTTGCAGTTGTACAAGAAAGTGTGGTTAAATCCATCCGTTTGGCTTTAGAGGGTGGTTATGAGTTAGAACCTACAGAATATTTTATAAAAGGTGACAAAGTTGAGGTCATTGAAGGGCCAATGAAAGGAATGAAAGGCATTGTTTCTAATATAAAAGGTAAAGAAAAATTGGTGATCAAAATTGATGCATTGCAGCAGGCCATTGCGGTGTATATTGAAACTAAATATTTAAAATCGATCGGAAAAAAAAGTGCTCCGATTATATAATTCACTTTCACGAAAAAAAGAAGAGTTTATTCCGATAATTGACGGAAAAATTAATTTATATACTTGTGGTCCAACCGTTTATGATGTAGCGCATATCGGGAATTTTCGCACGTTCCTTTTTGAGGACTTTTTAAAACGGGTTTTGATCGCGCGAGGGTTTGATGTATACCATGTGATGAATATCACCGATGTGGATGATAAAACAATTCAAAAAGCATTGGCAGAGGGGAAGTCTCTTTCAGATATAACTGAGTACTATACTAATCTATTTATGAAAGATTTGTCAATCTTGAAAATAATACCAGCGGATGTGTATCCTGCGGCCACAGAACATGTGGATGGAATGATTCAAATGATTCAACAATTAATTGAGAAAAACCATGCTTACTTAGCTCAAGATGGTTCTGTATATTTTTCTATTAAATCGTTTAAAGATTACGGATCTCTGACCAATATAAAAATGTCAGAAATGCAACATTCAGATCGGGTATCATCAGATGAATACAGTTTAGATAATCCGCAAGATTTTGCCTTATGGAAAGCATATAAAGATGAAGATGGTGATGTATGCTGGGAATCGCCTTGGGGGAAAGGTCGACCTGGCTGGCATATGGAATGTTCGGCGATGAGTATAGAATATTTGGGAAATCATTTTGACATTCATTGTGGCGGGGTGGATAATAAATTTCCCCATCATGAAAATGAAATTGCCCAATCGGTTTGTGCTAAGGATACTCCATTTGTTAATTATTGGCTACATTCAGAATTTTTATTAGTTGATGGTGGAAAGATGAGTAAATCTATTGGGAATTATTATTGTGTCTCTGATTTGATAGAAAAAGGGATGATGCCTGAGGAAATTCGCTATATTTTACTCAGTGCTCACTATCGGACAAAAGTAAATTTTACCATAGAAAAACAACACGAGGCTAAAAAAGGAATTCAAAGAATAATAGAATTGCGTGCTCGATTGAATGAAATAAATGATAATATGGACAATGATTTACCCCTCGAAGCTGAGGCATTTAACAATGCTTTAGATGACGATTTGGATTCACCAAAAGCATTGGGCATATTTTTCGAATGGGTTCGAAGCGTTAATAGCGCTTTGGATAAAAAAACTATTTCGGATGAGCAATCATCGCAGGGATTAAACTTTATCACATATTTTGATTCTATTTACAGTATTCTACCCGCGAGTGATTCCGTACCTCAATCGGTAATCGATTTGGCAAATGAACGAGAGATAACGCGTCAAAATAAAGAGTGGGGAAAGGCCGATATTTTAAGAGAGGAAATATTGAAAAAAGGGTGGATTGTAAAGGATACCATTGACGGGCCCAAGTTCTCTCGAATATAACATTTAATTTCTTTATTACATTTTATTCAAAAATAATTGTTATTGATAAAATAATAGTCTAATTTACAAGGCTTTTCTCGGCTATCGAACGGCAAAGTGCTTACAATAACTATGCCATTCGTATTGATAATTGACGATAAAACGATCCGAGCAGCGGGTCGAATCAGGAAGCTTAGGCAAAGTTATTTTTGTTTAAGCTCCGACTTGCCGGTGTAGCTCAGTTGGTAGAGCAGCTGATTTGTAATCAGCAGGTCGGGGGTTCGAATCCCTTCGCCGGCTCATTTAGCGCCGATGGGAAAATAGTAAGAAGCTCTTTGCAAGGTAAAGTGACAATGAGAGGGGAGATGGCCGAGTGGTTAAAGGCAGCAGACTGTAAATCTGCCGACGAATGTCTACGGAGGTTCGAATCCTTCTCTCCCCACGCTGCGGGTGTAGTTCAACGGTAGAACCCCAGCCTTCCAAGCTGGTGACGTGAGTTCGAGTCTCATCACCCGCTCGAAGTGCCTACGTAGCTCAGTGGTAGAGCACTTCCTTGGTAAGGAAGAGGTCGCCGGTTCAATCCCGGCCGTAGGCTCTCTTTCAATTAAGGAATAAATTAGTTCAGGAGGATTAATAAAAAAATGTCAAAACAAAAATTTGAACGCAGTAAACCCCATTTAAACATTGGGACAATCGGTCATGTAGACCATGGTAAAACAACGCTGACAGCGGCAATAACAATGACGCAAGCAGCTAAGGGTTTGAGTGAGACCCGTT
>JABGZQ010000071.1 GCA_018674655.1 Fidelibacterota bacterium | reverse complement strand
TCCCGCATTCTGCGGGACAGACAACTTCGCTACCGAGTTCTCTAAGGTAAAGAAAATTGCTAAGTTGATCCGGTAGCTCAGTTGGTAGAGCAGTGGCCTTTTAAGCCATTGGTCGTGAGTTCGAGTCTCACCCGGATCACTCTTCGGTAAGTGTTATCTATCGACAAGAAACCCATCTTAATCGGTGGGTTTTTTGTTTGTACCTACAAAGACATGAAAAGACATATTTAGACAAATTTTGGTATGTATGTGGTATGTGAAATAACTTCCCCCCTACTCTATTTGACCCAGAGGCGTTTCATTTAAGTAAAACCATCTTCCTTGTCTTAACAAACTGATTTGCCCGCAGCTGATATAGGTAGACCCCTGCACCTACTTGCTCACCCAAATCATTGGTGGCATCCCACATTATTGAATTGTAGCCCGCGTTATTTTTTAAAAGCGAATTTCCCAAAGGCAATTGAAAAGGCGGCAAATATGATCACTGTTGACCATCCAAGAAAATTAATTTCTCCTGACAATTGATTCTGAATGCTGATTAAAAAACTGATGCCAAAACCAATACTATAGGCTTTTGCTACAGTTGTTTTTGCATCAGAATCCTGTGAATTACTCATCATCCAAGATAATATAGCGTACCCAATATTAGCACCACCAAACCATCTGGCAATCATTACAGATCCATCAATTATTTCCTGCGATAAACCGTATGGTGTCAATGTAGCTTCAGGTGCAAGGACGAATCCAAGTCCAAACAGACCGGAAACAAAAACATTTATTTTGAATAATGTATTAAGATTCATTTTATTCTCCTTTATTTATGCCAGAGGCGTTTCATACAGGAAATTACACAGAATCACCCAACAATGTGGGTGTCTCTTTTATAAACAAAATAGCCCCCGTGAGGAGGCTATTTGACCCAGAGGCGTTTCATTTTTTAAAATACCGATATTTAAGCGTTTAATAATATGGTCTTTTTTCTGCGTTATGAATATATATTATGAAAAATATTGTAAGAACTATACAACCAAAACAGCTATAAAAAAGGGCTTCTTTTCTTGTTGCTGGATGTGGAGATTTAATTCTAGCACGAAATCCTTTTTTAAATAATTCCTTGTCATTTTCAGCTTATTTGAAAGTGATTTGGACCAAGTGCCAATAATTCCCCAATTAAATTTTGTGTTCAAAACCCTAAAGATTCAACTACCAAACTCTCCATTTCGTTAAGAGCCTGCTCCTTTATTCCTTTAAAAGCTGGATTAAGGGCGAGGTTTATCTGCTCAAAGGGATCATTTTTCAAATCATAAAGCTCATGGCCATCATCTTCTTTATTCCATCTAATATATTTATACTGTCCTAGCCTAACCACCCTATAATCCAAATTATGGGTCCAAGGGAAAGGTTTTTCTGTTGCAAAATATTCCACTAAAAAAGACTTGCGCCAATCTGATTTATTTCCTTGTAAGAGTGGCAAAAGTGACCTGCCCTGCACCCGCTTTGGAATACTTGTTTTTGTGGCATTTAAAATTGTTGGTGCAATATCGATTGATAAAGCAAAGTCATCAATTCTCGTGTCTTTTTCAATAGAAACGGGATGAGAAATAATGAGCGGGCATTTAATAGCTTCTTCATAAGGCAATCTTCGCTCAATACTTAAACCATGTTCTCCAAAGAAATAACCGTTGTCGCTCATCAAAACAAAAACCGTATTCTCCTTCAAACCTTTTTTTTCAAGAGTTGCGATCATACGTCCTACACCTTCATCAACAGCCAACATCATTTCAGCTCTTCTCTGAATGGTTTCCTCAGAAATTAATCCATCTAAAATTTCCTTTCCGAAAGAGTTTTGAATCTCATCACTATTCTTAAAATCCACTGCCTTTGCTAAAACAGGTTTATTTTTCCGAACACTATCGGACATACCAAAATTTGGCCTTCTTGGAAAAACTTTATCTTTATAATGGCCTTTATGCCTTGATGCTGGAATAAAATTCTTACCGCCCTTTAAATTAACCCCACCATCATCTTTTTGTTGAATTTCAGGATGAATTGCTTTGTGTCCAACATAAACCATAAACGGTTTATCTCGCTCTCTGGAAATAAAATCTATAGCCCGGTCTGTAAAAATATCAGTGACATATCCTTTTACATTATGGATTCTACCATCTTCATATAAGTCTGGGTCATATGATTTCCCTTGTCCTTGAAAACTTACCCAATAATCATATCCAGGCCGAGGGGAGGCATCGTTCCCCATGTGCCATTTGCCAACATGGGCAGTTTCATACCCTGATTTTTGGAGCTCTTGAGCAAAAGTATGGAGTTTATGACTGGCTAGGGATCTGGAAGAATTGTCCAAAACGCCATGTTTGGATGTATACTGCCCCGTTAAAATACTTGCCCTGTTTGGCGAACATAAAGGGGTTGTATGATATGCGTTTGTAAAGGTTGCTCCTGAGGCCCCTAAGGCATCAATATGAGGGGTTTTAAGATAAGGATGTCCTCCCGATCCATATTCGTCGAAACGCATATCATCAACTACGATAACAACAATATTTGGTCGAGTTGGCACTTGCCCCCACACGTTTTTTGAAGCCATTGCGGCAACCGTTCCAGCGGCTATTTTAAAAAAATCACGACGCTTCATACTAAAAATTACACAATAATCACCCAACAATGTGGGTGTCTCTTTTATAAACAAAAAAGCCCCCGTGAGGAGGCTATTTAAGCCAGAGGCGTTTCATACAGGAAATTACAAAAAATAATCTAACTATGTGGGAGGCTCTTTTTAAGTAATAGTTAGAAAAGATACTACTTAAGTTTTATTAAAAATCTTTTTAATGAGGTTATTATTCCAATAAATATTATCAAATAAGTAAGAATTGAGAATAACCATTTAAATGAATTAATCCCAGACCCTACAGAAACTAATATTTCAGATATTGTACTTGCATTTAGATAGGTATCTAGCATTAATAATTCAACATAATTCTCCACCCAATCGGCAATCATAGAGAAAATAGGAATTATCAAAAACAGAGGTTTGTTTTTAAAAAAGCACATAATCCAAGATGCATACATCAATGTATAAACAAATGCAAAAATTATGTCCCATATTTGAAGGAACTCTTTATAACAGAAAAGTTGCTCTAGCGTTCTTGATTCAAAAAAATTTTGAACCATATCTATTGTGTAATAAAAAGATAAGCCCAATGATTTTGAGCCAACATCTACAGTGAAACATCTACTATAATGAACAAAAACAAATTTCACGTATAAGAACATTACTAAAGTAGACCCTGCAGCTAAATATAGAGTTCTGTGGTTTTTAAAATTTTGTATCATTCTAATACTTTATTTGAGCCAGAGGCGTTTCATTAAGGAAATTACAAAAAATAATCTAACTATGTTGTCCTTGTAATTAGGATTACAATTATTGTGTTTTTAATTTGATTTATGGATTGGATTAAAAAGAATTTAGGTTGGGTAGCATTCTTTATACTCCTTATCGGAGCAATTATATCAGCAACAGGTAAGTTTTTCTATGATAAAGATTATAGCTCACTTGCAATAATATCTTTTTTGGTTTTCGGTACTTTAGAGTGGATTCACCAATTATTAAATAAAACGCCAAAAACAAAACCATGGAAAATATTTTCTATTATAATTGTAACCGTTATAATGATAATCATTCTCTTAGTATAACCTAATTCCCTAATTTGAGCCAGAGGCGTTTCATTTATTTTTGTTTAAAGTTAAATATATCGTTCCAACCTACTGGGAGAGATAAAATTGAATCAGAAATTGTTCCATAATATTGATAGATAACGCCAACTTGCCTAGGAGGAAAACCGGATGAAGTACCATCTCCATAAAAAGTCTGGATACTATACACCGTATCTTGAAAAGACCATTTAACATTCATCGAATCATATAAAGTGCACTTTAAGTTATTAATTTTATATGTTACATAAGAACCAACTCCTTCTTCTAAAAATTCAAAATAACCTTTCTGTGTACAATTATCAAAATAATGGATTTCATTACTAATGCTATAGTTACGATAATACCACTTACCAATTATTGGGTCTGAAGCTTCTATTAGTTCTATAACTTCATCTATTGGTTCTATGATTTCCTTTTTATCCTCACAAGAAAAGAAAAATAACAGAGGTAATATGAGCCAGAGGCGTTTCATTAAAATCTTTATGTTACAAGTTTATAAACTATATAAATAATCATAACGATTGAAAAGCCCAAGAATATCGAGCCCATTAAAGCTTTAGAATCATTAGTCTTTTTTTCACCGCATAGAAATAATTGCACATCATCTCTGATTAATTCAAATCTGTATCCAAGCGTGTAAAGTGAGAATAATGGCGAAAGAGATAAAACATAACTTGAATTATTATAATCAAATGAATGTATTTCGGTTCTAATGCCTATTTTTTCTGAAACTGTTTCACCATTGATTTGAACCCGACCCATTCCCTTTACAGTTGTAGAATACTCGAGAGTAGAATCATTATCTAATTTGTAAGAAAGTAGTTTTCTAAATTTCATTTTATTCTCCTTTATTTGAGCCAGAGGCGTTTCATTTAATTATCGTGGGTTGGTAAGTATTTTGGGATGCAGACAAAAATTGATCAACAATTGTTTAAAAAAGATATCGATATTGGAAACCGATATTTCTACCCGATTCAGGCATAATTGATTTTATTTTTGATAAATGATTATAATAGGTTTGATCAAGTAAATTATTTAGTTGGAATATCAAGCGGTGAGTTCCTTTTTTAGTTCCAAAAGAATAGCTTCCAAAAATATCAATTAAAAAGTATTCAGGAGTCACACTCTCAAATTCTGAGATCTTTTTTTGATCTAAAACCTTACTAAGTCTAATTGATCCCGATATGTCTTTATTTGATTTAGTAGAAATTAATACGCCGATTTTGTCTGGTGGCATATATGCAAGATGGTCATTATTTGATTTATCTTTTCCTCTAACAAAAGAGAAATCTGTACTTACATTTATCACTTTCCCTTTATATCCCATTTGAAATTCTCCACCACTTATTTCAATTTTAATTCCGCGCATTTGATATTTATATAGCCAACCGCTTGATCCACTTCCCCATTCGATCCAATCTGCACCTGGAACATATCCATCCCCCATTTTCATATATTGATGAAAATTTGGACTTTGGTTAAAAAACCTATTTAACAAGAAAAAGAATTGGTCTTTTTGATATTGAATAGAGTTCTCAACCCCAAGTGTTTTCTCAAGGGTAAGATTTGGGTTGCCAATCTCATAACTATAACTTCCAAGATGTGGACCATCTGAAAACAGGTCCTCAATGCCAGGACTTCTTCCAGTTTTCATTATCGTTGTTGAAATTTGCCAATAATCCCAAGACTTAATAACTGCGGCAGATAAAGAAACAAAACCAAAATTTTTCTTGTTCACAGATTTTTCATCAATATTTGAAAACCTTATTCCTTTACTTTGAGGTTCTATAATAGAATATTCTCCTCTAAATGATACCTGGCCTGTAAGACCAAATATATCTTTTTCTCTAAAACCAAATACTGAAAAGTTTGATTCAGATGTGTTTGGTGTCCAATAAAAACCACCGGCCGTAAACATACGGTATTGTATAGCAGCTCCTAATTCTCTTTTTAACCCTGTCATCTTAGACTGAAAAAGCAATATATCTTGTCCTAATATGACAGAGGGGGTTTTTTGATCTGATTCAAATTCAGAATGACCATAATGAATAAATTTTTGATCTAAGTCAAAAGTTTCAAAACCTTTAAAATTAATATCTTGATGATAATTAAACTTTTGAGTCGTTTTATTCATTTCCATATCCACACCACTGATGTGTCCTTCAGGGCTTCCTGGTATTCCATAATCCATTTCAACATGTTCAATAGAAACTGTTCCCCTTTTTCCATCATGAAATCTTGTTACTCCAAAAAACCCTTCAGTAGTATTCATTGAAGTATTTTTTAATGCACCCAATGGAGTCATTTGATCACCAGTTCTTCTATTTTGTATGGAAAAACGAAAATTGTTCTTATTTATTGGTTTAACCAATGAAAAATTATTAAACAATCCATTGTTGCCAGAATTATAACCCGATGTTATATAGGTATGAAGATGATCAAATTCGATCTCAGGCATAGAGTTTTTTTCAACGTCAATGACGCCGCTTATAGTATTTGATCCGAAAAGTAGTGCGCGCGGACCTCTAATAATCTCAATTTCTTCAACTCCTCCCAGATCCATGCTTAGAGCATGATCCACAGAAGTCTGAGATAAGTCTCCTACTTCAAATCCATTTTCAGTGATCAGAAAACGGTCTCCAGAATATCCTCTTAATATCGGACGTGTAGTGCCCTGTCCCATAGACTGAATTGCTACACTCATCTCGTTTTGAAGAGTTTGTGCAATTGAACCTTTCATATTTTCTTGTATTTTTTTCCCAGACATGGAAAAACTGGAAAGTGAAGAAGTTGGATCCAGATCACTATGAACCTCTACTTTTATTTCATCAAAATGTAAAACTTCAGGATCTAGTAAGATCTTGCCAAGATTAACTATACTTTTATTTATTAGTATAACTAGAGTTGTATCACGATAACCTACAATTGAAATTTCTAGCTCAATATTCTCTAAAGGAAGATTATTTATAGAAAACTGCCCATTCAAATTGGTTGCTGAACCTAGCTTCAAATTTTTTACATAAACATTTGCATCCGCTAAAGGCTCAGAACTCTTAGAAGATAAAATTATTCCTGATAACTTTGAATTTTGCGCTTGCAGAAAACTGCAAGCGCAAAAAAAGACTATAACAACTAATTTATTTAACAACGATTGGAATGTTGTTTGTAGATGTATAATCCGCATGGCCATCATGCATTAACTCAAGTTTAAAACTGGTTGAGCCAATGCTAACACCTATGATTTCTAATCCCATTTCATGTTCTTCTTCATCACCATGATCATCATGCTCTTCTTCAACCTGAACTAAGGCAACGATAGAATTGAATCCAGAAACTTCCAATTCTCCTTCTTCCTCTTCTTCTCCTCCTTCATGTTCATCGTGTTCCATCTCTTTACCATTATCATCGAGAAAATGAACGGATAATTCAAGAGTATCTCCAGCGCTTAATGTAACTGACCCTGTTTGGGTTCCTTTAAATTCTCTATACATTTCTGTCCCGCTACTAGTCTCTAAAATAAAGCCTTCTGCATCGGTATGTTCTTCATCGTGATCATGATCATCTTCACAACTCACAATGAACAGAGCTAAAAATAATCCAAAAACAGATAATAAAGAGCGTGTGCTCTTTTCAAAATAAATAGTCATATTTGACTCCTCATAATTATTATTGTAAAAAATTGATTTTATTTATACAGTTATCAAGAACTGTGTAGCATCTTTATAATATATTTGAGGGAGGAGCCCTTGAAAGGAAAAGACCAAATGAATTATCAGAAGTGATGATACAAATGGGCTGAAAAATTAAGTTTTTAGTATCTGAAAAGAATGATTTTTTAGTGGATGTATTGGTATTAAATGTTTGGCGAACTTGATTATTACAGATTTCACAATCATTATCTATTAAAGAATGTTCATTATGTTCGCAGTCAATATCACAAAAACTATAATTGCCTGCTTTAGTAAAATTTGCAGAGTCAATTATATGAAAATTTGAGCTTATGAATACAAAAGCTAGTAAAAGTGATAATATTTTATTTATCAGTTTCATTGTTAAATTTACAAAAATTATATAATAATGAGCACACCATTTAAAACTTTAGAATCTTTATTCATTTATTCTCCTTTATTTGACCCAGAGGCGTTTCATTATTCTTCCTTTATTTCTTTCAACAACATTGGGTTATAAAAATTAGCCGTAATCAAAAGTCTAATGCTTTTTTATTCTAATCGTTTTTAGCAATATTTCCATTTACCATCACAAAATCTATGGATCGAAAAGCTTTAATATTCTCATCCGGATTACCATCAACTGCAATAATATCTGCAAAATAGCCTTCTTTTATCTGACCCAGCTCATCAGTTTTACGAAGCAGTTTAGCGCCCATCACCGTGGCAGAATAGATCACATCCATGGGCAACATACCATAATTGACCATACGTTCCATTTCGCGCCAGCCCTCGCCATGGGGCATAGAACCGATATCCGTACCAAAAACAATTTTGACCCCCTTTTTCATGGCACGCCGGAATGATTTCTTATGTTCAGCTACAATACGATTATGGAATCGAATATCTGCTTTACTGGCACCTTCATCGGGAAGATAGACTGTCATAGTTGGGCACCAGAATGTTCCGTTCTTAACCATGAGCGCCAGTATTTTATCATCCAGGAACAAGCCATGCTCGAGACTGTGAACGCCGCCCTTTACAGCATTGTAAGCGCCACTACCCCCATAGGCGTGGGCGGCCACATCCATACCCCATCTGCGCGCTTCATTCACCATAACTTCAACTTCCTCTATACTGAGTTGGGACAGGGACTCCATTGTTTCTCGATTGATATGCCGCAATGTGCCTGTGGCATATATTTTGATAAAGTCCACGCCGGATTTACGCTGGTCACGAATTGCAGCCACCATATCATTAGGATTATCGGCAATAATGGCCAATTGTTCAACTTTTTTATCTATGAATGGACGTAATCCAGTCAAATTCATGTGTCCGCCAGTGATACTGATCGCCCAGCCAGAAACAAATATCCTGGGTCCAAAGAACATGCCTTTATTGATCGCATCACGGACAGCGATATCAGCCATATCTGCACCTTCATTATCAACATCTCGTATCGTCGTAAAACCTGACATTAGTATTTGCTTTGCCGCTTTAAAGGCTTCCATGGTGCGATAAGTATTTGTTTTATAAAGGACTGGCGGATTACTGCTGTAATCAGGGGTTAAGCAAATGTGCGTGTGGCCATCAATTAGTCCTGGAAGAACTGTCTTATTGCTCAAATCAATAATGGAGGCTGAAGCGGATTCCAGGTTTTTCCCAACTTTGATGATTCGATTCCCCTCCACCAGAATATCTACATTCTTTTTAACAGTTTTCTGGTTTGTATCAATGAGTCGACCGGCGCGGATCAAAATCTGCTGCCCTTGAACGGCGAAAGTTGTCAGCAATAAAACTGACAGCAGAATTAACAGTTTTGGATGGTTCATTTTATTCTCCTTTATTTGAGCCAGAGGGGTTAATATGGAAAGCTCTGACATGGATCAGGGGTCTTACACCTAGAGCATTTTCCCATTTCTCTTTCCTGATCATTAATAAAATTAAAATTCGGGCAGTAACCGAATGAAAAATCTGCCAACTCACCACTGGGAAGAAAGTCTGTGCCGTCGTTGCAAAGACAAATAGTATATTTTTTATCCACCACTTCATATTTAATGGAAAATACCGGACAATCTTCGCAGAGATATTCTAAAGTTACTATCTCATTGGGTGGGATAGTGTAAGTTGGAAATAATGGCTCATCCGATTTTGATTCGTCAGAAATTGTGATAAACTCAAGTGACTTATTTTGAAATGTGACTCTTTGAGTAACAGATTTATCATTTATATCCATACAGGATGTGATCATAAGGAACGATATGAGCCAGAGGCGTTTCATTTATTGTTTTGCTTTTAACAAGCGTTCAATAAATTCATTAAAATGTTGACCATTAATCCAACGAACCACCACCAACAAATCGTTTTCCCAATCTATATAAATAATATTGGAACCAGCGCCTCGAAAAGTGACAGCCGTTTCTGGTGCGGAAGGAATCGATTTTTTCGTCCCATCTCTGTTTGAATTGAGGAACCAGTTCATATACCCATATCCTTTCATGGGGACAGTCGGTTTTCTTGCCATTTGAATCCAATTTTCTGAAATGAGTTGTTTGCCGTTCCACTTACCATTTTGGAGGTATAAATAACCGAATCGTGCGTGATCCATGGCGCTAATCCACATTCCTCCCCCCCAATGACCACCGCCGCTGACCGACTGCATCATTTGGCCGTCAAGTAAAACCCAAGAATTTGTATATCCATGCCAGCGCCAGGTGTTGGATGCACCAATGGGATCCATAATATATTTTTTCAATATTTGTGGAAGTGGTCGCCTCCAGACATGAAGCGCCGAAAGGGCCAAGAGATTGACTCGAACATCGTTGTATTTCCAAAACGTTCCTGGTTCATAAATGGGTTGATTTTGGAGCTCCGTCCATGGGATATCCTTTGGGGGACGATCAGCCCAATCCGGTTTATCCCACAATGTACCCTGCCAATGACTCGTTTGGCGGAGTAAATGATCCCATGTGATTTTGCTGTTATGATCGCTAACAAAGTGATCTGTTGACATATAAGACCCTACGGTTTCATCAACGTCACGGATATATCCTTTATCATGAGCCAACCCTACTACGGTGGATAAATATGTTTTAGATATACTAAATGTCATGTCCACACGATTTATGTCACCCCATTCCGCAACTATGTACCCATTTTTAATGATTAAACCCGTCATATCTCCACGTGGTTTTGTTGGACCTATGATTTCACCATGGGGTTCTTTGGTCAAGGTGGCCTTGATATATTCTTTAAGTTCTCGAGATCCAGCACTCTCGCTTTTAATTGCAAATTGTATCGCACGATTAAGTTTTGACTCGCTCATTCCCACCTCGCCCGCTTGTTTTCTTTCCCAATCTCCATAGGGTGGAAAATAGGTTTGAGATACACCAATAGTAACAACGATCCAGATGAAAATAATATTTTTAAAGTACTTAATTATCATTTATTCTCCTTTATTTGACCCAGAGGCGTTTCATACAGGAAATTACACAGAAATTTTAAGAGCCCATATGTCAAAAGGTGTGAGCCTGTCCTTGGTATAAACAAAAAATCCCCGTTTTATTTCGGGGCTTTTTTGTTTGTGGGAGGATGGGTAGATTTACTCCTTGAGAAATATATAAAATAAATAAATAAATAGATTATGGATTCTGAATCACGAAAAAATGCTGTCAAAGATTTTTTACAACGTTGTCTAGATTATGCCCATGAAACAATTGCAAAAAAAACTGAATCTGGCGATGATTCCGAAGGGTTAGATAAATGGATTGCTTACAGAGATTATACTCAATTCGCCCTAGATGAAGTAGAAACGGGGGATTTAGATCACTGGTTTCCCAATGAATAATCAAACATTTTAATCTATTTCTCAAAAATTATTGATCAGCTGGTGAATTTAAAAGATTAAGGTATAGTACTCTATGGAAATAACACGTCAGTCGGCTCTTTTCTTCATTGTCGTCTTTGGGCCACTGGTTCTTCTATCATACATTTATGGTGTTTCCCGAACAGATAGGCCCCAAGACCTCTGGGGGGGGATTCCGTTGTCCTGGCAGACCTATATTATTCCATTCATGTTTATAGCTGCCGCAGGGTTTCTGATTTATTGGTGGACAATCTTCTTCAAGCTTGATCATAATACATTCTCTGCGTTGCGGTGGCCCTGGGGATCTTCTGACGGTAAAGGAGCTAACAGAATTCTTCTGGCATATTGCTTAATCCTTATTCCTTCAGCATTGTGGCTGGAAAGCACCCTGTTCCATCTTTCAAATAATTATAGCTGGACTCCGGTTTTAGTCATAGGAATATTAGTCCTGGTTGCTATTGGAAATATCATGATTGGATTTCTCGCTTACGGGGCCTATCAGGATGGGGTCAAGGGATCCGGGATGATGATAACAGGAGCAGTAATGCTGGGGATACAATGCATTGTTAACGATTGTATACTTTGGTCATTTAAGTTTCCCTGGAAATGATTAGAAATTCAAAATACCTTCTTTGATCTCATCCCTCCATGAAATGCGCGGGCAATTATAGCCGGGATTGCTATAACAATGATATCAGGTATTTGGCATGTACCCATCCGAAGGATTTAAGCAAGAGCCCCGCAGCAGCGGAGTTTTTTGTTTGTGATGGTTGTAGTAGATTTAAGTCAATCTATTTTGGAGAATATTATAGAAAACAAAAATAAGTCATGCAAATGATAAAGCATCTGGCACTTCTCTCCTTGTTAATACTCATAGCTGATAACATCCTAGCTCAGGGCAGAGTCCGCCAGGGCAAAGTGCTGTTTCGCCAGTGCATCTTGTGTCATGGTGAAAATGCCCAGGGCGATATAACGCTGGGGGCGCCAGCTCTGGTCAATCAGGATGCCTGGTATCTGGAGCGGCAGCTGGCAAACATTGCTGCTGGAGTCCGCAGTGAGGACCCATCAGACTTTTTCGGCAAGCGGATGTCACCAAATGCAAAGGCCCTCAAAGGCCAGCAGGCCAGAGAAGATGTAGTGGCCTATATCAAGTCATTGCCACCAACGAAAACCCGCGGGCTGATTAAAGGTAATGCAGAGAAAGGCCACGAGTACTATCAGATGATTTGCGGAGCTTGTCACGGGCCAAATGCAATGGGCAACAAGATTCTAAATGCACCGCGGTTGGTGGGCATCAATGACTTATACCTGAAACGCCAGTACCTCAATTTCAAAGATGGTATTCGCGGCGCCCATGTGAACGACAAGTTCGGTGCACAGATGGCTTTCATTGCCCAAAAACTGCAGGGCAAAAACATCGCAGCGGACGTGGCAGTTTATATCCATTCTCTGCAGGATCAGGCTGAAAATCAGAATAAGTAACATGCGTTTTCTTCAATTCCTTCCCGGAACTTTTTCGCTGCTGCTGTTACCAATTATTGTCTTGACCCAGAGACCAGAATCCAAACCTATTGAACTAGCAGAAAACTGTCCACCTGGTTTCGAGTTGACCGATGACAATCGGTGCATGTCACGATCACTGTATCAACAGTATCCGTCCCTACGGAATAGCGGCGTAGGCGGTCTGAAGACGGGTCTGCCCAAGGTTCGTGATGGCTTTTCTCCACAACAGATCGATCTGGGACGCTACCTGTTCTTCGACCCGATCCTCTCCCGGGATGGATCGCTATCATGTGCCAGTTGTCACAATCCGGAATTGGGCTTTAGTGATGGGATGACTCACAGTGTGGGCATTAACGGCAAGGAAGGTTCGCGCAATGCGCCTACCTTGTGGAACGTTTCCTTTATGAAATCTTTCTTCTGGGACGCGCGGGCCAAGACCCTGGAAGAACAGATGGAGGGTCCGCTCTTCGCCCCTCATGAAATGGGCACCACACCCAATCAACTCCTGAGCACACTGAACAGCCTGCCCGTATACCAACGGCTCTTCGCTCAGGCTTTTCCGGACAGAACCGACGAAAAAATCAGATTGAAGGAAATTTATACGGCCCTGACGGCTTTTGAATGTTCACTCATCTCTCTGAATAGCCGCTATGACCACTACGCACACGGATACCACGAGGCGCTGACGAAGCAGGAAATAGAAGGACTGAATGTTTTCCGCTCATTCGTTGCCCGCTGTGCCGAGTGCCACACGCCGCCGCTTTTCACCAACCAACAGATCGCGGTACTGGGGACGCCGGAACCGGATGGCAGGCCCCTGGATCCAGGTGCGGAGAAAATATTTGATGACGCCACCATGCGGGGCGGGTTCAAGGTCCCTAGTCTGCGCAATATTGCAAAAACAGCACCCTACATGCACTCGGGCCGTTTCGCTACCCTGCGAGAGACGGTGGAATTCTACAACAGAGGCCGGGGCCATGCGGTGCCCCAGGATGAGGACCTGAGGATCCACTGGCACATTTCGGAGCCGAACTTGAGCGAATATGAACTGGACCGACTGGTGGATTTCCTAAAGACACTGACAGACGAAACTTTTAAACCGCGTGTACCGGAAAAACTGGCCTCTGAAGCAGAATCTGTACACAACTCAAACGTACGAAAGATGGGCAAATAAATGATGAAAAAACCAAAAAGATGGCTGGGTCTGGGCGCAGTTCTGGTATTATTCATAGCAGGCGTGTGGGTAGGCAGAATAATGTATAAAACGCAAAGCACCCCTCCGCCTCCACCAACGTTTTTTCGCAGTTCTCTGGCGCCAGACACGGCCGGAGCATCTGGTGACCAGGTGATAACGCCTGTGTCCGGGACGGTAATTGAAGTGAGGGACGGCGAGCTTATCCAGGCTGCAGTGGCACAAGCCCGGTCCGGCGATCTGATCCGCGTCTACCCCGGTACATACAAGGAGACGGTCTACATTGACAAGGAAAACATCAGCCTGCAGGGTATGATTCAAGATGGGAAATGGCCCACTCTGGATGGGGAAAAGGAGCTGAATGATGCTTTACTTTACTCCGGTAACGGTATTTTGATCGAGAATTTCAAGATCGTCAACTACAAGGGGAACGGCGTTATGGGGCAGGCCGGCAACAACTTCGTGATCCGCAATAACTGGATCTTGGATGCGGGCGTTTACGGCATCTTCCCTGAGTTCGGAAAAAACGGCCTAATCGAGCATAATATTCTGACAGGGATTGAGGATGCGGCCATCTACGTGGGTATGTGCGACAATGTAGATGTGCGCCACAATGAGGTTTACGGAAATGTGGCCGGCATCGAGATCGAGAACTCTCGCCATGTGCTGGTCGAAAACAATCACTCTTACAATAACACCGGCGGCATTCTAGTTTTCATTACGCCGGGACTGCCTATCAAAACCTGCTACGACGTCATTGTCCGCAACAATTTCATTAACGACAACAACCACGTGAATTTCGGTGCGCCTGGATCCCTGGTGGCCGGTATCCCATCAGGAACCGGCATCCTGGTGATGGCAGCGGATCAGGTGACTATTGAGAATAACATCATCACAGGCAACAACAACGCCGGTATCACCGTCACTGATCTGGCCTACGGGGCCAATACTGCCAATGATCCCGAAGTTGAGCCTAATCCAGACCGTCTCATAATTTTGGACAACATCATGATCGACAACGGCAATAGTCCGGTGGGCGAGTTGAAAGCACTTATGATGACCAAGCTATCCACCAGAGGTCCGGATATCGTCGCTGTGGGCGGCGGTACAGGTAGTTGCATCGTCAACAGGGATCGTTACCGCACCGTCAGTTTGGGTGATTGGGCTCAGTGCCAGGCGACTGATACCAGAGCCATCCAGACCTATATGCTGGACGAACCAGTAGCGCCACGGAAGATTTCCGAAAAAGAACGAGTAAAAATGGCATACTATGGCATCTGTTCCGGGTGTCACGCCTACGAAGTGCGCATGGTGGGGCCGCCCACACTGGTCATCCAAGCGCTTTACCAGAATAACCCCCAGGGTATCGCGGACTATATCGTCAAACCAGAGCACAAGCGGAAAGATTTTCCTGAGATGCCGCCGCAGAAATACCTGTCTAAGGACTTGCGCTTGGCACTGGCGGAATATTTGTTGACGGTAAAGCAATAGCCACAGCAGTATCGGTAAAATTTATTTTACAAAATACAATCAGCTCCCTGCGGATTTCGGAAGTTGATCAGAATCATTATCATTTAATAACTTTTCACAGCCCAGTATCAAATAATAAATCACAATTGAATAAATAATTCTTTATCCCAGTTTTTTCATTTATGCTACTTTGGTGCCTTAAACATCTTGTTTTGACGGATTAAAAACATTTAATATTGGTCTTTATCGACAATCCATAATCACTTTGACTAGTCCATGAAACAACTATTAGATGGTAACCGCCATTCGGTAAAAGTAGAATTAGTATTAAAGCTACTTTCTTTTGCTGCCTTCACCGGGTTTCTGCTTACCATTTGGCTTTTGTATATTGATGCCGATTTGGGGCTTAAGGTGATATGGTATTGTATTATTCCACTGGCGCCATTAATCTTTTTATTAATCCCAAATATCTGGACTGTGTTATGTCCATTGGTCTTTATGCAATCGATTCCGAAAAGACTTGGGATAGGGTTTAATCAATATTTAAACAAGCGACAAACTCGATATTTAAATATAACAGGGATAATCTTACTGTATTTTTTGGTCCCGGCAAGGTTTTTCATATTTAATGTCGAAGGTGAAATCAGTTTTTACACATTAAATATATTGTTACTTTTGGCTTTCGGCTTTGGTTTTGTGTTTTCTGGACTCGGCGGATGGTGTATGGGGCTATGTCCCATACGTCCGGTTGAATTGATGTACAGTCAGATGAATGCAGAGAAAAATCGACCGGAAATTTGTTCCTCATGTGATTTATGCGTATCCAATTGCCCAAGATTATTTGTAGACCAAAAGGATAGAATTGCAGAGTATAATGGCAATTTCAATGGTTTTATATATTCATTCCCAGGATTTATTATGGGGTACTACATCATTCAACCGAATGAATTATTTTATTACATCTACTTGAAAATATTCACTTTTGCATTCATCAGCTATCTCATTTTTAAATTAGCAGATCGGTTTATAAAAAAAAGCGAAAGTCAGTTCAGTGCCATTATCATATCCATTTTATTGTATTATATTAATACTCTGCCCAGCGTTGCTGAAGCATGGTACATTAACGATCGGTTTAAACCATTGTTATATATCCTACCGGTCGGCGCCATTTTATTTTCTGTAATTAATGGTTTACCCAAGGCTTATCGTGGTCGGTTTGTTTTAACTGTTGGGATAATTGCCTCAATTTTCTTAATCACAAAAGCGGGTTTTGATAGAAAAAAATTCAGCCTTAATCATTATAATTGGGAAGAGCATGCGTATAAAGTGGGCGACAAAGCGTGCGCATCGTGTCACCGTGATATTTATGAAAGTTATTTAACCAGTGAAATGGGAACATCCTTCAGCTTGATGTCAAATAAACATGAGGATTTGAATGTTTCTACTTGCAATGTATTTGACAAAAACAATGAACTTCGATATAATATTGAACAAAAAGGCGAAGATTATTTTATGACAGAAGAAAGGGTAGACGATAATAATAATGTCACTCATTTTCTTGAATTCAAAATTGATTATGTCATTGGTTCCGGCAATAATACAAAATCCTTTATCATGAAAAATAATGGCTATTTTTTTGAAATGCCTGTCACGTGGTATTCAAAAAAGAAAATGTGGGATTTAAGCCCGGGATATGAACGGTATAACCTCAGATTTTTCCGGGAAACGATCCAATCCTGCATTGATTGCCATACCGAAGAAACTACATTCGAACAATACTCTACTAACCGGTTTTTAAAAGTTAATCACGGGATTGATTGTGAAAAATGCCACGGCCCAGGTTCGCTGCATGTGGCAAGGTATGAAGGGAAGAAGAAGTTAGGATTCCGAGCAATCCTTAATCCGGAAAAAGATGAAAATCAGGATGATATGGTCTGTTATGATTGTCATAAAAAGAAGGAAGTTGATTTCCTTGAGGAAAATGATTCCCGTGCAATACGGTTTACCGCCCATGCATCTCGTTTATCATTAAGTAAATGTTTTACTGAAGGAGGTATTACCTGTATTACCTGCCACGACGTTCATAAGAAGTTAAATAAAACAATTCCTCAATTGAATCAACCTTGCCTAGACTGCCATAAGAAAATCCTAAATACATTTGAAAATCATGAACCAGATAAAAATTGTTCCGGCTGCCATATGCCGGGGAAAGGTTCGACGGATATTCCACACTTAAATCCGACAGAACATTGGATAAAGGTTTGGGACAAGTCGAGTCCAAGTTACCACGAGGGGATTAACAAAAGTTATACCGATTATATTGTTCCTGAAAGTAAATCGACCTGGGAAAAAAAGAGGGCAGCCGGCTTTCTGAGAAAGTATCAGGAAAGCATTGGAACTGTACGCGTCCGTACAGACACGCTTAAACTAGCATATAACCTCATGGAAAAACAAAAATTCCTATCTCCTGATGACAAGCTTCTCTTTGGGAAAATATTATTTCATTCCCGTAAATATAATCGAGCTATTGAACAGTTTAAAGATCTTGAGACAGTTGATATAGAGTATTATGACCCGGAACCGGATTTTTATATGTACTTTGGGAAATCCTATTTTGAAAAGAAAAATTATTATGAAGCGGAGCGGTATTTGGAACGAGCATTAATTGAATATCCCAACCATTTGCAGACACTCATGGAATTGTCCCGTCTTTACTATGAACAAAAACAATTTGATCACGCTCTGGCATATACTAAAAAAATAATAGACCTTAATCCGTTTTATAGAGATGCATTGTACCAAAGGGCATTTTTACACCAATTTGCAAAAAAAGATCGATCTCTGGCAAAATCCGGTTATTATAATTTATTGAAATATTTTCCGGATGACCATGAGGGAATTATTAACGCTGCTCTTTTAGAAGCAGAAACAGGAAATGTCTCCCAAGGTTTGCTTTTATTAGAGAGCGGGGAAAAACGGCATCCAAACTCTCAAAAAATCCTAGCTAATCTATCCAGGTTAAATTTTGAATCCCAGAATATGGATAGGGGAATATTTTATATGAATAAGCTGAATAAATTAAACCCATCGAATCCATTCAAAACCCTGTTGGAAAAAATGGCAAATAAAGCATCCGGTTATTAAACTAATCTGAAACCCTCCTTCAGCGGACATATTTTCGTTTTCCTCAATTTTTATGTAAATCAGTTTCTGTTTTTTTCAGGAGTGTAGTATAATTGGAATTAAGTTCACTCATATTATCCTTTTTTATAGTGACTGCTTCTCTTATACGTACTCCAGTATTATAGATAAACTTGACAAGCCGCCCAAACTGATTTTCGATTAAAAAATATTTTCCAACTCAAACTTGGTTGCAATCCGACAATAAATAATAAGTTTTGTCATTGTACCAACAATTCTTCTATATTTTAAATAGAATAAGGAGGTATTACTATGAGATTAACCACAATATTATTGGTGTTAATAGGGTTTTTATCAGCACAAGCCGCTCAAGTTACAGGAAAGGTAACGGATGCCCAGACAGGCGACCCTTTGGTAGGATGCAATATCCTAGTGCAAGGCACCTTTGAGGGTACGACCTCGCTGGATGACGGGAGTTATTCCTTGGAAGCCAATCCAGGAGATGTGCTGGTGGTATCATATATTGGATATGTAACCCAAGAAATTAATGTAGAAGAAGGCGCAACATCGATTGACATTTCTCTTAAAACAGACGTGTTGAGACAGGAAGGAGTAGCAGTCGTTGGTTCTCGCTTTAAGTCAAGGACCGTGATAACGTCGCCGGTTCCTATCGATAATCTGAAAATTAGAGAACTGCAATCTACGGGTCAGAATGGTTTGGATCATATGTTATCCTATAAAGTGCCTTCCTATAACGCTTCGCAACAGACGATCTCCGATGCCACTGCTCATTTTGATCCTGCAGAATTAAGAGGGCTTGGACCCAGCCGTACTTTAGTGCTTGTCAATGGAAAACGGAAACATGCAAGTTCTATGATATACATTAATGATACCCCGGGTAAAGGTGAGGTCGGCGTAGATATGAAAAGTATCCCCACCGCGGCCATTGATCGGGTAGAAGTTCTTAGAGACGGTGCATCGGCTCAATATGGATCGGATGCCATAGCGGGTGTTATAAACGTAATTATGAAAGAAAAAGTTGAATATACGGAAGTTAACGTAACAACCGGCCAGACCGCAGGCGGTCATAAAAATGCAGGTGATGGAAAGAATAAGGGATTAAACATAAACCATGGAATGAATATAGGCGATAAGGGCTCATTAAATATAACGGCATCCTATCATGATCAGGAAGAGACCAGACGCGCTGGGGAACCTGGCGGCGATGGTCTTTTTGGCTTTTTGTATGATATTGGAGCCATACCAATTCAGGCTGCTGGAGGCTGGGAAGCGATCCCCGGATCCGGGGTTCCTGCTACAGGGGCGCAAATTCGATCCGGAGATACAGATTGGCAAAAGGCAAATCCTGATTTAGGTACGCATATAGGGATTCCAAATATGACCACCATGGATCTTTTCTTAAACGGTTCCTATGACCTGAATGATGATATGGAGTTGTATTCGTTCGGCGGTTTTACAAATAGAGGCGGTAAAAGTTATGCTCTCTATAGAGCTCCTTACTGGCCTGGAGTTTCCGATAGCTACAATCTTATAGCTGGTGCAAAAATAAATGGTTTTCAACCAACATTTGAAACCGATATTACAGATAATTCCTTAACGGCTGGTATCCGCGGTACAATGAGCAGTTGGCAATTTGACGTGAGTGCTAGTTCAGGAAGAAATAAGGTGGACTATTCTGTGAATAATTCCCTGAACATGGATATGGGTGCGAATAGCCCAACTGAATTCAAACCAGGGGGTTATGAATTTGGTCATACAGTTTTTAATGCAGATGCTGCCAATACATTCGGCAAATTATCTCTCGGCTTAGGTACAGAGTATCGTTTGGATAACTTTGTGGCATTAGCGGGTGATGAGGCTTCATATTATGGTGGTGGTGTACAATCCTTCCCAGGGATTCAACCTCAGAATGCAGTGAATGAAAGTAGATCAAATATAGGGTTTTATGGTGATGCGGAATATGATGTAACTGATGATTTGCTTGTCGGTGCAGCTGCCAGATATGAAAACTACAATGATTTTGGAACAAGCATAACCTGGAAAACAACTGGACGATACAAAATGATGGATGACAATCTATCGGTTCGCGGTTCTGTTTCTACCGGTTTCCGCGCACCATCACTGCATCAGATGTATATGAGTAATATCCAGACGTTACTTTCAGGCAGTACAATATCCAACCAGGGAACCTATAATAACGAAAGTGATGTTGTCGCTTCTCTGGGTGTGGACAAACTGAAGGAAGAAAATTCATTCAATATGACCTTTGGTTTCGCATTCAAACCCATGCAGGGATTATACACTTCATTTGATTATTATGATATTTCTGTGGATGATAGAATTGTGTATTCAAGCAGTATTGCTTCCTCCGATGCGACAACTCAGGTTGGACAGATACTTGCTGCAGCAGATATTACCAGTCTGAAATTCTTTACGAATGCTATAGATACCAAAACCAGCGGTATGGATATTGTTGTGAGTTATTCCGGGATGAATCTGGGACCTGGAACAATGGACATCAATCTGGCTGCTAACGTCAACAAAACAGAAATTGTCGGTGCCATTGCAACTCCAGCCCCTATTACTGCAGCAGGTGTGGATCTATTTGATCGTAAAGAACAATCCAGAATCGAGACTGCCCGACCGGCACAAAAGGCAACGATTGGTCTGACTTACAATATGGGAGGCCTATCCATTGCAGTTAATAACACAAGGTTTGGAGAGGTCACCTGGAGGCATGCCGCAGGCGACGCCTCGCTGGACTATGATGACGCTACCGACCAAACGTTTTCCGCAAAAATGCTGACGGATTTGAACCTGAATTATCAAATTAATGAGATGCTTGGTTTAAGTCTAGTGGTCAATAATCTGGGTGACGTGTATCCCGATAAAATCAACACAAAAGGTGATTTTGAGGCTGACCTGGGTGGTAGGTTTGAATATCCTTGGGAGGTCAACCAGTTTGGATTTACGGGAATGACTATACTGAGTGGTTTAACGGTTCGGTTTTAAAATATCATATGTCTAAAAAATCAGATACCCAATCTAACCAGATAGGGATTTACACAATCTGATTTCTGATCTTTAGTTAACGAAAAAGGGCTCCATACGGAGCCCTTTTTTTTTAAAGCCGGTTTAACCTGGCTTTTAAATCAAGAATATCAAGAATATGAGTGGAAAAGTGAATCCAATAAGTGTCAGCCACCAGCCCCGCTTTTTAAAACTGTTTTTCCCGGAAGCGATGCATGCACCTGACAACGCAAGACAGACCATGGCCACACCAAAAATATCGGAATACCATATCCACCATTCATTTGTTGTTTGGTGTAAATCGGCAATTTCTGCCAGTAATATCCGCTTTTTAAGGAACTCTCTCTCCCCCCGCCCTGAGTTGATGTCAATATTGGCTTGGGCATCTTTGTAATAAATCCTTAATTCATTATCTCGCATACGAAAAGAACGGTACTCATTTTCGATACCAACCATAGGAAGAAGAGTTCGAACGTAATCATCATCAATATCGGTAGCGTTTTTATCAAGGGTGATTTGCAAAGGCTCTGATTGATAGATGTAGCTCCTGGAGTTGAAAGTGGTGCGGTGGTTTAAAGCGATACCTGATATTGCAAATGATAATATCATTCCCAAAAAATAATAGGCTATATCTCTATGCCATTTTCTTAACCAATCTCTATTTTTTGCCTTCATTATATTTTCCTCTGATTATTAATGGATTTAAAAGTAAGAATTCCCTCTTGTGGATACTATAAAAAAAGATGAAATATTGAAGGAGAGACATACTCTCCCTTATGCCGTCAGTGAATCAACAGCTTTTTAAGCCATTGGTCGTGAGTTCGAGTCTCACCCGGATCATTCTCAGAATACCATACATCTCTGACTTGGAGCCCTGTTTCATGATGGGGCTTTTTTATTTCCATTAATTATGCTACTTCAATAAGACCATCTTCCTTGTTTCAAGATATTGATTTGCCCGAAGTTGGTATAAGTAAACACCTGCACCTACAGGGTCACCATAGTCATTGATGGCATTCCACTTAATTGAATGGAAACCCGCAGGTGTATCGTTCATATTGAATGTT
>JABGZQ010000052.1 GCA_018674655.1 Fidelibacterota bacterium | reverse complement strand
AACCATAATGACCGCATCGGTGGATACCATTTCACTCATGAGCCTGTCCGTGAGGGTGGCCGCTTCCATCTGAGATATACCCCGGCCTTCAAAGTCCAAGATAGCAACGGTTTGTTTTCCCTCTGCTAATTGGGCGGATGTTTCTGCATTAACGGTGGATTGGGTCCCTGGTGTCTGTGCACAAATTGCGCCAATCATCAAAGCAAAAATTATGGTTTTATGAAATCCCCTCATATTCGGTTCTCTTTTAGTGAAAGTTTAAATAATCCACAGGAACCATCCTGTGGGCTGGCGCACAGCCTATTTTTTCCCATTATTAGGTGGGGGTAATTCCGCCAATAGGCGTTCAATTTCTTCAGACAATTCTTTGGTGAATTTTTCCTCTTCCCCCGCATGAAAACCGCGTCTTGTGAGCGTTAGCTGGCGATTACCATCCATCATAAATAACCTGGGAAGTGTCTGGGCATTATAGCGCTTCATAACTGTTCCACGGGTGTCAAATAAAATTTGCATAGAGACACCTTTCTTTTTTAAAAAGGGCCCTGCCTTCGGCATATCTTCATATCCTGGATTGGTTCGAGTTGCTTCTGTAATATCCACCAGAAAAAATTTGATACGCTCATCTTTATACTTTTGGTACACGTTTTCTAATATAGGCAATTCCTTCATACAGGGCTGACACCAGGTGGCAAAAAAACTCATCAATACAGCATGTCGATCCGGCTGGGATGTAAATTTTCGAAGACGCTTTCCGTCTTCTTCCGACCAGTTTTTCAGAAATTCAAACTGCCCTGGCGCATACATTAATGCCCAAGATGGGGCAACATCGCCGACCTTTAAATCCTTTTCATCGCCATTTCCCATGCCGGGCGTTTTGGCTGCTTCTTGCCCGACCACACCACTGACCCACAACCCAATGATTAACATTAAGACAAATTTTAATTTCATATTATTCCGCATCCTTTATTCTATTATCTTGTTTGCTAAACACTTTTTTAATCCAGAAGAATCAACACTCTGCAATCTTTCAGTACATTGTAACTGCGATTTGCCAAATCAATTTTTGAAACATCTGCATTGCTGATCACCACATCGGTTTTGTTCTTACCCGCAGTTGAGACTCCCTTTACCACCAGCGGATTCCCCTTGACCCTGTCGTCATTTTGAGCCGCTTCTAATGTTTTAGAATATCCCGCTACCCCATTGGTTACTGCATATTCTCTACTGTATTTACCAGGGCCATAGATTGCATTGCCATTTTGATCCAAAATTCTGGGTGCCATGGCAGGGCGTGCTTTGAGTCCGCGGGCATCAATGATTACCCCAGTAATACCGCCCGTTGTTGGTGCGGTTGTGGTGCCTGCGGCCGGTTGATCAACACCGGGCTGTGCGGCTACCGTAAGTGGTGGAAGCATAATATCTGAAATACCACTCATGGGAACAGAATATTCAACTTCTACAGATGTATCACTTAAATATTTTGGACTTCCTACCTGACGGGCACCACGAATAAATCCGCGGACCTTCGTATTAATCACATCATCAACCATGGCGCCACTCATGGTGGTTTCACTGGTGAGTGTTACCCCATTTACAATTTCAATCAGCTGGCGAAGCGCATCCTGTTTGGCAATTCGCAATGCCATGCGGCGGGCTTGCCCTGCATTGATCACATTTACTGGGATAAATCCAATCCCTATGGCCGAAATGGATTGATCTGAATAATTGATGCTACCTTTGTCCAGTTGGGTCACCACACCCTGAGAAAAGGCCATACTAATTAATAGGGTGCATATTCCGAATAATCTCTTCATAGAATACCTCATTATTGTACAATTTCTGCTGTAATTCGATTCCCGGTTAATCCGGTGACTTTAAATGTTAATCCATCGGGGGTGGTTTGGGCCAACCCCATGGCCAATGCTTGAGATTTACCCTCAAATTCTACTTCATACTCAGCAACGCCATCGTTTAACCCTTTGGCGTATGCATTCCGAATTCCGGAAACCGTCTGGGCTTTTAAGAATGATTCGAATGTCATATAAGACATAAAATCCGCCCCTTTAAGCACGATATATACTTTGGTGAAATTTGACTGCTGTGTACTCCATTT
>JABGZQ010000108.1 GCA_018674655.1 Fidelibacterota bacterium | reverse complement strand
TGTCAAATGGGCATCTGCTACGGAGAATCCATATACTTTGGCAGAATAATCCTGACTGAATATTATGGTGCTAAAAAGAGAAAAAAAGAGTTTCCTGCGCATGACAGGTCACAATCAGGTAATACCAAGAAAAGATCCTGCAATCCAAAAATAAAGGGCAACGCCCAGAATATCAATGGCAGTTGTCACAAAAGGGCCTGTTGCCACAGCAGGATCAATATCAAAGCGGTTGAGAATTAAGGGGACCAGGGACCCAATCGTTGCTGCAATAATCATGGACGCACAAATGCTTAAGCCCACAACAAGTCCCAACAATGGGGATACATCCAAAAATTGAAAAATGGCAAAAATGCCTAAAAGGATTCCGTATAAAACGCCCAGAATAAGACCGACGCGGATTTCTTTTAATAAAATTTTTACTGAATTTTCTAACCCAACACGTCCCGTGGCCAATCCACGGACAATGATGGTGGAAGACTGGGTACCTATATTACCACCCATACCGATAATCACTGGAATAAATGCAGCCAAGACGATGGTGCTCTGAAGAATATCATCAAAAATACCAATAATGAATGCGGCCAGAATACCCCCAGCCCAACTGGCAAAAAGCCAAGGAAACCGCATGCGTGCATTATCCCAAGAAGATTTTAATAAAATCTCACGGTCTTTACCTGCACCCACCATTTGTAAAAAGTCTTCAGTGGCTTCCTCGCGAATAATATCCACAACATCATCTACTGTGACAATACCCAACAATTGATCTTCTGAGTCAACCACAGGTACCGCAAGAAAATTATATTGAGATACAATTCGCGCCACTTCTTCTTGATCTGTTTCAGGTCTGACAGCATGTACCTTACGAGACATAATATCTTCCAATAGAGTTTCACTTGATGTTGTAACTAAATCCCGTAAAGACACAACCCCTGTCAATCGACCATCATTATCTACGGCATACAGATAAAAAACCATCTCGGCTTCTTCTTGATCCTGAAGTGCGGCAATCGCGTCAATTGCTTTGGTCTCTTCGTGGAGTGTAAACACATCTGTATACATAAGAATTCCCGCGCTGTCTTCGGGATAGGCCATTATTTCTTCAAGCTTTTCTTGTTCTTCAGCTTGGAGAAGGTCAATGACGGCGGTAGCATAATCTTCATCCATCAACCCCATAAGGTGGGCCGTTTCATTTGAGCTGGCCTCTTCTAAAATATCGGCAATGCGCTGTGGCGTTTCCTGCTGCAGAAGGCGAGTGGTAATGGCTTCATCTAGTTCGTTTAAAAACTCTACCGTTTCTTCTGATGGTTTCATCATAGAAAAAATTGTATCTTGTTCTTCATCAATAAAATACCGAAAAGTGAGAGCCATGTCTGCCGGGTGTGTTTTGCCAATCAACTTAATAATATTAGATTTAGCATGACGCCGAAGCAATCGCCTAAATGTGTCCCGGAGAATGGTAATTTCTGTATCGAACATTTCTTTTTTCATTTTTTATCTCCCGCGGGGTTTTTCAGTTGTTTAAATCCTACCCAAAAAGAAGCAATAGCTAATAAAAATATTATGGGATTTATATGCCCATGCCATACAATAATGGATTCAAAAGAATCACCCATAGATGTAAACAATAAGGATGTCGCATTTATAATTATATGAAAAATAATACTGGGAATGATAGAATTTGTATACCACGCAAGGTATCCTAAAATTACCCCCAACAGATATATTTGAATCATCCAATAAGGATTGAAATGGATGACGGCAAAAAATAAACTTGAGAATAAAACGGCACGGGTAACATCTCCCCATACATCCTCAAGGTATTTTTGTAGAAATCCGCGGAATATAACTTCTTCCCCAATTGGGGCTAACAGGACAATCGTAAACAAAAGTAAAGCCATAGACAGAGGGTTGTCGGGAGTGAGCATTGCTTCAATCTGAAGGAAGGAGTCAGGCATGGGGATAACCATGTCGACTAAAATATTAATTTCATCTGAAATAATCATAGCACCCAGTGATAATAAAATGGTCGAATTAATTATATTTTTTGATACAGGGTTTAACCTTAAGGATTTTTTTAGGGGATATTTTTTTCGTATTAAAAAAAGAACGACAGGGACGACCAAAACACTTTGGCCAATGAACATGGCAATATAGGTAAGAAGGCCCGGCTTATCGCCGGAAAGGATAGACGGATCCAAGGCACTGAATATGGAGCCGATAATCAGGGCTGAGAGGACCGATAAAAAAACGATCCCAAATGCAAACCGTACTGTGTGGGTCTGAGTCATAAGAGTCTGAATCCAACTTGTTCATTATCCGGGAAGTTACGGTATTCTTTATAAACGGAGAAACAAGAGGTTAAGTCGTTAAACAATGGAGTAAAATACCCATGGAAACACCCACATTGAGCGATTCCCCAGTTCCTACTTTTGGTATAGCTATCAATTGATCTAACTCATCGTGTACATCCGAACTAATCCCATGGGCCTCACTTCCCATAACGAGAACCCACTTATCGGGTATTTTTTTGACTGCCAAGATAGAGTTTCCTCGATAATCTGCTCCTAAAACCGTGTAATCAGTAAATGCAGGCAATGGCATGGTTCCAATCCATGAAATATGGAAATGAGCCCCCATGGCACCACGTACAACTTTCGGATTAAATGGGTCTATACAGGCCTCGGACAGCACAATATTATGTATTCCAAACCACAGGGCTGTTCGGAGTATGGTGCCCATATTTCCCGGGTCTGAAATATGATCTAAATATATAAAATTACGATTCATATCTGGAGAATCGAATATTGGTATTTTGCATACGGCCAAGACACCAGGTGGGGTTGTTGAAGGAGACAGCTGTTTCATTTCAGCCATAAGAATAGACTCATTTTGAACCGCGCTAATTGTGTTCATATGGTTGCTATTTTTTTCTGAAAACGCCTCCGTCCAAAAAATGGATTCAATAGAAGCGTTTGCCCTAAGCGCCTCCTGGATAGATCGCAACCCCTCCACGATAAAAAGCCCATGTTCTTCCCTGAACTTTTTTTGTTGGAGCGATCGAATTAATTTAACTTGATTTCGGCTGATCATATTGTGGGCGAAGTAGACTGTTTATTAATGGTTATATTGTATTGCATTGCCAATCACTTCGCTTGATACTCAATTATTCCATTTACGATGGTGTATACTATTTTGGTATCCAAAATATCTCTCTCAGGAATGGTCATGATATCTTGAGATAGTACGGTAAAATCAGCATATTTTCCCACTTGGATTGAGCCTTTAATATTTTCTTCAAAGGCGCCATAAGCAGCGTTAATGGTATAGCTTTTTAATGCTTCAAATCGAGTCATTTTCTGATCTGGTTCAAAACCGCCATCTGGAACGCCACCCAGTGTTTTTCTTGATACACTGGCATAAAAGCTTGCAATAGGATTCACAGGTTCAACGGGCACATCAGTCCCATTTATTATAATGGCGCCAGAATCCATTAATTTTCGCCATACATAGGCACCATCTTTTATTCTTTTTGGTCCCAAGCGATTAATCGCCCAAGGCCGGTCTGAGCTTAAATGGATGGCCTGCATAGAAGGAATGACACCCATTTCTGCAAATCTAGGAATATCTTTAGGATCAATATGCTGGGCATGTTCGATACGCCAACGATGGTCGATATTAGGATTTTCATTAAAGACGTCTTCATATTGATCCAGAACTTCTCGGTTGGCCCGGTCTCCAATGGCATGCGTATTTACCTGGAATCCTTTGGCGAACCCATCGGAGGAAACTTCATAAACATATTCCATGGACTGAGTGGCCATACCCACATGCCCCGGCCGATCTATATAATCATCCAGCAGCCATGCGCCTCTGGAACCCAAGGCACCATCTGCATTCAGCTTAATAGATCGAATCGTTAAATAATCACCACCCGTTCCAATCTCAGGTCCCTTTTCATACCACTCCTCAAGTAAATCCGGATCCCGACTAGTTAGCATAACATAAAGCCGAACTTTTAATTTATTCTTTTTCAGCCCATTTCTGTATACTTTGATTGTGCTTTTGCCAACACCAGCATCTTGAAATGAGGTAATACCATTTTCTAAACTGGCCTGAACGGCAAGATTGAATGCCATTTCAGCATTACCACTCCCCTCTATAGGTACATTGCGACTGATTAAACCCTGAGCGCGTTCATTAAATATACCGGTTGGAGTTCCCTTCAAATCTTTTATGATTTCTCCCCCATCCCCAAAATTGGATTCAGAACTTATACCGGAAATTTCCATGGCTTTTTCATTCGCGAAACCTGCATGGCCGCTGGCGTGTGTTAACCACACAGGATTATTGGGTGAAACGGCACTCAGTTTCTCATGGGTTTGAAATCCTTTCACGATTGTGTTAGGCGTAGATGTCCATTTACTCTGGTGCCACCCGCGGCCCAAAATCCATTTCCCCGGCTCACTCTTTTCTACCGCGGAAGCAACCATATCCACCAGATCATCATAATTAGAAATTGTTGTGAGATCCAGACGCATTTTCGCAAATCCTAATCCCATAAAGTGGCCATGGCCCTCGATAAGCCCTGGAATCATGGTTCCCCTATTTAAATTGACCACCTGAGTTTGGGCTCCAATCCATTGTGAAATTATTCTTTGAGACCCCACGGCAATAATTTTTCCATCCTTAACCGCCACAGCTTCGACCAGTGGATTAAATTCATCTACCGTATATATTTTTCCATTTTGAATGACCATATCGGCTATATCTTTTTCACAACCAATCCATAAAAGTAAAATGATCGGGAATAATGTTATTAATTTGGTATGCAAGGTGACCTCCAATAATGATTTCATAAGGGCAAAGATAATGCCCATAAAGGATTTTCCTCAACAAAATCATATGTTGGACGGGCTTGGTGAACCCGCTAATTTGTCGTTTTAATTTTTGAGAAAAAACATGTCAAAAGGCGTTACACCACAAAATAAAAATTATTCAGTCTGGTATACAGATATCATTACCAAAGCGGAATTAGCTGATTATGGTCCAGTCAAAGGAACGATGGTCATCAGGCCCTATGGATTTTCCCTTTGGGAGAACATCAAAGACGTTTTTGATAGCATGATTAAGGAAACGGGCCATGTGAATGCTTATTTCCCTTTATTTATTCCAAAATCCTTTCTGGCAAAGGAAGCAGAACATATAGAGGGCTTTGCTAAAGAATGTGCTGTGGTCACCCATACTCGTCTCAAATCGGATGGTGAGCATGGTGTTGTTGTTGATCCAGATTCAAAACTGGAAGAAGAAGTGATTGTGCGTCCTACATCAGAAACGGTGATTTGGGCCATGTATAAAAAATGGATTCAATCCTATCGGGATTTGCCCTTGCTCATAAACCAGTGGGCCAATGTTGTTCGCTGGGAGATGCGAACGCGCCTATTCTTGCGAACATCTGAATTCATCTGGCAGGAGGGTCATACAGCCCACGCCACAGCGCAAGAAGCGTTAGAAGAAACATTACTCATCTTGGGATTGTATCGCAAACTGGCTGAAGATTATCTGGCGATGCCCGTTCACACTGGGTTGAAATCTGAATCAGAAAAATTTGCTGGAGCAGAACAGACCTATTGTATCGAAGCATTAATGGGGGATAAGCGGGCACTTCAAGCTGGAACATCACACAACCTCGGTCAAAATTTTGCTAAAGCTTTTGATGTGACATTCCAGACAAAAGATAATAAAGAAGAACTGGTTTATGCCACCAGTTGGGGTGTTAGCACGAGGCTTGTTGGCGCTGTAATTATGACGCACGGTGACGATAAAGGACTTAGGCTGCCTCCAAAAATCGCACCATATCAAATTGTTGTTGTACCCATATTTCGTGATGAAGAAAGCAAGGCGTTGGTAAAAGACTATCTATCGCTAATTTTATCTAAACTTAAAGATGCGGGGATTCGTGTCCACGAAGATTGGAGAAAAGAAAGCCCAGGATTCAAATTTAATGAGTGGGAAATGAAGGGAGTTCCACTTCGCCTTGAGGTCGGCCCAAAAGATGTTGAAAATAAAAAAGCAGTATTGGTTCGCCGAGATAACGGTGAGAAAATATTTGTTCAAAAGAATGAAGTTGCAGAAAAAGCACCCAAAATTTTAGATGATATTCAAGAATCGCTTTTCAATGAAGCAAAGGCATTTCGACAAGAAAATACCCACCAGGTTTCGTCCTACGATGAATTTAAGAAAATAATCGCAAACAAAGGCGGTTTTGTCCGGTGTGGGTGGGATGGAACCCGGGAAAGCGAAAGATCTATAAAAGAAGAAACCAAAGCCACTATCCGGGTAATACCGTTTGACGAAAACCCCCAAAAGTTAAAATGTATTTATTCTGGCAAACCGGCACGTCACGAAGTTCTTTTTGCCAAGGCATACTAAGGCTCTAAGAAAGAATACTCTATATTCGAGGATCGGTATTCTTATAAAGACATGATCACCCATTCCGATGCCATTGTTCTCAAACGGTTTCCATATAGTGAAACCAGCACGATTGCAAGATGCTTTGTTAGAGAAATGGGAAAAGTCAGTTTTATTGCTCATGGCGCCCATAGAAAAAAATCGCCCATGGCAGCATACTTTCAGCCGATTAATTGTTTAAACCTTGTGTATTATTTTAAAGAATCTCGAAATCTCCAAACCATCTCAAAAGCGTCTTTTTCCAATAACTGGTCTGTGATCCCAACAGATTTAAAAAAAATCTCTTATGCAATGGCACTCATTGAATTATCGGATAAATGCCTTACCGATCATGATGCTCATCCAGAACTATATGATGAATTAGTCGCCACATTAAAAAGAATTGAAGCGGAAGATAAACAACTAAACTTGGCATACTGGTTTTATCAATATCAGCTCTTAAAACACTTAGGGTTTAAACCAGATTTTGAACAAGCAGAGCTGGATTTTGTACCACTCCCAAACCCATTTTCTGGGCCAAATTCAAAAACTATTTTTGAGAATTTTGAGCAGAATAAAACAGGAATGAATATGGGATTGTCAGTTACGACAGAAGATAGGAAAGTTATTAGTGATTATTTAAACACATGTTTGGGTATTCACTTTGATGGTATTCGTAATTTAAAGTCACTTCAAATCTTACGTGAAATGGTTACATAATGGTATATAAAGGAAAATTACGCTGGGAAAATGGATTGTCCTTCATAGAAACAGAAGAAGGAGAGCGATTGTTGGAGGAAAATGGAATTTGGGATGGATATTTAAATCATTGGGTCAACCAAAACGTATGTGCCCGCAAACTGCCCCAGCAAGATTATGAAACTGGCGAGCCGATTATTATCATGTGGCCGGATCTACCGCCATCAGAAAATCCATATGTTGAAATATACTATAATGAGCGATTGATAAAATATCCTGCATCGACCTTTGGTCATAATGCCATCAATGTGAATGGTGAATTTTTTAATTTTTCTCACTTGATTAATGAAAATGAATCCATGGATGAAGCGGAATATATGTACAGGCCGGCTTTGGGTGAATTTGCGCCATCGCCCACCACAGGGAAATTTGAAATTCTGGGAGATGGAACGGCATATTATGATAAATTTGGGCGAAATTTCATGCGCGGTATCCATGTGATCCGACTAGAAGGAATAGACGTAGACCGCCTATCGGGGATTTACCATAATGAGCTCAATACAATTCATGCCACGCCGCCCAACCCGGATCAACCGGAGAAATACCGGGATTTCAGTTTTTTCAAGCGGAGCTGCACCACACTGATCAGGGATGGGCTTTTAAAATATGGTTTTCAAAAAATCAGGGGATTTCTTCCGCGTGATTTTTTCATCAGCGCGGCCAATTCATTGATGAACGTCCAATCGAAAATGGATTTAATCGTTCGTTTGTATTATCGACCCCAGCTGAAAGTGCCGGAAGCACCTTATAGTAAAAATTCCTTTCCCATGAATCCCATGAATTGGATTCGATTGAAAAAACTGCAGGGGATGATATAAATTTTAATCAATAAAATTGGAACGGAATTACCCCTAAATATGTATAAATTCGTAAAATAACGCAATAGATATGCAATACCAATTTCAATCAGAACAGGGGAATATTCCTTTTCGGCCGCGAATATTCACGGAAGCAATCAAAGTGTTGATTTCTGTGAATGCAATCGTTTTTCTTTTTCGAGTTATTGCCAAAAACCAAATAGACCTGGCTCAAATATTTGGGTTATCATCCGAATCCATCTGGCCCATGATCTGGCAACCGGTAACCTATATGTTTATCCATGGCGATTTTTTTCACATTTTTATGAATATGTTTGTCTTATGGATGTTTGGTTCAGAATTGGAATCAATCTGGGGACGTAGGGGATTTATAAAATATTACTTTACAACAGGTGTGGGATCCGGATTGGTATGGCTTTTGCTTAATATTGGTAATCCATATACAGTTTTGATTGGGGCAAGCGGGGCGATCTACGGATTGCTTTTAGCATATGGACTCATGTTCCCTAACCGAAAAATTTTAATTTATTTTCTTTTCCCGGTTAAGGTAAAATATTTTGTTATATTTTTAGGCGCCATGGCTTTTGTTTCTTCTTTAGGATCATCTGGGTCAAACATTAGCCACTTAACACATCTTTCTGGAATGGTGATCGGGTATATTTATCTAAAATCGCCATGGACATGGCCGAGGATACGGCTTTTGATTAATTCAAAAGTTGCGGAGGTACGACATAATAAAGTGGAACGGAAAAAAGTTAGAAAAATGAACATGCAGCAGACCGTGGATCGCCTGTTGGATAAAATCAATAAGGTTGGTTATGATGGTCTCACTGAAGACGAAAAAGATGAATTATATACACACAGTCGGCATTTGGGACGAGATCAGGAAAAAGATTAATATCAATCTTTCTTTTTCTCCTCAATCACCTTAAAAACTTTCTCTCCTTTTTTGGCCATACGGTATTTTTCTCTGGCCAATTCTTCAATATACTTATAATCTGTTTGAAGCTTTGTTTTTTCTCCCTCCAAGCTGATTTTTTCTTGTCTTAACTCGTTGATTTTTTCTTGAATACCAACTCTTTCTTGTTTTAAGGTATAGAGTTGGTAAAGGCCATGATCTCCAAAAAAGAAAATAATAAGTAAGGCGACGGCACCCATAACCAAGATAGCTCGAATAACCCGCTTTTGAACCTCACCACTAGAAGCGCCAGAATTGCGTTTTCGTTTTATACGCTCACTTTTTCCTTTGCGGCTCACGAACAGCCTAACACTTCCATTCCGGGATATTGGGCTTGAGATCCAAGCGCTTCCTCAATTCGGAGAAGTTGATTGTATTTTGCAATTCGATCAGTTCTAGAAGCCGAACCAGTTTTAATTTGACCGACACCCATAGCTACTGCAAAATCAGCAATTATTACATCTTCAGTTTCACCAGAACGGTGGGAAATGACCGAGCCGTAATTGTTGGCCTTGGCCAATTCAATAGCTCGTATGGTTTCGGTAATCGTTCCGATTTGATTAAGTTTAATCAGAATTGCATTCATTGCGTTTTCATCTATTGCGCGTTTGAGGTGAGTTATATTTGTAACAGTGAGGTCATCCCCTACAATTTGAACACGGTTTCCTATCGCTTGGTTGAGTTGTTGCCATCCTTGCCAATCATTCTCATCCAGCCCATCTTCAACAGAAATAATCGGATATTGGTCAACGAGCGATGTGAGGTACGAAACCATTTTATCCGATGAATATTGTTTGTTTTCCGAAGAAAGATGGTAAAGGCCATCTTCATAAATTTCGCTGGCAGCAACATCCAAAGCCAAAAACATGTCTTTACCTAATACATAAGGCGTTTTTTCAATAGCTTCTAGAATAACCTCTACCGCTTCCGCATTAGATCGAAGGTTGGGAGCAAAACCACCCTCATCCCCAACAGAAGTATTGAGTCCTTTTTTCTGCAAAACTGATTTTAGGTGATGGAATGTTTCTACACCCATCTGGAGGGCTGAAGAAAAAGATTTAGCCCCAATTGGGAACACCATGAATTCTTGGATATCCACATTGTTATCTGCATGGCTTCCACCATTTAAGATATTCATCATGGGTATAGGAAGCATATTGGCCTGGTTTCCACCAAGATAAGTATAAAGGGATTGTTGGGTTGATAAAGCGGTGGCTCGGGCGACTGCCATTGAAATGCCCAGAATAGCATTGGCCCCTAAGTTAGATTTATTCGGGGTCCCATCCAAATCAATCATAACCTTATCAATGTCCTGTTGATTATGAGCATCCATACCCAACAGATGATTAGCAAGAACAGTATTAACATTATTTACTGCCGTTTGGACACCCCTTCCAAAAAATCGACTCTGATCTCCATCTCGAAGTTCAACAGCTTCATTTTCACCCGTAGATGCACCGGATGGTACCAAAGCACGACCCACCGTTCCATCTTGTAATTTTACATCAACCTCAACAGTTGGATTTCCCCGTGAGTCGAAGACTTCTCGGCCAAATATATGTGTAATTGCACTTTTATTCATGTTATCCTTAATAAATAAATATTGAACTCAGGGTAGGATTTTAGCTATATATAAGTCTCTTCTCGAAGAGAAAAGGTGAATAATTGTTTCTTATTCAAAAATTATTGATTAATTATATTTTCTTGTTAAATTCCATACGAAAGAAATGACAGTGGAGAAGAAAACCACATACATAAACGAGATAGAATTGAATAATAAGGGGGCAGGGGATATCTGCCCCCTTTTTTATTCAATTTAACATAACCAAGGAGGAACCTAATGGCTGATTTCACTTCAACCGTACAAGGTATTGCTAATTCCGTAGTTGGCTTAATCAAAGCCCTAATTGTGATGTTTGTATTCGTAAACGTCCTTTACTCAACAGGGTTTGACCCCATCGGCGGTTTAGTAGACTTGGTAGAATCATTCCTAGATGGAGGATTCTCCGGTCTGTTAGCCTTGTTAATCTTTGTTTCTTTTGCAGGTTAATCGGTAGATTGTTGGCGTTCTTTACGGAACACCGATCTACTATAATAATCCTAGGAGTTAACAAATGAATAAGGCCTTTGAAACCATCACTGCGTTTATCGGGGATATTACCGATCTTTTAAAAGGATTGGTTGTACTCGGAATCGTAGTTGGTATTCTCTATGACGATTACTTCGGCGTCATTGCTGGCATTGGCAACTTAATGAGTAAATTCGGTGATGCCGGGTTTGCTGGCTTGCTTGCCTTGATGCTCATTGTATTTTGGTACAAGAAGTAAGCGTCAAGAAGTAAATAAAAAAAGAGCGTCCCGATTAATATCGGGACGCTTTTATTTTAAGGACGATTGATATATAGAATACGATATATAAGCACTTTTTTATTGTCAGCAGCTTACCTATGGGCTGCTTTTGAACACCCGCTTCTTTCCCCCATGAATGCTGGCTTAGGTATGAGCCATATTAATTTTAACAGAAATACATTAGGATCCATCATGGATCCAGCATCATTAGCTATGGGTAATCGTATTCGATTTGCAGGGCAAACAGGCCGAAGGTTTAATTTAAAGCCATTATCACATCAAAGTTTTGTGGGGGAAATCCCAAGTCGTTGGGGAAGCTTCGCGATGGGAATCCAAACTTTTGGTATCAAGCAATATAAAGAATCGACTATCTCTATTGCCTTTGGTCGTCAGATTAAAAAAGGATTCAATGGTGGCGTGGCCATCAATGCTTATTCACTTTCGATCCCGAACTATGGGTCAGCATCTACCTTTGGAATCTCCCTGGCCTGGCAAGTCAATTTAAATGATAATATTCAATGGGGCACCATATTGCACAATATGAATGGACCAACGATCGGAAAATCGGAGGACTCACTACCCCAACTGATTTTGACTGCATTATCATTTCATCCCACAAAAAGAATATCTGTTCAAATTGAATGGGAGCAGGATACAGTTTTTGAAGGGCAACTCAAATCAGGATTTAGTTTTCAACCAAAAACCTGGTTAACACTTCACTCAGGATTTGTATCTGGAACCGGTCAGGTGACCGGGGCTATTGGGGTCCATTTTTATAAGGTGAACATAAATTATGCAATGGCAAACCACCCACACTTGGGACCGTCTCATTGGATGGGCTTTACTATTCCTTTGGGTAAGTAACCCACCTCTTTCAGCCCAAACTTCTGAAGATATCTTAAGGTTGATCTCTCAGGACGAAGAAGATGGGATCCACGAAGATGAAATTATTCTTCTGGATGATATCTTATCCAGATCCACAGGTTTAACACACCAATCTCTGGAAGATATACTGACACTGACTTTTCTTGAAGATGAAGATTATGATTTGATTCGTAAATCATTAGAAACGAGAGAGTTTTTATTATTAAAAAGATCAAACGAGGTTTCAACTGTAGCAAAAGTCATATTCAGGGCGCTACAGCGGAATAAGGGGATTCCCCATAAAATCCGTATTCAACAAATCGTATCAATGACAGATGGTATGCGCTATCGTTGGAAAGGGAAGATGAAAACACTCACCCAAGAAGCAAGCGTCTTATCAATTCGTAATAGGTATGGGTTGGATATTTTAGGTGATCATAGTATATATATTCAACATAAAACTGGTAATAGCCGCTGGATTGTAGGTGACCATCAAATGGCCTTTGGATTTGGCCTCGTATCGGGAAAACCATTTCCCGAAAGAAAAGGGTGGAGTACAGTGAATACGGGCACTTCTGTGCAAAAGGGACTGAAAGGATATAGATCGTCTACAGGAATGAATCGCACTAGGGGGATAGCGGTTGAGCAGAAAACAAACTATGGTACCATTGTTTTTTCCCAGGATCTGGCAGGAGAGAATAAACATGAAAAAAGAAATTATTATAGAGGGGCTTGGCAATATAATAATGCATCCACATTAATTGGGACCGTTATTGCTTCAAAAACCCAATCTATTTATGGTTCTTTTGATTATGGAAATATTTCGCCCGGGGGAGAAATATCATTTGGGGTTGGTTCTCCATCCATAATATTTGGTTTAAACTTTCGCATTCGTCCGTTCAAATATATTATTCAATACAGAGATATTCACGATAAGTCCATCGGCAAAATGGGGAACCCGATGGTAGAATGGCGTGGTTCGGATTTGTCAGAAAAAGGATTGTTTCAGGGCGCCTACATTCGCACAGGGAAAACGAGACTTATGATTTATGCAGATATGTTTCAGCATTATACCCGAGAAATAAATGGTTATGAGCTTGGCATCCGAACAGAAACAAAAATTCAAAAACATAAAATTGTTTTCCAGGTGAAAACAGAAAAAAAAGACGAAACAAATGATGTGATATATGCACCATTGGTGATGCCGACATTGAGCAAAAAAGACGGTATTAAATTAGAACATCAATATGAAAAAAAAACGTGGCGGACTCAAGTGAAGTATCAATTTATCCGGACGGGAGAGATAGAGATCCATCATAGCCATGGGTTAGATTTACGCTTTCAAATATATGGGAAGTATTACCAATTAGAATTGGACTGGATGGGAGCTGAAGTTGACCATTTTGATTCGAGAGTTTATTTTTGGGATGTGAATCTCCCCGGAGAAATGCTGACACGGATGTTGGCCCACTCCAGTCACAGCCAAGGGATCAAAGTATTGTTTGATGTTTCAAATGAATCCAAACTGGGAGTGAAACTTCGTTTTAATTATTCAGCTCTTTCATTTAGTTCCCCAATAGATATTATGGGTGGGTTGTTTATTAAAGTCGCGCTTTAGTCGCTTATTGATTCCTGCATTAATCAAGGATAATTTCCGGACTATGATTCGCCATACAATTACTGTTTTTTTAATCCTATCTGCTATTTTTTCTTTTGGCATCTCTGGCTCTATTCGTGTGGTGAACCGCGTAGATAATTCTATGGATGATATCAATACCCTCGATCGATTAAATGGGACGTATGTTTCTACAAAAGATGTATCCCGTATTCTTGCAAAAAGAAAACCATTCATTAATGAAGCAAGAGGGAAAATGGTTTTGTACTTGGGAGATCACCGTATAAAAATCTCGGGAAACAGCAGTTATATTTTAGTGGATGAGCAGGTATATCAAATGCCCATGCATGCGATTTGGACAGAAAGCGATATCTATCTCCCCGCAGAATCTTTTTTTGATATTGTAAAAAGAACCACATTCCCGGGTATTCAATACGACCCACGTAGAATGGTGTTAGATTTGGATGTGAAAGAGTTTACGGTTATGGGTGTTGAAATTTCTCAAAAAGCCAATGGAACTATTTTACGAGTTCGTACCCGCCATACCTTTCCTGAAGGAAACATCAGTTCCTTTTTTCATGAAAACGGTTGGTTTTATCTTACCATTGCTGGCGGGTTGGCGGACACAACCGAAATTCGTCGTAGCGATACACGCGGTGTTGTCAAAAGTGTCACAGCAGATCAGTTGGGGCAAACAGCCCAATTGGCGTTTCAAATGCGAGCAAAAGTTCAGAGCCATGAAGTGTACCAAAGTACAGACCCGGGAGAAATCGTTATATCCCTACGCACACCCATGGACAATAGTGTGGCGCGTATTAAAAAAGTAAAAGATCGGTGGAAATTAGATACAGTTGTTTTGGATGCAGGGCATGGTGGAAAAGATCCAGGGACCATTGGTCGCAAAGGAACAAAAGAAAAAGATATCGCATTGGACATAGTAAAACGAGTGGGGTTGCTTTTAGAGAAGAATACTAAATTAAAAGTCATTTACACTCGTGACGAAGATGTATTTATTCCACTTTGGAAGCGTACAAAAATGGCAAATGAATCCAACGGAAAAGTTTTTGTTAGCGTTCATCTAAATTCCAATCCCAACAGAACAGCCTATGGTTTTGAAACGTATTTGCTCAGACCCGGGAAAACGGAAGATGCCATTGAGGTTGCATCAAGAGAGAATGAGGCGATTAAAATGGAAGATCGTTCTAATAATAAATACCAAGATTTATCTGGAGAAAGTTTAATTGTCGCAACAATGGCCCAAAGCGTTTTTATGAAAGAGAGTGAAGAATTAGCCGCCATGGTCCAAGAAGAAATGGGAAAAAAAATAAAATCCAAAAACCGAGGTGTAAAACAGGCTGGTTTTCATGTATTAATTGGGGCAAGTATGCCTAATGTTCTCATTGAAGCGGGGTTTTTAACTAACGGCAACGAAGAGAAAAATCTTCGAAAGTCTAAATATCGCCAAAGCATTGCAAATTCAATATATAGAGCAATTGTAAAATTTCGCTATTCCCGCGAACAATACCTCTCGGAAAGCTAAAGATAGCTTCTTCCCAGCCAATTGCTGTCTTTGATTCTGGATTGGGTGGTCTCACTGTAGTTAAGGCGTTACAGAATATCCTACCGAATGAATCTATTATTTATTTCGGTGATACAGCCCGAGTACCATACGGGAATAAAAGTCAAAACCTAATTCAAGAATACGGAAAAGAAATCACAGAATTCCTGATTAATAAAGGTGCAAAAATTGTTATCGTGGCATGTAATACAGCATCCGCATTAGCTTTACCTCTTCTTAAGAAAACATATGATATTCCGATTATTGGTGTAATTGAACCTGGAGCTGAAAAGGCCTATGCCGTCACCAAATCAAAAACCATTGGCATTATTGGAACCTTAGCGACCATTCAGTCAGAAGCCTATGAAAAAGAACTACTAACTTTGGACGACTCTATTGATACAAAAGGAATGGCCTGCCCTCTTTTTGTGCCCTTAGTAGAAGAGGGATGGTTAGAAGGTGATGTCCCCTTTCAAATTGCCGAAACCTATTTATCTGAACTAATTACAAATAAAATGGATACCCTAATTTTAGGATGTACCCATTATCCCTTGTTAATCCCCGTTTTAGAAAATGTTATTGGTGATAGAATATGTATTGTTGATTCAGCAGAAACCACTGCAAAATACGCAAGCGATTTATTAAAAGAATTACGCTTACTCACAGATAGCGCCACCGAGGGTGGATCTGAATACTATGTTACGGATTTGCCCGTACGTTTTAAAAGAGTTGCCCGAAGATTTTTGGGGAGAGAAATAGACCATGTATTCCCAGTCCACCTCAGTTGAATTCAATTCACTCTTAGATTATTTATATAAACTTCAGCGTTTGGGCATAAAGGTCGGGCTCAATCATACTTTTGAATTATTACAACGGTGTGGGAATCCCCAAAACCAATTTCAATCTATACATATTGCAGGAACCAATGGGAAAGGATCGACAAGCGCAATAATTTCTTCTATTTTGATGGAAGCAGGCTTAAAGGTGGGGTTATATACATCGCCACATTTAATTCGGTTTAATGAACGCATTCGTGTGAATGGTAAACCGATATCGGATTCTAAAATTGTTGAGTTTGTTGACGAACACCGCTCGGATATTGATGATATTGAATCCACTTTTTTTGAAACAACCACAGCGATGGCATTCAGATATTTTGCCAATAAAAACGTTGATATAGCGGTAGTTGAAACAGGACTAGGTGGGAGACTTGATTCCACAAATGTTCTTACACCGGATTTAACGGTAATCACACCAATATCATTGGACCATAGAGATATTTTAGGAAAAAACATTTTAGATATTTCAAAGGAAAAAGCCGGTATCATTAAAAACAATATTCCATTGGTTTTAGCGCCTCAAGACAACGCCGTTTCTTCTCAATTGTTAAAAATTGCAGGGGATTTAGATTCGGATATAGCCATTGTTGACCCACCAACAAAAGTTACTTTGTCGAAATCGGGGACAGCGTTTATCAAAAACGGTTTATCATTCAAAACACCGATGATTGGACGGCATCAGGCCATCAACAATTCAGTTGCAATCGAAGCGGTGCAGATATTTATGCCAGAAATACAAAAAGAGGTTATTGATATAGGAATTCAAAAAGTTAAATGGCCAGGTCGCCTTCAACGGATGTCCATAGAAAAACCAATTTATTATGATGTGTCGCATAACGCCCACGGGATACAGATGACCCTTCAAGCACTTCATGATATTTTTGGACAAAAACCAATAGGGCTAATGGTGATGAAAGGAGACAAAGAGGTTGACTTGGTGGCTGCGGCATTAAAAAACAAATTCGTTCAATTAATCATCAGTGGCGATACAGATTTGGGTCTTTTGTCCGCTGTGGATTTATCAGATAAACTGTCAAGTAAAGGGTTAGCCAATTCAACAAGTATCGATCGCTTTGAAGATGCATTGCACCATATAGCGGGGATAATGGGAAAAGACAGCCCTCCCACCCTTATTTTTGGCAGTCATTATGTTGCAGAAGCTGTTTTCAATAAATTTGGTTTTTTATTCTAAAGTAGTGTAATATCCGGGCAGTTGCTTTGCGCTATTGATATAGTCTTTACAGGGCAATCCCCCATAATTCTCAAAACCAAAAATTTTACTCACTATTTTACTTAAGGTAACTTTTATATGAATGTTAATGAATTACAGAAACTGAAAATCAATGAGTTGTCCGACTTAGGCGCACAATTGAATATTGATGGGTTTTCAGGAATGAACAAGCAAGAACTCATCGTCAAAATTCTTGAAGCCAACACCGAGAAAGAAGGCGGGGTAATGGCTGACGGCGTTCTCGAGGTGCTAAAAGAGGGATATGGGTTTTTACGGAGCCCTGATTTTAATTATCTCCCCGGTCCAGATGACATCTATGTAAGCCCATCCCAAATAAAACGATTTGGATTGAGGACAGGCCATCAGGTGGCAGGACAAATCCGACCACCGAAATCAAAAGAGCGATTTTATGCACTCTTAAAAGTGGAACAGATAAATGGAAAAGATCCTGAAAAATTGAAACGTGCATTTTTGTTTAGCAACCTTACACCACTTTACCCGGAAGAAAAATTCAACCTAGAAGTAAACCCAAAAGATTTATCTACTCGAATTATGGATATGATTTCTCCTGTAGGCAAGGGACAACGCGGACTTATTGTGGCTCAACCAAAAACTGGGAAAACAGTATTACTTCAGAAAGTGGCGAATGCCATTACTAAAAATCATTCAGATGTTAAAATGATTATTTTGCTCATTGATGAACGTCCGGAAGAAGTGACCGATATGAAACGAAATGTAGATGCAGAAGTAATCAGTTCTACATTTGACGAGCCACCAGAACGGCATGTTGCTGTAGCAGAAATGGTGATTCAAAAAGCTCGCCGAATGGTTGAGTTTGGAGAAGATGTTGTCATTCTATTAGACAGCATAACTCGATTGGGTAGAGCTCACAATGCTGTCATACCTCATAGTGGTAAAATTCTTTCTGGTGGTGTGGATGCAAATGCACTAAAAAAACCCAAACAATTTTTTGGTGCGGCGAGAAATACAGAAGAAAGTGGAAGCTTAACTATTATAGCCACTGCCTTGATTGATACGGGTAGCCGTATGGATGAAGTCATATTCGAAGAATTCAAAGGAACGGGCAATATGGAGTTAGTCCTAGATCGAAAACTCAGTGACCGACGAATTTATCCCTCGTTTGATTTGGTAAGATCTGGAACGAGAAAGGAAGAGCTTCTTCTGGATAAAAAAGTACTCGCTCGAATGTGGATTTTGAGAAAGCTGCTGAATGGAATGAAAGTAATAGAAGCAATGGAATTCATTCAAGACAGAATGCGTCGAACAAAAACCAACGAAGAATTTATGGAAACAATGAGCCAGTAAAATTAAATTCCTTCGCCAAATTTACTCTATGTGTAGCAACTATGGAGGATATATATGAGTTCTAAGTACCCAGATGTAAAAACGATTGCTGTCCGTGTGTTTACGGATAAACCAGTTCGAAAAACGCCCTATCAGGTAAAAGGCGTTCTGATGAATCAGTTTTCCGACGAAGAAATCGTCCCAATGCTTGATGGATCTTACCGTCAACAATTTCTATATCCACGCGTTCAGGTAAAAATCTTGAACGAGCAAATTTATATTGTTGGAATTGGTGAAGGAGTTGATCCAATTAAATCTGTTGCTGAAAAAATGGAATTCTTAGATTTTGGGAATATTACTTTTCAGGTTTTAGATAGCGAAATAGAAGAATATAGTGATCGATTTCAACCCGTTTCAAAATTAATAAGATATCGGTTTGTGACCCCTTGGGTCGCCCTAAATCAAACGACCGGGAATCGCTATCGTTTGTTGAACAATACTGATCGTGTGAATTTTTTAAACCGTCTTCTTGGACAAAACATTGTTTTTATGGCTCGGGAAATGGGGATGGAACTGGAAGAAAACATTTTTACGAAAGTGACGCTTTCTTCTCTTTTCCCAAAACCGGTAGATGAAAACAACTGGGGTTCGTTTGATGGAGAGTTTCGAGCGAATTTTGTTTTGCCAAATTATTTGGGAATTGGAAATGGTATTACCAGGGGCTATGGCACACTATTCGGTTTATTTAATCCCGAAGTCTTTTCATTTGATGAAGCAGATTTACAGGAATTAGAGTCAAAAGCCGTAAAAGATGACGAAGATTCCAAGGTTGCCGAATCTGACCTACAAGAAATAAATGTTGAAAATGTTCCGCGCCCTAAAAAGGTGCCAGGTCAAGATTCCCCTAAGTCCAAAAGAAGTAAAAAAGTTTTATCGGAAGAATTTCACATTGAGGAAATGGATTCCGGTAACGAAACACAGTCAAAAAAGACAGCAAAACCAAAGAGACCAAAGAGAAAAGCGGCTCCACCCAAAAAACAACCCAAAAAAGATTCTTCTTCCGATGTGAATTACAATTCGGAAAAATATCATAAAAAACAACATAGCCTGTAATAAAGATAAATCGTATGACTGAATTTGCAGAACGCGTTCAACGCGTCAAACCCTCTTTTACACTTGAAATGACATCCAGAGCCGCTGAATTGCGGGCTCAAGGCGTGGATGTAATTAATTTCAGCGCGGGACAGCCAGATTTCAATACACCGGAAAACATACGGGAAGCGGCTAAAACAGCAATGGATAATGGTGAAACAAAATATACCGCCGGTTCCGGCACGATTGAACTACGTCAAGCAGTTTGTACAAAACTAAAACGAGAAAACCAATTAGAGGTTTCTCCAGAACGGGTGCTCATTTCTAATGGCGAAAAACAAAGTTTATACCTGGCATGCCAAACCCTATTTCAATCCGGAGATGAAGTATTAATTTTTAAACCTTATTGGGTATCGTTCCCGGAATTTGTAACCCTTTCCGATGCAACACCCATATTAATTGATACGGATTCTAAGAATAATTTTGAACCAGACTTTGAAAATTTAAAATCTAAAATAACAGATAAAGTTAAAGGGATAATTATTAATTCACCGTCGAATCCCACCGGTAGTGTCTGGAGCGATGAGATAATTATTAATCTTTTAGGGCTGGCAAAAGAGAATAGCTGGACAGTGATTTCGGACGAATGTTACGAAAGGCTCGTTTTTGAGGGCGAATTTACGAGCGCTCAGAAGCTGAGCGACGACCATCACATTGGGGCAAATATTATTACCTGCATGAGTATGTCTAAAACATATGCAATGACCGGCTGGCGCATTGGATATGCTTTTGGAGAAAAATCTATTATAAAAGCCATGGGGAAAATTCAAGGGCAAGCCACTTCCTGCGCAAACGCTATTGGACAAGCGGCTTCTGTAGAAGCATTGATTGGAGATCAATCGACGGTTGAAATGATGATAGGAAAATTTCGAGAAAGAAGGGATTTAATGGTTTCGTTGCTAAATGAATTGCCGGGAATAACCTGTGATACTCCCGGAGGCGCATTTTATGCATTCCCAGATTTTTCAGCCTATATCGGAAAATCATTTCGAGGGGAAAAAATCGATGATTCATTTGTATTGAGTGATGTAATCTTGAATGAGGCAAAAGTAGTAACAGTACCTGGTGATGGATTTGGTGCACCGGGACATATTCGGTTTTCTTATCCCTTGGCAAAAAATGTTATTCGCGAAGGAATTCTTCGTGTGAAAAAAGTTTTAGAACAACTAAATTGATTAAAAATAGGACATAACAAATGAAAGCAAATACACACCCTGAATATAAAATGGGCAATGTCGTTTGTTCCTGCGGTCATACATTCCAAGTGTATAGTACCATGGGGGATCAACACATTGAAATCTGTTCGGAATGCCATCCATTTTATACAGGAAAACAAAAGTTGGTAGATACTGCTGGTCGAATTGAAAAATTCAAAAAGAAATACAACAAAGCAAACCAATAATACAAATTAAAACAGGAATGGTTTCACAATAGGGTTCCCCGATGTGAAACCATTTTTTTTATGATAAAACCGATTTTATTTTCCATAATGAAACCCACAATTTTAGTTGGTGGCCAAGCCGTTATTGAAGGTGTGATGATGCGTGTCCCCGGTGCGTACGCTACAGCTGTTCGGGACCCTGAAGGCAAAGTGCATGTAGATCGACATGAATTTAAATCGATTACCGAAAGATCTCCCCTCTGGAAAAAACCTGTATTTCGGGGAATGGCCGGTTTATTTGAAGCGATGAAAATGGGAATGGCCACGCTCCAATGGTCTGCAGATATTGCTATGCCGGAAGAGAATGAAAAGCCCAAAAATAAATTTTATGAAACTTTGTCTTCCGCTTTTGCCGTTCTATTAGCTGTTACCTTGTTTATGATTGCGCCTATGTGGATTACTACAAAGTTGTTAGATATTGAAAAAGAAGCCGTGGCCTTCAATATGATATCTGGCATATTTCGGATTACTTTTTTTGTAATTTACCTTTTTCTGATTTCAATGATGAAAGATGTAAAACGTCTATTTCAATACCATGGGGCTGAGCACAGGGTGGTATATAATTTTGAATCCGGAATGGACGTTGAAATTAAAAACGCGCAATCCTTTCCCACCCAACATCCCCGTTGTGGCACAAGTTTTATGTTTATTGTTTTATTATCCGCAATTATTGTTTTTTCTATCATTGATTCAATTGTAATGGGAATCACCGGACATATTAGCTTACCTATTCGGCTAATGGTCCATCTTCCCTTAATTCCACTGGTTGCCGGAATATCTTATGAAGTCATTAAAATTACAGCACGAAAAGGCGACAATCTTTTTTCGCGAATATTGAGAGCGCCAGGATTATGGCTCCAAAATATAACCACTCGACAGCCAGAAGACGAAATGGTTGAAGTGGCAATTACAGCATTAAAGGAAGCCTTTGGTGATCAGTTTGGAGAAATGGTTGGCAAAGAGTATGTGGCAGAAGCTATCGGATGATTGATAAACTCAAAGAAATCACGGCCCATTACGAATCGATGGAAGCCCAAATGGCTGATGGAGTACTTATTTCAGATCAAGCCAGTTATACCGCTGTAGCAAAAGAGCATCGGCGTTTGGCACCCATTGTGGAAAAAGCAAGAGAATACGTATTAATCCACAAACAAATGATTGACGATAACGAAATTTTAGACGGAGAAGATGAAGAGTTAAAAGAAATTGCCAAAGCTGAAATAGAAGATTTGCAAAAGTCGATGAATATATTGGAAGCAGAAATAAAAGTGCTTCTTTTACCTCACGATCCCACAGACGATAAGAATACAATTGTTGAAGTTCGTGCAGGTACCGGTGGAGATGAAGCAGCCCTTTTTGCAGCTGATTTATATCGGATGTATTGCCGTTTCTCTGAAAGAAACGGATGGAAATATGAAGTGATGGAATCCAATGCCATCGGCATTGGTGGACTTAAAGAAATCATTTTTTCTATTTCAGGAGAAGGTGTTTTTGGAATGATGAAATATGAAAGTGGTGTTCATCGGGTTCAGCGGGTACCCAAAACTGAGACGAGTGGACGCGTCCATACATCTGCGGCCACAGTGGCGGTTCTTCCAGAAGCAGAAGAGGCTGATGTTGAAGTCGTTGATGCAGACTTAAAAATTGATACCTACCGCGCAAGTGGTGCCGGTGGCCAGCATGTAAATAAGACAGAATCGGCAATTCGAATTACCCATATTCCCACAGGATTGGTAGTCACTTGCCAAGATGAATCATCTCAACATAAAAATAAAGCCGCAGCGCTCAAAGTCCTACGATCAAGACTCTTGGCTGCAGAACAGGAAAAACTATCAAAGGAACGGGCTGAAGCCAGAAGGGATATGGTATCTACAGGTGACAGATCGGCCAAAATACGAACCTATAACTTCCCTCAAGGTAGAATCACAGACCATCGAATTAATTTTACTGCTTACAATTTAGAAGGCGTGATGGATGGTGATATAAGTGAAATAATTCAAAATTTAAAATTAGCAGATCAACAAGCTCAATTGGCTTCCATCGGAGAATGAATGGGTGAACCCGCTGTTAAAGGAAATCAAATTTGGCGGGTGATTGATATCCTCAAATGGGGAGAAGGATATTTTAATACAAAGGGATTTGAAAGCCCTAAGCAGGAAATTGAGTGGCTTCTCTGTGATTTATTGAATTATAAACGAATTGATCTCTATGTTAAGTTTGAACAACCGATTCACAAACCTGAACTTATCCAGCTTAAAAAATGGATTAAGCGCAGAATCGATCGAGAACCATTACAGTATATCACAGGAAAAACAGAATTTTACGGACATCAATTTGAGATAAATCCCGATGTCCTAATTCCTCGCCCAGAAACAGAACGCGTTGTAGATGTGGCACTCCATACCATTGGAAATATACAAAACCCAAAAGTGTTGGAAGTTGGTGCCGGTTCGGGTTGTATTGCTATCGCGATTGGAATAGAAAAAAAAGATGCATCTATTCTATCTGTGGATGTGTCCGAAGGAGCTGTAAAGCAGGCAAAGAAAAATGCCGATCTAAATGAATTGAAAAATATAGATTTTCAAGTCATGGATATTTTAAAGGAAACACCAGAGGGGCCTTTTGATTTATTGGTTTCAAATCCGCCCTATATTCCCGAAAATGAAATGAGAGAAACCATGCCAGAAGTTCACCGGTATGAACCAAAAATTGCATTAACAGATGAACGAGATGGCCTCACTTTTTATCGACGATTTTCGGAAATTGGAAAATCAATTATAAAACCTGGGGGTTGGTTGGTATTAGAAGTGGGAATAGGAGAACATCCATCAAAAGTAGTGGGAATCTTTAAAACAGCTGGTTATACCCAATTAGAAATAATCTCCGACTACAATAGCGACGAACGTGTGTTAAAAATTCAAATTTAATTATTTTATGGGCACAATCCATTGTGTCTCTATAACACATACTGTATTTTTCATGCCTTAATCCAATCAATCAATTTCATTTTAAATGGCATCAGAATTCGTACACTTACATAATCATTCCGATTATAGCCTATTGGACGGGGCTCAAACCGTACAAACTTTAGTAAACACTATAGATGATTTGGGTATGGATTCCGTGGCTCTCACTGAACATGGAAACATGTTCAGTGTGATACCCTATTATAAAGCAGCTAAGAAGGCCGGTATTAAACCCATCATCGGCTGTGAAACCTATGTGGCTGTGGGCAGTCGGTTTGAAAAGAAACCACGAGCTGATGGCGGTTGGGGAAACAATCACCTTGTATTGTTAGCTCAAAACTACAAAGGGTACCAAAATTTAATGAAACTGGTCACCTTTGGGTATTTAGATGGATTTTATTATCGCCCGAGAGTGGATATTGATTTATTGAAGGAGCACAACGAAGGTATTATTTGTCTTTCCGGATGTCTTAAAGGTGAAGTGACTGAAAAAATGCTGAAAGACGATTGGGATGGTGCGAAAGAAGCCGCACTGAGGTTTGCTGAAATATTTGAAAATCGCTTCTATCTGGAAGTCCAAAACCATGGTATTCCCGATGAAGCACAGAATATTCAAAATATGAAAAAACTCGCAGGTGAATTAAATCTGCCATTGGTATGTACCAATGATGCCCATTATGCCAAACACGAACATTGGGAAGCCCACGATGTTCATATTTGTCTGGGCACAGGAAAAGATCGGGATGATCCAAACAGACTACGCTACGCCACACCGGAGTTTTATTTCAAGACTCAAGATCAAATGTATGAAATGTTCAAAGATGTGCCAAATGCCATCGAAAATACACGGAAAATAGCTGATAGTATTGATATTGAACTTCCTATGGGAGATTATCATTTACCCAACTTTCCCATACCAGAAGATGCGTCGGATAAAGATCCAGACACATATCTTCAAAAGCTATGTGAAACAGGTGTTCAAAACCAGTATGGCGATATAAAACCAGAATTACGTTCTCGCCTTGACCATGAATTAAAAGTCATTAAAAAAATGGGATTTGCAGGCTACTTTTTAATTACAGCAGACTTTGTAAAATATGCCAAAGACAATGACATTCCTGTGGGACCTGGTCGTGGTTCTGCAGCAGGAAGCCTCGTTTCATATTCTCTGGGAATTACAACGATTGACCCCATGCGACATAACCTGTTGTTTGAACGATTTTTGAATCCAGACCGAATCAGTATGCCGGATATTGATATTGATTTTTGTATTGAACGCCGGGGTGAAGTCATTGATTATATTAAAGATCAGTATGGCGAAAAATCTGTTACTCAGATTATCACGTTTGGTAAAATGAAAGCCCGGCAAGTGATTCGTGATGTGGGCCGAGTGTTGGGGTATTCATTTGGAGAAATTGACCGTCTTGCAAAATTGATTCCGACCACATTAAATATCACATTAGAAGACGCGCTAAAGCAAAGTCCAGATTTACGGGAAGCCGGTGAAGGACAGTATAAGGATGTTATAGAATATTCAAAAGTGTTGGAAGGTATGAACCGCCATGCTTCGACACATGCAGCAGGCGTGGTAATTGCTCCGGGCGACTTAACCGATTTTGTCCCGCTCTATCGTTCACCACAAGGAGATGTGACGTCCCAATATGATATGAAGGGATTGGAAACATTGGGTTTATTGAAACTCGATTTTTTAGGCCTTCGAAACTTGACAGTAATTGACAATGCCCTGAAGCTTTTGAAAGAGAGGGGCGAAAATATTGATATAGAAAAAATTCCCATGGATGATGCCAAAGTATATAAAATATTCGCCAAAGGCCTAACCATCGGTGTATTTCAATTTGAATCTTCAGGTATGCGCGAATTTTTGAAAAAACTGAAGCCCACTGTGATTGAAGATCTTATTGCCATGAATGCTTTATACCGTCCCGGTCCCATGGAAAATATTGATGATTTTATCTCTCGAAAACATGGTAAAAAGAAAATAGAATATGCCCATCCGGTCATGGAAGCGATTTTAGAAGAGACATACGGCATTATTGTATACCAAGAACAGGTGATGCAGATCGCGCATGAAGTGGCTGGATTTACACTGGCAGAAGCGGACATTATGCGCCGGGCCGTGGGTAAAAAAATCAAAAAACTAATGGATGAATTGAAGGTTAAGTTTATTGATGGTGCACTTGAAAAACATAATATTCCCAAAAAGAGAGGGAAGGAAATCTATGAATTGATCGAAAAATTTGCTGAATATGGGTTCAACAAAAGTCATTCAACAGCCTATGCTTATGTGGCCTACCAGACCGCTTGGCTTAAAACCCATTATCCTGCAGAGTTTATGAGCGCAAACCTTACCAGCGAAATGTCCAATATTGATCGAGTAGTTATTTTAATTAACGAATGTCGAAAATTAAAAATTGAAGTGGATCCTCCTGATGTAAATATATCCAGTACGAACTTTCGCCCCGTCAATCATAAAACCATATCTTTTGGGCTAAATGCCATTAAAAACGTGGGTACGAAGGCATTGGACCAAATTGTAGAATCTCGGGACAAACATGGAAAATTTGATTCATTATTTGATTTTACAGCCAATGTGAGTTTGAAATCTGTGAATCGAAAAGTGTTAGAAAGCTTAAATATGGCTGGTGCATTGGATGGTCTGGAAGGAAATCGTGCCCAGAAATACGCTGTTATTGAAACGGCGTTGAAATATGGTCAAACGATACAGGAAAATAAAGCCCGAAATCAAGTGGATTTGTTTGGCGCTTCCAGTGCAAATGGGCAAGATACGTCTATGGTGCCATCTTTACCCCAAGCAGAGGAATGGTCTGAAGCTCAATTGCTTGAAAAAGAAAAAGAAGTATTGGGGATGTATCTCTCGGGACATCCCTTGCTAAAATATGCGGAAGATCTGGAAGAATTTTCCAATTTTGATTTTACTGATAATGTAGAACAACCCAATGGCAGTAAAGTGCGAATTGGCGGGTCTATTTGTGACGTAAAAATGCACTTTGATCGGAAGAATAATCAGATGGCTTTTTTTAAATTGGATTGTCTTGGCGGTCAGGCAGAAATTTTAGCATTTAGTGATACATTTGCAAAGTATAAAGATTTAATCAAAAATGATTCTGTTGTTTTCATTTCAGGTAAACCTACGGATGAAACGGATTTTTCAGAATTAAAAATGATTGCAGACGATATAGTGAATGTAGAAAAAGCGAGAGAAATTTATTCTAAAAATGTAAATATCCGCATTGAACCGGACCAAATGTCCCCCACAGATGTGGATGCACTATTAAATATGGCAAAAGAACATGTGGGTGGCTGTGGACTCATGTTTCATATGGCGTCAGAGAGAGGGAAGCAACAAAGAATTTATGCCCATAATGTAAAAGTGTCTGCCCATTCATCCTTCCTCAAAAAACTGCGTGATACTTACGGAAAGCAAAACGTTTGGGTGTCTGATTGATTGGGGTAATTCAACGGACTAAGAGTGGATCCGTTACTGTAGATGAAAAAACAATTGGCCAAATTAACCATGGATTTGTGATTTTACTTGGCGTGGCGGATACAGATGAAAAAGAAGATGGAGATTATCTTTCGGAAAAGATAGCACACCTTCGTGTTTTTGATGATGAAAATGGGAAAATGAATTTATCGATTTTAGATGTGGATGGTTCCGCATTGGTTATTAGTCAGTTTACACTATGTGGAGATACACGAAAAGGGCGCCGCCCCAGTTTTGTTCACGCTGCACCACCGGAAAAGGGGAATAGCCTTTATGAATATTTTATGACTCAGTTAAAGGCAAAAGGCATCCCAGTAGAGTCGGGAAAATTTGGCGCCATGATGGATGTGGCCTTGGTGAACAATGGGCCGGTCACCTTTGTTTTAGACAGTAAAAACCCATAATTCTCATTCCTCGACTCAATTTCTTTTTTAATGTAATTTCTCCCCACAATTAATCTGATATTATGGAACGTAAAATAAGAATACTCATGGCCAAGCCCGGCTTAGATGGTCACGATCGTGGCATTAAAGTCCTGGCTGCAGCCTACCGTGATGCGGGGATGGAAGTCATCTATCTTGGTTTGCGCCAAACACCAGAAATGATTGTATCCGCTGCGTTACAGGAGGATGCTGATGTGATTGCTCTATCTAGCTTGAACAATGCCCACATGACTATTTTCCCAAATGTGCTAAAACTGATGAAAGATAAAGGATTAGATGATGTCCTTTTAGTCGGTGGCGGAATCATTCCCAAAAAAGATGTAGCCACACTAGAAGATATGGGAATGGGCAAATTGTTTGGCCCCGGTACACCCGTCCAGGATACGGTGGATTATATTTCCAATTGGGTTCAGGAGAATCGCAGATAAATGAATCTTACAAACCAGACAGAATTAGAGCTTTATTTTGCCGATCATTTTGATACTGTATTATTCCCCGTTTTAGCAGAAATGTATCAAAAGAAAGACGAATATGATCGAGCAAAGCGAGTATGTGAAATTGGATTAGAGCACCATCCCAATTCGATTGATGGCCAATTTATATTATCCCAGGCCGAACTTGGGTTGGGGAATTTGACTGGCGCCGAGAAATGGATGAAAAAAGTACTGAATCAAATTGCAGATCACACCGCGGCTGCAACATCGCTTCCCATGATTCAAGAACAATTAGATCGTTCTCCAGCCACATTAAAGGCGAGTTGGAAGCGGACATTGCAGGTAGATCCAAATAACCAGTTTGCAAATGATTTTCTATCAGCTAAAAAACCCAAACCAAAAAAGAAAAAAGCTAAAACGCTTTCTGGTTCTAAAATTCCCGATATTCCAAAAAAGGACAAGGCCAAAAAACCACTCCCCAAAGATTTAAGTGTAGAAGGGGTTGCGATTAGTCCGCGATTGGCCACGATGACATTAGTGAATGTGCTTAAAGGACAGGGGTTGTATCACCAGGCTCTGGATGTTTTAGATATTTTGGAAGAAAAGGGCGAAGATAAAAAACGGATTGACGTAGAACGAAAATCCATCCGGGCTGAGTTGTAATTTTCCTTTTTAGACCCCCGAGGTATTCCCCCTGTCATAGGGAAGAATTGAAAGAGGGGTCAAAGAATTATAATTTTCTAACCAATCATGTTTGTTCAAATAAAGCATGAAAATTCAAATGTATAACAACCCGTCTTTTTATGATGCATGTACAGCCCATAAAATAGACGATATTCCTTTTTATAATCATTGGGCAAAAGAAACCAATGGTGCAATTTTGGAGTTGGCTTGTGGTACAGGCCGAGTGGCAAAGCCACTTATAGATGAAAAGTATGATTATACTGGCCTGGACTTAAGTCCAGTTTTTATAGACCACTGTAAAATAAAATATCCAGAGGGGAAATTCATTGTGGGCGATATGTGCGATTTTAATCTCGGTCAAAAATTCGATTTAATTTTCATTCCCTTTAATTCGTTTCTTCATCTTTACAAGGAAGAAGAAATGACTCAATGTTTAAAATCAATCCAAAATCATCTTTCTGATAATGGAAAATTCTTATTAGATATTTTTGTCCCGGACCCTGAGTTTCTTTACCGTGATCCTGACAAAAAGTATGAAGAAATGACGATCATCCATCCCAATGGGGGCGAATGCACAGTTTGGCAAAAAAACCAATATAAAGAAGAAACAGAAATAAACCATATTCACTGGTTTTTTAATCGAGGAAACAGCAAACCAATGGATGAATATGATTTTGATATGCGGATGATTTATCCAGACACCATGGATCGAGTCCTTTCAGATTCGGATTTTACTATAGAGGAAAAATGGGGTGATTATGATGGAAAACCATTTAACGAAACCAGTCTTCTTCAACTTTATATTTGTTCAAAGAGATCGTAATGGAGATTCAAAAAGCTTTAAACTATTTAAGAAAATCAGATTCCCGAATGGGGCGCTTGATCGATGAATATGGTCCACCGGAATTCAACCCCATTAATAATTATTACGAATCATTAGTGCGCTCAATTGTTTATCAGCAATTGAGCGGTAAGGCTGCAGCCACTATTTTTGGACGTTTTAAAAACCTGTTTAATTCCAAGTCATTTCCCAAATCAAAAGATGTCTTAACCATTCCCCATAAAACCCTGCGTTCGGTCGGACTCTCTCACCAAAAAGCCAACTATATCCGTGACTTATCTGATAAATGGGAAAAAGGGGAAGTTGATTTATCAAATCTTGATCAATTGTCTGATGAAGAAATAAGCACCGAATTGATCAAAGTGAAAGGCATTGGTCAATGGACCGCCGATATGTTTCTAATGTTTACCCTCGTCCGCCCCGATGTATTTCCTTTTGGAGACTTAGGTATTCAAAAAGGATTTATGGGACTCAATAAAATGGATCGTTTGCCTACACCCAAAGAAATGGAGATGGAGGCTGACATGTGGCGCCCTTACCGTACTGTTGCTGCTTGGTATTTATGGAAATTGGTAGATGGTCCTTTTAAATGGTAAAAACTAATTTTTCTTATCAATAGTAATATTGGAACCACCTCCCGATCCGCCGGAATTTCCGCTACTGCTCGTTCCACTATAACTGCTACTGCCAGTTCTATCGGTTGCTTCTAGTCTGGCTCCGGGTATGATCGTTTCATCACCTGTTCCCGATTCTCGGTAATTGTTTCTTTTTTTATCACTTAATTTTGAAATAGTGAATGTTTGCAAAACGGATACCTGTTTTTCATCAATAACAACAATTTCGCTGGACCGATGGTACTTACAATAAGAAGTAATGGAAAAACTATTTAGCGAGTCATTTGGTGAATTGAGTATATCAATGTAATAATCTAATGGTTTTACGAAATAATGTTCTTGACCTTCCAAATCAAAGGCCCAAATTTCTTTTGATTCCGGATTAAATTGAATTTTATTTGCCATTGCCGGATTTGGCTCAGGAATAAATGTTGGCGCAGAGAAACAACCAATTAATGAAAAGATAATTAGAAATAGAAAATTTCTAGAATTCAATTTTTCGTATCAACTTTTTGTTCTGATTGAATAGTCGAATGTGTTTCGCCTTGCGTGTTTCCTCTTATTACCGATATGCCACTTGGAGTACTGCCATCTGATCCAACTTCACGCCCCCCATATATATCGTTGAATGTTGATTCAAAATTGTTATTTAGATTCTTTGGGTCTGTCATAATAGAAACAATTTTTGGTGTAACGGTTACAATTTCAATTGATCGGTGTTTATTACAATATCCAGCAAAGGTACTTTCGAGGTGAGAATTTAAATGATTTGCTACTATGAAATATTGAGCGGAATCTTCAGGCGTATAATGATGATATGTTCCAAATCCATCATGGGCCCAAATGTCCATCGTTTGATCTCGGTAGATCATCTGGTTTTTAGGAATATTTACATCTATGGGAATAACCGATTTTTGCAATATGCACCCGGCAGTCCATAGGACAAAGATATTGGAGAGAATTATTTTATGGATGGCTATGAAGTTTTGTATCATTTTAATAAATTTACAAACCATTTTCCACTTTACCAAATCTCTCAGAATAGTCAGGCCCATTTCTTAATTTCCTGCCCTCTCTTAACATAATAATACCACTTTTAATGATTAAAAATATTTTCTTCGATATCGGCAATGTGTTGATCCATATTCATCCAGATCGGTATATCCAATACTTAGCAGACAGTGCTGATTTACCAGTAGACGTCATCAAAGATGCCTTCCCCCTAGAAGTGCATTATGCCTATGAAAGGGGAGAAATTTCCGGACATGAGTTCTTTTTATCTGTTCGGGATGGACTGCCCCAGCCATGTTGTTTAAAAGAATCGGATTTCTGGCGGGGGTGGCAAAAACTATTGGGGAAAGAAACAGAAGTTGTGTCTTTCCTCCAATCGCTTTCTGAAAAGTACACTATTTGGCTCTTGTCAAACACCAACCCTCGACATATCAAAGATGAGCTGGAATCTCAAGTTTCATTTTTAGAATATATTGATGGTGGAATTTATTCATTTGATGCAGGATCCAGAAAACCGGATAGTGCTATTTATGAATATGCCCTGGAAAAATCCGGAGCAAAAGCGAATGAGTCAGTCTTTATTGATGACCTCCTTGATAATATAATAGCAGCTGAAAATTTGGGAATCAAAGGAATCCATTATGTGGACGATGAAAAGCTAATAAATGATTTGAAAAAGTTTGGAATTCAAGTTGAAGAAATGACACAAAACCATGTCTAAAAAATATTATTGGTTACTGGGTTTATTGTTGATTGGATTATTCATCGGAAGAAAAAATTATATACCCTTATTTAATGAACCGATTGCATTGGATACATTCTCAGATTATGATGTAACCATTTATCGTGATACATGGGGTGTGCCTCATATTTTTGGAGAAAAGGATAAGGATACAGCCTATGGGTTGGCATATGCCCACTCTGAGGATGATTTTAAAACCATTCAAAATATTTTATTAGCCACGCGTGGAAAACTGGCAACAATATATGGTAAAGATGGTGCCGCCAACGATTATATGGTCCAGTTGCTTCGAATATGGGACGTGGTTGAAAGTGGCTACGAAATGCAATTATCTGAAGATGTTCGTGCCATTTGTGATGGATATGCTGATGGTATCAATCATTATGCAAAACGCCACCCAGAGGAAGTCCTTTCCGGGATATTTCCTGTTTCAGGAAAAGATATTGTGGCGGGATTTGTTCACCGGACCCCCCTCATGTTTGGTTTAGATCGCGTTCTTGGGAAGTTGGCTTCAGAGGAAAAGCCAAAATTCGCATTTGACCGTGAGGAGATGGAATGGGGCCCATTTGACCAAACATTGTTGGGATCGAATGTTATTGCAGTCGCTCCAAGCCGTTCTGCTGACAAATATACCCGAATTGCTATTAACTCTCACCAACCCTGGAGCGGACCAGTGGCGTGGTATGAAGCTCACCTCCATAGTGAAGAAGGATGGAATATGAATGGGGGGCTATTCCCCGGGTCTCCGGTTGTATTTGTAGGCCATAACGAAAATATCGGATGGAGTCATACGGTGAATGATCCTGACTTGATTGATGTATATGAATTGGAAATCCACCCTGAAGATGAAAATCAATATTTTCTTCATGGGAAATGGGAAGCATTGGAAGTTCGGGAAGCAATAATCACGGTGAAACTATGGGGCCCATTTAAATGGACATTCAAACGAGAAACACTTTGGTCCATTCATGGCCCAGTCATTCGGAATCCTCATGGAACGTATGCGGTTCGGTTTTCAGGGTTTGGAGAAGTCCGACATGTTGAACAATGGTTCAGAATGAATAAATCACGAAACCTGGAAGATTTTGGGAAAGCCATGAGTATGTTGGCGCTTCCCATGTTCAATACAGCATATGCAGATAAAAATGGGAATTTGTATTATGTATATAATGCACTTTTACCTATTCGCGGAAACGATAACTACGATTGGCATGATATTGTACCGGGAAACACAGCCTATTCACTATGGCGTGGATACTTTGCATTCGATGATTTACCTCAGGTGGTGAATCCACAATCAGGATTTATTCAAAATTGTAACAGTACGCCATTTTTGGTCTCCATAGATGGGGACAACCCGGATGGGTCATTTTATCCCCAGAATTTGGGGATTGAGATGTTCCAAACCAATCGGGCGTTGAGGGCTCACGAAACATTTGGCGAAGATAAATCCATCACTCGAGAAGAATTTCACCAATATAAATATGATACCCAATATTCTAAAAAGTCCGTCATGGCTGTTAATTTGAAGAAGTTTTTATCAGAAGCATCCAGCGAAGACCCCGACATTATGAAGGCATTGGATTTACTCCAAAATTGGAATTTAGATACAGATAGTCTAAGTGTGGCGACCCATTTAGCCATTAGTGCGATTCGTCCAAAATACAATCCCGAAAAGTATAAATACAAATATGATCGGATTATGAAAAGGTTGAAACAAACAGTGAATTCGTTAAATGAAAAATTTGGCACCATTGATGTAAAATGGGGTGATATTATGCGGCTTCGAAGAGGGAATACGGATTTGCCATTAAGCGGAGGCCCGGACATTTTACGCGCTATTTATTCAAAGGAAAAAGAAGGGGTCCGAGTTGGGACTGCTGGAGATTGTTATTACGAAATTGTGGAATGGGACCCAGATGGAAATGTATTTGCTCAAAGTATTCACCAGTTTGGTTCGGCTACCCAAGATTCCAATTCTATTCATTATGATGACCAGGCAAAATTATTTTCAAAGCACCAAATGAAACCTGTGTGGATGGATTTGGAAGATATTAAATTAAACTTGGAAAGTTCCTATCGCCCCGGAAAAGAAAACCCCCTTTAAGGAGAACATGATGAAACGACAATTTACTTTATTTATATTTTTATTGTCTACCGTATGGGCGGACCGTCCCATTACAGCGGAGGATATTGTAAATATACGCTATATCGCCCAACCTGTTATTGATCCCAGTGGCAATCATGTTGCTTATGTGAAAATCATTCCTCGCGGTGCAGATGAAAAACGGGGCGGCAGTTATCGCGAAATTTGGATTACCAAATTGGATGGATCTGATCAGCGACAATATACTTTTTCTCCGGTGAATAGCTGGTCTCCTCAATGGACACCTAATGGGCATCTTTCGTTTTTATCCAGAAGAAAAGATCACAACCCTGGAACCCAAATTTATATTCTGCCCTTCAAGGGAGGAGAAGCAAAATTGTTAACGGACCATAAAACAGGAGTGGGTTCCTACCAGTGGTCTCCTGATGGGAAATGGATTGCCTTTACTTCTCGGGATCAAAAATCTGACGATCAGAAAAAAGCGGAAAAAGAAGGGCTTGATATGATTGTGATGGATCAGCAGCATATCTATACTCGCTTGTGGGTTTACAATGTAAAAGCCGCTACCTACCAGAAAGTGTTTAAACAAGATTTGAATGTGGCCAGTTTCAAGTGGTCTTCGGATAGCAAAACGATTGTATTCCAGGCGACGGATAAAACGGGGGCCGACAGGGATTTACTGGACCGCTCTATTTACCGCGTGAGGGCACCCAGCGGCAACCCAAAGAAAATTTTGGAAACACCGGGAAAACTGGGTGATATGGCTATTTCACCAAACAGTGAAAATCTGGCTTTTTTAGGTGCCACCAGTTATAATGATCCCCTGTCCCAAAGTATTTATACCGTATCCCTAAAAGGGGGTAAAGCCAATTTATTAACCCCGGATTTTAAGGAATCCTTTGTTGCGGTGGATTGGGTGGACGACAATACGATTTTGGGGAAATCCTATAGAGGCACAAAGACGGTTCTTTCCACCATTAATACAAAAGGAAAATCTCAAGAAGGGATGGCCAACCAAACCGATGTACTGGCGCCAGATGAAATTCTGTCTTCTGTTTCATACCATAAGCCATCTGGAAAACTGGTTATTACGGCCAGTTCTCATGGTCACCCCAATGAATTATATGTAGGATCTTTAGGGTCAAATGTCATTAAAAGACTTACCCACACAAACAAAGGGTTTGATGACATTGATTTGGCAAAACAGGAAATCATTTCATGGCTCGGACCAGATGGGCTCGAGATTGAAGGAGTACTTACCTATCCCTTGAAATACAGAAAAGGAAAGAGATACCCTCTTGTTTTACAGATCCATGGTGGTCCTGAAGGCACCAGTCTGGATGGGTGGAATACCCGGGCCACTTACCCAGTTCAGCTTTTAGCAGCGGAAGGATTTGTTGTTCTAGAACCAAATTATCGGGGCAGCGGAGGTAAAGGGGTTGCCTTTTCAAAAGCGGATCATGACGATTTGGGCGGGATGGAGTTTGAAGATGTACTCTCAGGAATTGATCACCTTGTTGCGGAAGGAATTGTGGATAATGATAAAGTAGGAACTGGTGGGTGGTCCTATGGTGGGTATTTCTCCGCCTGGGCAGCAACCAAATATACAGATCGCTTTAAAGCATCAATGGTGGCTGCGGGACTTACAAACATGATTAGTTTTACTGGCACCACAGATATCCCTTATGAAATGTCCGATGTTCATTGGAATCAGTGGTGGTTTGATAACCCAGAACTCCACTGGGAAAGATCACCCATTTCACATATCAATATGGCCCATACACCGACATTAATTATCCACGGACTGAAGGATGATCGTGTACATCCTGAGCAAAGTATGGAATTGTGGCAGGCATTAAGAATTAAAGGAGTAGATACAGAATTGGTACTCTACCCCCGTGAGCCCCATGGGTTGATTGAACGGGCTCATAAGCTGGATTATATGGATCGTCTTGTGGGCTGGTATAAGAAATACGTGAAGTAAGCTTAGGATAAAAAATGAAATTAATCATTACGATCCTATTTTCAATTCAATTCATGTTAGCGGGTGAAGTGCTGCCGATTGAAATACCTTTAAAAGGCGAAGCGGCAGAACGAAACTTGGAAATGTCTGGCTTGGCATGGTATGGGGACAATTTAATTTTGATGCCCCAATATGTTGATAAAGAAGCACCGGGATTTTATTATTTATCAAAAGAATCAATTAATGATTGGCTTGATGGCGATAGAACCAGTGGATTAAAACCAAAACCAATCCGAATATCCATGCCCAGTTTTGAAAATAAAATTGGCGGGTTTGAAGGGTTTGAAGCCATATGCTTTATGGGCCAAAAAGCCTTTTTGATCATTGAGTCAAAACATGATGGTGTTATGAAGAGTTTTCTTATTACGGGAGAAATGAATTTTAAAAAGAAAGAACTGTCAATAAACCCGGGAAAACTTGAACAGCTCAATGTCCCAGTAAATCTTAAAAATATGGGTTTTGAAAGTATTCTAAAATACAACGCCAGCTTAATGGTGTTTTTTGAAGCCAATGGGATGAATGTAATGAAACACCCTAAAGCAGATTTATATACAAATGCGCTCAAATATAAAACGAACCTATCAATCCCAAACATTGAATATAGAATTACCGATGTTTCAGCTGTTGATGGTAAGGGGCGATTTTGGGCGTTGAATCATTATTGGCCAGGTGAGAGGAAAATACTTCTTCCAGGGAAAGATTTTATTTTAGACGGATTTAATGAAGGGGAAACCCATCAGAAATATGAACATGTAGAACGGTTGGTGGAATTAAAAATTGACGGTGATTCAATAACCCGGACTGATGCACCGCCTGTTCAGCTTGTTTTGTCAGAAAAACCTCGAAATTGGGAGGGATTGGTTCGTCTTGGGAATAAGGGATTTTTGATGATTACAGATGAGCATCCCCGGACAATTTTGTCCTTTGTGCCGTTGATATATAATTAAATCCTAAAAATTCAAAAACCGAACTCCAACTGTGAAAAATAACCCAGATGGGTTCAATGCAGGAGAAGGTCCCATTTTGGATTTCCATACTGCCGGCTCTGTTTCAACATCTTCTCCCTCACCTTTGGTATAACCCCATCCACCTGTCATAGAACCAACCGAATATTCTAAACCAAAAATCCAGTCTCGATGTGGGGATGTCATGAATATTGTTTCTAAACCAACTTTGGGTATACCATAAAATGCAGATACAGAATTTCCATCATCATCTTGCCTAAAAACTGCGTTGGCATGGAGGTTTATTGTGCCACCAAGAGAAAATGAGGGTGTATGAATAATATTGGCAGTCAAACCGAAGGGAACACCAATAATTAAATCGTGATTATTTCGACTATCCTGCGCAGACCCGAACTGAAAACCAATTTTAAAATTGGTTTTATTAAAGGGGTTAAAGTTTATACCACCACCAATATTGAAGTCACTTTGATCTGTTCCAAAAGATCCTGCAATATAATATGCCGGCATAAAATGGGTTTTTTCCGTTGCTTTATACCCGTTGATAATTTTTCCCCATCGACGGACAATTTGACTGCGATTAGCATCTTTACTTAATTCCAACACACGGACAAGGGCTACCGATTTACCTGGGACAACTATTTTTCGATCACCGAATATTTTTGTTTCATCCAACGAAGAAATTTCAAAAATAGTTCCCTTTTTAACACCCATATCTTCACCTAAAACAAGCATGATTTCTTTTCGATCGGATTCTAAAACTTGGCTGGTGAGTTTATACATTTGTCGCAACTTTACAGATAGTTTTCGACGGGCCTGTCGTAAGGTTGTTTTCAAAGATTTTCCTCGACCGCCCCCAGTGTGTTCTGCGCTTATATAATGGGAATTCAGTGTTTGCCCTGTTTCCACATCAATTGTTTTAATAGAAAAAGCCAAAACGGTTTGAATATTATCAGGGTGGGGCTCCCCCTTTTCTTTCGTAGCAGACGCATCAACAATGGCGACAATTACATCAAAAAAATTGGTTTCTTCTTCTTTTTCATCAGTTTTGGGTATACCCCTTTGATCAAATTGAATAAGCTTAATAAGCATGGCTTCTTTTGCACCTGCGATTTCCCCAAATTCGATGATTGACGAATCATTAATAATCCCAGCCATATATAAGGCCTGCTCTTCGAATATTTTCTTTAAATCTTGCCTGTTAAATACATTATATCGTCCCAATTGTGATGCTTCGGCTGCCACAATTTCTACAAGTTGATAGTGAATTGATGTGGCATCATCCCCCTGTTCTGCAGGTAGAATAATTAGTGGGCGTTTTTGGCTCGTGATTTCCGGTTGATTTTTCTGGGCTTCACAAACCCCCAAGAATGTTAATATAAAAATGAGGTGTTTAATTATCAATTTCACCATACTAAAAAGTCCATTCCAAATTTCCACGCCAACCCATAGCAATCGATATAGATGAAATATTTGTCTGGTCCTGGCCCAGATAATCTTCCAATTCATAGTTCATATTTATGGATATCCCATTTTTAATGGGAAAAATTAATTCAAAAAGATATTGGTTACGTGTGAGATTGCTCACATGGATTTCACTGATTTGTTGAAAATGTTCCACTTCTAATTTGGTTGAAAACCTGGAAGCATTATGATCCCAAAAAATGCCGGTCTTTAGGTAAGATGTTTTTCTTTCTTCATTGAGGTAGTCAGACATATCAAATGCATGGCCGATTTCCATATTCACAAGACCCTTTTCATATTCTTTTAAAAATAGACCAAACCCCTGATTGAAGTGGTATTGGAGTTTTACGCCGGCCCGTGTATTTTTCCGATAAGAAGTGACTGTATAGCGGTAAAAACGTGGTGCAGAAACATATTTATCGCTGGATTTATACCGAATATAAATAAATGATTCTTTTTGCAAACCATAACCAAACAGTCTTAGGTCTCGAAATGTATTATCTGTTTGCCGGTTTAACCGATAGTATCCAAATCCACCATTTATTTTTTCGGCACTTGCACCCCCTATGCGGCCGTACTGTTTCCAATTAAGAGAATCCGTTTGAGAACTGACAGTTGCGAGCCCGATAAAAAAAAGGACAAAGATTCGCTTCATTGCTTTATTTTTTTACCGCTTTCCATGAGTAAAACAGCCAAAGTAAAAAAGCCGATTGTCATTAGGAAGGCCACAATAAAACTTGTCATTGGCGGAGAATCAGATACACCTAAAATGGTGAAACGAAGTCCATTAATCATATAATAAATAGGGTTGTAGAGGCTGGCTGCTTGTGCCCAGTCCGGAAGCATTTTAATCGAGTAAAATATTCCGCCAAGAAAACTCAGGGGTGTCAGAAAAAAGTTTTGTAGCGTTGCCAGTTGATCCCACGTATCTGCTAATTGTCCTAATAAAAATCCAATACTAGAAAAAGCCACAGAAACCAGAATAATAAATCCCACCGTTGCGAAAGGCTGTATCACAGAAATACCACCCAAAGTAATTCCCACCAATAAAATTAAAAGACCATTTACCGTTCCCCTGATTGTTCCACCAATGATATATGCCATAGAAATTTCAAAACTTGACAATGGAGCTTGAAGGAGATCCGGCAATTGCCCTAATAATTTCATCTGGAGCATGGATGAAGATGAATTAGACGACGCATTGGTTAGGGTATTCATCATAATTAGGCCTGGTATAATAAACATGGTATAGGGAATGCCATCAATGGTAGATATGCGTCTTTCTAGGGTAAACCCGAATATCAATATATATAAAATGGAGGAAATGAATCCCGGAATAATTGTTTGCCGGTAAACAGCAAAAAAACGACCCACTTCCCGCGATGTGAGTGTCCAGAGTCCAACCCAATTCATTCGTTAATTCCTTTCCCTGTGAGGCTTAAAAAAACATCCTCCAGAGAAGACTTGGTTGTTTCAACCCGCTGAACATGGCACCCTTGTTGGGTGAGCGCATTAATGATTTCGGGAAGGACTTCTTCCGGATCTTGTGTCGTGAAATGGAGTCTTCCATCATCCTGAGTATAGGTAAAATCTTTCAAGCAGGATTCCAATTCTTCTCCGGGGTCAGATACATTGATTGTGATACCGGCCTTGCCAAGCTGACTGGTAAGTT
>JABGZQ010000107.1 GCA_018674655.1 Fidelibacterota bacterium | reverse complement strand
TTTTGTTATAGTACTTTCTATTGAATTCATCCTTCCAAAGGGAATTACTAAAACACCTATTTTCCCTTTTCAAAATCAACATGTTCATGGGAGTAGTATTATTGAAGCGCCTAATGGTGATTTACTTGCATGTTGGTTTTATGGGTCTGGAGAAAGAACAGCCAATGATGTAATAATCCAAGGATCACGTTTAAAAAAGGGGTCGTCAGATTGGGAGCCTATATTTATCATGGCAGATACGCCTGACCTCCCAGATTGTAATCCTGTATTATTCATCAATGAAAAGGATGAATTGATGCTATTCTGGATTGCAGTCCGTGCAAATGGGTGGGAAAATTCTGTACTACGATATAAAATTTCTTCCAACTATTTAAATCCTGGTGCACCAAACTGGGATTGGCAAGATATTATTATCTTAAAGCCAGGTGAATCTTTTTATAACGAAATAAAAAAAGGATTTGAAACTAATTATTCAGATCCAGGGTGGTCAGAGTATGCATTGCCTTATGAGAAACTTATAGTGAAAGCCGCTATGGATAAAGAAAAACGACAAAAAGGTTGGATGACTCGCATTCATCCTATAACACTATCTACTGGTAGAGTGCTACTTCCTCTTTATTCTGATGGATACAATATTTCACTATTAGGGATAAGCGATGATAATGGGCATACTTGGAAATCAAGTAAACCTATTGTGGGGTTTGGGCCCGTTCAACCTGCACTGTTAGAAAAAAAAGATGGGACGATTGTTGCTTATATGAGAGACAATGGTAGTGCACCATATAAAATTTTGGTGAGTGAGTCTCCAGATCAAGGTGAGTCTTGGACTTTTGCAACTGATACTAACATTTTAAATCCAGGGTCTAGTATTGATGCAATTGTATTAAAAAATGGAGATTGGGTTATGATTTATAATGATACGGAAAAAAACCGAAATAGTTGGGCTGTATCATTGTCTAAGGATGAAGGTAAAACATGGAAATGGACTCGCCACATTGGAATATCTCCTGATAAATCGGAAAGCTATTCTTATCCTTCCATGATTCAAACAAAAGATGGTATGATTCATGTTTCCTATTCTTATCGCAATCAAAAAGGTAAAACTATTTTACATGCATCTTTTAACGAGAAATGGATCAAAAGGGGAGATTAATCAGGAATAATTGAAGGGAATTTCTTAAGGAGTCCCCAAACAATTATTCCACTCAAAATAAACCCACATCCGATTACCGTAAACAAATCACCAAACTCGACCAACACGTCATTTTGTTGAACCACGGAAATTGATTTTTCAAGCAATATTCTACCTTTTATAATAATTATACTCCCAGTTATTAATGGAACCCATTGAAGGATAAATTTTTTATTTATTTTAATCCCCAAGGAGATGAATAATACACCCCACCCGATCCAGGATATTATTTGAAAAATATTTAATCCCTTGAAGTAGTTCATAATATTGAGAAGTGGGCTTAACCAAATATTTTCGAAAGATATTATATTCCTATCAGAATAATATATGACTTGGGTTTTTCCATCCTTTAAACCGTTCATAATAGACTCTGTCTTTTCGACATGGCTAAGGTCTTGCCAATCAAAGATATCTAAAACATTCCATGTACCACATGTAGGCCCATAACCATGGTAGTCTGCACCACCTAATAAAAACATTTTATTGTTTTCACATGCATCAATAATATCATGATGAATTGACTTTGGATAGGCTAATTGGTTCTTATTGACTATTTCATATCCATTAACACCTAAATTTATATAATAATTGATCGACATTTTTTGTCCATCAAACCAATGTGCCACGCCTACTACGCCACCCTGCCTATGCACTTCCGGAATAACGACTGAATCTTTCTTTCCGAAGGTAATAAGCGAGTCAGTTAATCCGAGTAGCACCATATGGTTACTACCTGAATATTCGATACCAGCCATCACGTGTGGATTTTGTGTTAATTGACCATTTCTCTGTTGTTGAACCAAATCTAAGGTCTTGAGATTATGATTATGTTCTGTTAAGAAGAATGCATCGAACCCATTATTCTTATGCCAATTCATTTGCTCCGCAGGTGTGATTAAACCGTCATGGCTAAAGTAGGAATGGGCGTGGGTATTAAATAAAATCTTCGATTTAGACTCATTGACAATTGTATTAGATGGTAGGGGCCAAAAAATCATCCAAACCAAAATAAAATAGGCTAACCCCAAAATAGCCGGGATTGATAAAAGCCACTTTTCATAGAATTTTATTCCATAACTATAAATAAAATAAACACCTACGCAGAAAAATATCCAAATCCATAAAACAATATATTCTTCTACAGGATCCCCAGATCTAAGATAAAACAATGGAAATCCCACAATCGGTTCGAGGAAATAACGAATACTATTTAAATGTAATGAATAATTAATATCCGGTTTAAGTGAAACAGCATTAATTATTTGAATAGGACGGTGAGCAAAAAGATTGATCCCAAGAATTATAAATACAAATGAAGTGAATATAGGGTGCGAATAACCCTGACATTTTAGTTTTTGAATAATATTATTCAAATAAGATTCCCATAATAATAGAATCACTATCTCGATTCAGTTCAGTCATCCCGTATTTTTTGTAAAAGTTAAAAGCACGATAATTCTGAATGCCCAATCCAAGGTGTAGCCCTTTTGAACCTCGTTCTCTCATATGATTTAAAAAATAATCCATCATTTTTTTACCCAATCCTTGTCCCTGTGCCCGAGGTAATAGATCAATATGTAAGTGGGATGGATATTCGGGTAGATCTAAGGGAGTTTCAGGATGAAAAAGCAGGTGAATACATTCTTCATCTTTACTCCAAGGTTTCGAACTCTCAAGGGGTTCCGTATATATTTTTTGAAGAGTTGGGAGCCA
>JABGZQ010000105.1 GCA_018674655.1 Fidelibacterota bacterium | reverse complement strand
GGTGGCTCAAATGTTGGGTGGCGATTATCCAACCCTTAGATACTCTAAAGGGTGTTACTATAAGCTGTCCTCAAAATGGCGGGGTGCGTTTAACCATTTGGTGTATCCACTCCCGGATAAAAAACACGGCTCACTGGGGATTCACTTAAGTTTTGATGAATCTCAAATGGTGAAATTGGGACCCAGCGCTCATTGGATTCAGGACCGTACAGAAGATTATGATGTGGAGGAAAATTTAATAGATCAGTTTTTCACAGAAGGCCATCGGTATATCCCTAATCTTGAAAAAGAAGACCTTTCTCCCGATTTTGCCGGCATTCGTCCCAAGATCTGGTTGAATGAAAATCCCATGCCTGATTTTTATATTTCCCACGAGGAAGGCAAAGGGTTTCCTGGGTGGATTAATTTAATCGGTATCGAATCGCCTGGACTCACCTCCGCCATCGCCATCGGCGAAGATGTGGCATCCTGGATTATTTAAAAGCATTCTGCCGCCAGGCTTCATAAGCAACGATAGATACGGCATTCGCCAGGTTAATACTACGTCCCGTTGATTTCATGGGAATAGTGATGGATTCATACTTATCAATAATTGTTTGGGGCAACCCACGACTTTCAGGTCCAAAAATGAATGCATCGCCTTGTGAATATGTTAAATCAGAATAGATTGACTTCCCTTTGGTAGAAACTGTATAAATATTTTGAGGATCGAGGGTGTTTAAACATTCGTCCAAAGATATCCAAACTTGGAAATCAGTTTTTTTCAAATAATCCATTCCCGCCCGTTTCAGGCTTTTATCATCCACCTTAAATCCAAGTGGTTCAATTAAATGAACTTCAAACCCCGTATTGGCAGAAAGGCGAATAATATTGCCCGTATTTGGAGGTATCTCCGGTTCGAAGAGTATAATGTGAAACAAATTAAGCCCCTCTAATATCTTAATTATTATTTCTGAATTCTGATATCTTCAATCCGATTTCTTTTTTGTCCCCTGCGCTGCAACCGCCGCCGCCTTTTTTGCAATAGCTTCCGGATCTCCCAGATAATAATGTTTGATAGGTGTTAGGTCACTATCCAATTCGTAAACCAATGGCACACCCGTAGGAATGTTAAGTCCCACAATTTCCTCATCAGTAATTTTATCCAAATATTTGACGAGCGCCCGTAGCGAATTCCCGTGAGCCACGATTAAGACCTTTTCTCCCGATTGAACTGATGGGGCAATGGTTTCATGCCAGAAGGGGAGAAAACGATCCACGGTATCTTTCAAGCATTCCGATGCAGGAAGCTGAGATGGTGTTAAGTTTTTATATCGCTCATCAAGACGAGGATGTCGCTCATCTTCAATATCCAAAGGTGGCGGAGGCGTACTATAACTACGTCGCCAGATGAGCACTTGTTCATCACCATACTTTTCAGCTGTTTCAGCCTTGTTCAATCCCTGCAGAGCGCCGTAATGGCGTTCATTGAGGCGCCAATCGTAGATGATGGGGACATTGATTATATTCATTTCATCCAGACATATGTCCATGGTCCCTGTTGCCCGTTTTAGAACGGAGGTATACACAAGATCAAAATCAAATCCCTCTTCTTTTAATAGTTGCCCTGAGGATTTGGCTTCCGCTTTCCCTTTATCTGTAAGGCCAACGTCAGTCCATCCCGTGAATCGATTTTCTAAATTCCATTGACTTTCGCCATGGCGAAGCAGAACAAGTTTAATTGTATTCATAAAGTTATTATACTACCCATTACACTAGTGTTTTCAATTGTTAAAGTTTCAAGATTTCAGAAATCAGAGCTCAGATTTCTTTGATTTTATTAAACCAACAATCATTGCAGAAATTTCTTTAGTTTCCTGAATCCAATTACTTGCCATATCATTTTCTATATATCCGATATCTGACCCAATATATATTTGCGTTCTAAGTTCCCCGCAAGACCCCCGAGCATATATCAAAAATTGTATATTTTCTTTTATAGTGCCCCTTTCTTCTCCTTCAGCAATATTACTTGGGATTGAAAGTGAAGACCGAGTGATTTGATCTCTAAATCCAAAATCCTTGAAATTATTAAAGTGTTTATAAATCTCCGTACAGAGTTTAGATGATCGTTTCCAAACTTCAAGCTGTTCAAATCCCATTTAACTTTTTACCTTTCAAATCGATCTTCTTCTTTCTGTCACCTGACTTCTTCTATCTTCCCTCTGCCTTCTGATTTCTTCAACCTGACCTCTTCTATCTTCCCTCTGCCTTCTGATTTCTTCAATCTGACTTCTTTGATCCCAACCGTTCCTGATTATACGTCCCACCTTGAATGTTTCGCCACCACTGTTCATTATCTAAATACCACTGAATGGTTTTCCTTATTCCCGTTTCAAATGTTTCTTTTGGAGACCACCCAAGGTCCTTGTTGATTTTACTCGCATCTATAGCATAACGGAAATCATGCCCCGGGCGATCGGTGACATAAGTGATAAGTTCAGAATATGAACCCCCATTCGATCTGGGCTTTAATTCATCGAGCGTTGAACAGATGGTATTCACAATATCTATATTTTTTATTTCATTATAGCCCCCAATATTATAGGTTTCTCCGATTTGCCCATTTTTAAGGACTGTATATATGGCATCACAATGGTCGGTTACATAGAGCCAATCCCGCACGTTGAGCCCTTCGCCATAAACAGGGAGTGGTTTTTCATCCACGCAATTGGCAACCATGAGGGGAATCAGTTTTTCCGGAAATTGATAGGGACCGTAGTTATTGGAGCAATTGGTAATCAAAGCGGGGAAGCCATAAGTACGATGCCACGCCCGAACGAGGTGATCTGAGGATGCTTTAGAGGCGGAATAGGGAGAGCTGGGATCATAAGGGGTGGTCTCTTTAAAAAAGCCATTATCACCCAATGAACCAAACACTTCATCCGTACTTACATGCAAAAATCGGAATTTATTTTTTTCTGACTGCTGACCTCTGACTTCTAAATAACCTTTAGAAGCATTGAGCAGGGTCGCCGTTCCAATTACATTGGTTTCTACAAAAGCCATGGGACCATCAATGGATCGATCCACATGAGACTCGGCAGCAAAATGGACAATCGCATTTGGCTGGAAATCAGATAGGGTATCAGAAACCAGTTCCCCATCGCATATATCCCCTTCCACGAATTGATAATTTAGATCTCCATCAATGGATTTGAGATTTTCCAAATTTCCCGCATAAGTCAGTTTATCCAGGTTCAGTATTTGATTTTCTGTATGGGTAATTTGTTCAATAATAAAATTACTACCGATAAATCCACATCCGCCGGTCACAAGTATTTTCATTTGGTTTCCAAAGTTAATTCCCACAAAGTGTGAGAAAATTAAAAGGGTGAAGATAAATTTGATTGATCAACGTTTTAGTCTTAAATCTATTTAAACCCATAATTGTTTCAGATGAATTTATTAAAATTACCAACTACCAAATCTCTTCTTTTTTGACTACCAATGTATTATAACGAATTAATAGCATCCTGCAAATCTTTGTTTGCTTCTTTTTCCCTTCTTCTCTATAATTTCTGATTCTTTCTTCTTTCTGATCTCTGCCTACTGATATCTTCCTTTTCCCTTCTGCTATCTGATTTCTGACTTCTTCTTTCCCCTCTGTCTACTGATATCTTCCTTTTTCCTTCTGCTATCTGATTTCTGATGTCTGACATCTTCTTTCGTCCTTCTTAACGGCTAAATATATATTAACAATATATTTATATTATTAGCCATATTTTATTATATTTGTGTATATTTAGGTCAGATAAAGAGAATTATCAAAATAATTTCATGCGGAAAAGTGATCTATATCACATCCATGATCAGTGTATTCACTGTATTATTGTCGCCAGTGTTCGGTCACAAATTGATAATTCTCTAAAAAAGTATACAATTAACCCCCATATGGGTTTTCAACCCCAGAGATGGGTATGATTTATAATATACGAGCCGTGGTCAGGCCCAAGAATGGGACTGACAGGGCGGAGCCATGAAAAAAGGTATGAATTCACCAGTAATAATCTTATTTTCCTCCATATTGAGATAAAATTATGATAAACAAATATAAACATATTGTGTATGTCCTCTTCGTGAGTGCCTTTGCATTGGGGTATGGACAGTCCATTCAGGAATTGCAAAAGCTTAAAGCGGAATATGAGAAGAGGCAGAATCAGCTTCAGCTCCCAACCGGGGTAGATCGGAGCGTTGATCCCATCACAGGCTTGCCGCGTCAAGCCCAAATAACGCCATTTCAACCTGTAGAAGTTGATGAAGAATTAAAATCCTTGGGCTTAAAGCATTTTGGTTATGATTTTTTCACACTACGAGATACAGTTGCTTTTTGGGAGAATCTACCCACGCCTGCGAACTATCAATTGGGCCCCGGTGATGAATTGGTTTTATCCTTATGGGGTGAAACTCAATTGCGACAAACCTACACCATAAACCGCGAAGGAAAGATTTACGATGACAAAGTAGGCTTATTGAACCTGACGGGTAAATCTATGGAAGGTGCCAAAAAATATTTAAAAACCCAATTCGGCCGCATATATGCCACATTGAATGGAAAAAGCCCCTCCACCTTTATT
>JABGZQ010000049.1 GCA_018674655.1 Fidelibacterota bacterium | reverse complement strand
TCACGATCGTCCATTCGGCCCATTTCATAAAGATTTCTGGCGAATATTTCTACATCTTCATAAATGGTGCGATCTTGAACCACACCACCGCTTAATTCAAATATTTCTTTCTGCGCTTTAAACCGGTGATGTAGAAAATAAATCTGAAGATTGAAACTCCAGCGCTTCATATCACCATAAAAGTCACTGAGATATGGATTATCAGCCACAGATTCATAAAAAGGAGACCAGCCAAAAACGTCTGCCATTTTTTTTGTAAATGTTGTTTTGCCTACACCGATATTACCGGCGAGCCCTATAAATGGATTGTCTTTCATTTATTTATAAACTTGCCAGGTCGTTTTGATCAGTGCGTTCAAATCGGAATGTTTTACTCTCCAGTTCAATTGATCAAAGGCCAATGTTGTTCCGGCATACAATTCTGCCGGATCACCGGGACGACGTTCCACAATATTATAGGGAATCTCTTTCCCAGATATTTCTTTTGTCTTATTGATGACATCCAATACAGAATGGCTTTCTCCTGTTGCCAGATTTACAGTAATACTGTCATTTGCTTTCAAATATTCAATGGCCTTCACATGAGCTGATGCTAAATCTGTTACATGAATGTAATCCCGGACGCCGGTACCATCGGTGGTATCATAATCATTGCCAAAAACATTCATATTTTCTCGCCTTCCCGATGCGACTTCCATCACAATGGGAATTAAATTCGCCGGATTATTTTCTAAGAATTGAATCCTGCCTTGGGGATCATATCCAGCTGCATTAAAATATCGCAATGCCGCATATTTCAACCCTTTCAAATCGCCATACCATTTTAATATTCGTTCAATTTCAAGCTTGGTAAATCCATAATAATTAATCGGTTCAACGGGATGATTTTCATCTATAGGTAAATATTTTGGATAACCGTACACCGCTGCCGTAGAAGAAAAAATGAATTGATTCACGCCATTCGTTATCATTGCGTTGAGTAAAGAAATTGTGCCTGTAATATTATTGTGGGAATACTTACCCGGGTCTATCATGGATTCTCCCGCTGCCTTGAATGCGGCTAAATGAATTACCGCATCCACCCCATTTAATGCAGTTACTACATCATCATTGTTTAAGGTTGATCCTTGAATAAATACGGCACGGTCATCCACCGCGTCTCTATTCCCTGACGAAAGGTCGTCTAACACCACCACATTGTACCCATCCTCACACAAGGCCAATACCACATGAGATCCGATATATCCGGCGCCGCCCGTTACTAAAATTTTCATTTTATAAATCCTTTATCAAAACCTGTTATGTGGAAAAATCTTATTATTTTTCCTTTTTCGGAATAATTCGTCGCTCAATGACTTGCCCTTTATTATTCATCTGAGATATGATTTTTTCAGCATCTTTTGGATATTCATATGCAATGGCATTTTTCATGATCCCATTTTCATTATAATAGGTTAACCGTACCGGCTTCTTATCACTATCAAATCGCACCGTATGGCTGCCAACCAATACTGAATCTGCCCGATAATATTTAGACCTGAGGCCATTTTCGCCATAGTTGAACTGATAAAAATAATACAAATTTTCATACTGGTCGAATACTTTTACGCCCTGCGTTACCCCTTGATTATTTAATTGATACCTTGCCATCCATCCTGGGCGAATTGTACTTAAATCCGGGGCAAACAATTCTTGATTCAGTTCTGATAAATTGCGCTTTGAATAAAATTCTATATCATACTCTGTCGATTTTCCTTCATCGTTCCAACGCATATGATAGGTCCACAATATCTTTCCGTAGCGGTTGAAGTAATCCACATCCTGTACCAAGCCTTTTCCATCTAAAGTCGCACGATAATGGGATTCCCCCCTTGCGCTTTTTTTGGTAATTCCTTCTAAAAGTTCCTGTTTTTTGGGATTCCACTTTTGGTAATACAATCTCAACTTATTGGGTGATTTTACTTTTTTTCTCCGCCCTTTATCCCAGTTAGCAGGGAAAAATTCTACACTTTTCAATTCTCCCGATGGATAATATACGGCCCGAAAATGGGCTTCGTTTTTTTTCACAGACTCTTTGGGTTTCCCTGTAAGAATATTGGTTCGCATGAGATCCGTAGAAAAAATCTTTACAGTTGAATCCGGTTGACTAAATCCAGCACAAACCATTATTATTATCATGAACCGTTTCATTTACATCAATCCCCAAGCAATGAGACTAAATACGGTAAATACCATCCCCAATCCTACCCATCGGCTGCTGGATAGTTTTGTCTCATATTCCATGGCCGCGGCTTCAATCGAACGATAACTCAACACCACTCGAATTGTTTTTCCTTCTTCGACCAACACATCTTGCCGAGCCAACTTTATCATATCTCGCATTTTTCTATTTTGGGAGATTGAACTTGTATTTGCCGATAGTTCCGGAGGGAAATAGCTCACTTGATGCCAACCTGGCGCCACTTGTATAGGAGATTTTACCGGTGAGGCACCCACTTGAATGCCATCTACATAAATGGGAATCCCCTCTGTATCACAAAAAATATGCAACGCTGTAATTGGGGTGGGTTTTTCATTCCAATCAATTTCCTGAGAACTTATAAAGGTGCTCAAAAAAATAAATATAAATAACCTAACCATTGATTTCCTTTTGCAGTTTTACAACTTCTTTCATCAGTTCTAATGTATCTTCACCATCGGATTCTTTTTCGCGAATTTTTATTCTGAGTTCGCGAATCTTTTCTTTAACAGATACTTTAGATAAGGTTTTTAAGCATTCCTCTGCCATTTGAAGCGGTTCCGTTGTTTCATCTTCTTCCATGAGAATTCGGGTGATCATATCCCGATCTTCAGCAGAATCATAAAAAGTGATAATTTCTGCTGGGTTCACATGGGTTTTGTCTATTAATAATTGGGCCAATTTCTTCAATTGTTCATTATCGAACCGATCCAAATCCAACTTTTCTTTAATGATCTCCTTCGCTTTGGTATTATTCCCTGCCAACACTTTGATAATTCCCAATTCAGCTTTGGCATTGATTGTGGTAAATAATTGTGGTTTTTTGGAGGATTCTTTTGATTTTGAATTTGGGCGTTTTTTCCTGAGTTGCTGAGAAAACATATGCACCATTTGATTCTCTTCTACGCCGCTCACTTGTGCCAACGTTTTAATAAAACCTTGGCGAACAATTGGGTCGGAAATTCCTGCCGCTTCTGTTAAAATTTCTTTAATTAAATTTGAACGGTTTGAGGAAGATAGATCTTTAAATCCGGCGGTCTTTAAATGGAATCTTAACAATCCGGATGCTTTTTTTATTCCAATCGATTTGAATTCTTTTCCACCATCCTTCTGAATCCAATCGTCAGGATCCATTCCATCCGGAATCTCAATTACATAGGGTTCAACGTCGCCCTTTAACAATACATACCCTGCCCGCAATGCGGCCTTTATCCCAGCAGAATCACCATCGTACGCCAAATATACCGTTGAGGAAAATCGACGGATTTGCTGAACATGTGTCTCTGTGAATGCCGTACCGGAGACTGCCACAGCATTTTTGATTCCGGCCTGATAAAGTTGAATTAAGTCTGTATACCCTTCGACTAAAATAGCGGATTCACTTCTTCGAATATCGTCTCGCGTAAGATTTAGTCCATAAAATACTTCACTTTTTCTGTAAAGGGGTGTTTCTGGAGAATTCATATATTTTGCGGGATCATCTGTTCCAAATACACGACCGCCAAAAGCAATTATTTTCCCAGATGCATTGGATATTGGGAACATAATCCGAGAACGAAATCGATCGTAAACATCATTATTAGAAAAACCAAACAATCCAGACTTCTCTAATACTTCCTGACTATAATTCTTTCCTTTTACCGCATTCCATAAATAAGATGAACCTGCGGGGGCTAAGCCCACCTTAAATAATTTTAATGATTCTTCACTTAACCCACGATCCAATAAATATTTTTTTGCATCTTCACCTCGATTTGAAAAAAGTGCATCATGATATAAGTTTGTGGCCAATTGATGAATATCATATAAGTGGGTAAAAAACTCTTTGGATTCATCGTTCCCAGAAAACTCAACGGGAATGCCAAACTGGTCCCCTAACTCTTGAAGTGCTTCCACAAAACTTATTTTTTCAAATTCCATGATAAAGTTGACGGCATTGCCGCCATTTCCACACCCAAAACAATGATAAATACCCTTATCCGGCGCCACGCTAAATGAAGGCGTTTTCTCATTATGGAATGGACATAATCCAAAGAAATTCCGTCCGCGTTTTTTTAAATCAACGTGTCGGGATACCACATCCAGAATGTCAGCTGAATCATGAATGCGATCGATAGTCTCTTGCGGAATTCTAGCCACGGTTCTCTTCCATCTTATTTAAAAACTCTCGAATCGTTTTTTCACCTAATTCTACTGGGTCACGCCAATTAAATGTTGAAATAATTGATTTTCGCACATGAATTAATCGCTGGACCATTCTGGATTCGCTCATGATAATATTTGTGGATTCACGGTCGGGAAAAAGCTCTACCATCCAAAAAAATATCATCACAACCAATAATCCTTTTATTAATCCAAAGACAGTACCCATAACCCTATTTGCCCATTTTGTACTTTTCGATAAAAATAAAAAATGAATCAATTTTGTAAGCATTCTGGCAACTAATAGCACCGCAGAAAAAATGATTATATAGCTTAATACAAACAGTAGCCATATATCAATAGGAACCCATTCCATAAGAAAAGAACCCAATCCAACATAGTAACGCAGTGCAAAGATAGAAGCTAAAATGAGCCCGAGCAAACGTCCCATTTCTTCCACTAATCCGCGTCGAAACCCAATCAAGCCCATGGCCATGATAAAAAATATAACTAATGCGTCTATCACTTTAATCGTTTATAGGGATCTGTTGAGAAGCCCAGCCCCTTTTGCCGTCAGTAAATGTTGTCCATGGTTTTGACCAATTATAAATTATTCTTACAAAAATATTTAATCGCATTAACCTAAGATCTCTCGTACAAACTGCTGGGCGGTTTTTCCATCAATCAATCCTTTTCCCTGTTTCATGACTTCCGGCATAATTTTACCCATATCTGCCATAGAGGTTGCCCCGACTTCTTCTACCACTTCTTTAACAATATCTCTAATCTTGTCGTCTGGCATCATTTGTGGTAAATATTTGTTGATAATTTCAATCTCGACTTTTTCAGCTGATGCTAATTCTTCGCGGCCGCCTTTTTCAAACATTTCAACCGATTCTTTTCTTTGTTTCACCAATGTCTGAAGAACCTTGATTTCTTCTGGTTCAGAAAGGTCTTCTCGTTTTTCAATACGTTTATCTTTTAATTTGGCCAAAGTGGTACGAAGAGCGCTTGCTTTTTCTTTTTCGCCAGCCTTCATTGCGACATACATATCACTTTGGATTTGTTCAAAAACACTCATTGTTTTACTCTTTATCTATTCGTTTCATTGCCATTAATAATTGATCTTGATCTGATTCAAAACCAATAAACCTTCGCCCCATTTTTTTGGCGATTACACCTACACCACCACTCCGTGTAAAGGGATCTACCACCCAATTTAGC
>JABGZQ010000095.1 GCA_018674655.1 Fidelibacterota bacterium | reverse complement strand
TTAGGACCCAAACGCGTTCCATATATGTCGGTGCAAGCCATTCTGGAAAAATTTGCGGAGATTATTCACAATGCCCTCTAAAAAAACAGAGACAAAAACGAAAACCAAACCAAAATTAAAAAAACTTACGCCTACCGAAAAGTTGAACGAAAAGATTGATATACTGAAAGCTGAATCCGAAATTCAAAATGATCGATATTTAAGATTAAAAGCTGAGTTTGATAACTATCGTCGGCGAAAAGAAAAAGAATTTATCGATTTGTTAAAATACGATGGTGAATCTGTGATAAAGGAATTTCTATCTGTCGTAGATGATTTAGAACGTCTATCCAAGGCATCAGATGAAAATGACAATACCAATTCAGAAAAGATTAAAGAGGGTATAGATCTTATTTCCAATAAAATAAATAAACGGTTTACGGATCTCGAAGTCGCTTCTTTTACTGAGCCCGGCGATCAAGTTGACCCTGAGTTGCATGACGCATTATTGATGCGATCAGAAAAAGGGAAAAAAGAGAATGAAATTTTAGATGTATTTGAGAAGGGCTATCGGTATAAAGATCGCGTGATTCGCCATGCCAAAGTGGTTGTAAACCAGAAATCTTCATGAGGGATCTATACGACATACTGGGCGTGGACAGCAGTGCAACCGATAATGAGATTAAAAAGTCATATCGTAAAATTGCTATGAAATACCATCCGGATAAAAATCCGGGCAATACTGAAGCAGAACAGCAATTTAAAGATGCCGCTGATGCATATTCAATCCTATCAGATGGTCAGAAAAGAAGCCGATACGATCAGTTTGGCCATGCCGGTGTCGGGTTGGGAGATACTCCTGGTGGTGGCGGTGGATTTCAAGGACATATGTCCATGGAAGATATATTCAGCAATTTTGGGGACATTTTTGGCGGTGATTTCGATCCATTCGGTGGAATATTTGGTGGCAGTGGTGGAAAAAGAGGGGTAAAAAAAGGGAAAGACCTCAAAGTCGCACTCAAGTTGGATTATTCCGAAATTGTTACTGGCATCGATAAAACAATTAAAATAAAACGTCACGAGACGTGTGACTCGTGTTCAGGAACCGGTGCCCAATCTGGGACAATGCCAACCGCATGTCGACATTGCAGTGGATCAGGACAAATTCGCCAAATGTCTCAATCGTTTTTTGGCCAATCCGTTGTCGTTCGGGAATGTCCAGTGTGTCATGGCTCTGGAGAAATGGTTGAAAACCCATGTCGCTCCTGTGGCGGTAATGGAATCTTACGTAAAACCGTTGAGATAAAAGTAAAAGTTCCTGCAGGCGTTGCCGAGGGAAACTATATGACGCTCAGTGGCCAGGGGAACAAGGGGCCAAAAGGACATAACCCTGGAGATTTGATTGTATTTTTCGAAGAAAAAACCCATGCTGTATTCACACGAAATGGGGAAGATGTGATAACGGAGGCGCAAATTCAATTTCAAGATGCAGCGTTAGGCGTCAATCTAGAAGTCCCCACCTTAGACGGCAAGGCCAAATTAAAAATCCCTTCGGGAATTCAATCTGGCCAGATACTACGAATGCGAGGAAAAGGTTTTCCTAGAGTTCGAGGATCATCCCGTGGGAGTCAATTGGTGAGAATTCAGATTATGACACCAAAATCGCTGTCGGGAAAACAGAAAAAACTTCTCGAAGAATTTTCAAAATTAGATGGAAAATCAGATCCTATTTTTACAAGAGTTGAATTAGAGTGAATTTGTTTACCCAGCAGGAAAAATTTATCATAAAATCCCTGCTCGGTGTAATTTTACTTGGTATTTTTGTAACAGGGTACAGACATTGGTTTGGTGACCCGATACCTTCAGCAGAAGCAGAAATAAATACCTTTAAGGCGGCAGTGAATCGCGTCGCTGTAGAAAAAGAAAAGAATCTGGCTGAAAACAGGCAGAATCAATTAGTGAAAAGTGTTAATATTAATACTTCAAATAAAGCGGATTTAATGACGATACCCGGGGTTGGCCCTGTTACAGCTGAAAGAATAATATTGCACCGGGAAGATTATGGGCGATATAATTCCGTTGAAGATTTATTAAACGTTAAGGGTATTGGTCCAAAAACGTTAAAGAAAATTAGAGCTTATATTAAAATTGAGGATTGACCGAATGTCTGAGAAGAATATATCTGAATTAAGAAAAAAACGAAAAATGCATTCTGATTTATTGGAAGTTGCAATTGTATTGGCTTTTATTTTTCTGATTATTAGTATATATGTCCCCAGAGCGATTTGGGATGAAGAGGAATATTTTGAGAATCAAAGCCGATTTCATATGGAAAATATGTATGACGTTCAGAATTTTTATAATTCTCTCTTAGAAGAATACAACCCGGATGGGCTTTGGGTGATGAAGGTGGTTAACTCTGTTCGAGATTCTTTAACCGGCGACTCAACATATCTCGGAGAACAACCCATAACCCTTAACGGAAAATCTTTTACTGTTAATGTACCCAAAGGCTTCGATGTTGATTTTGATACCACATTTGGTTTTCCCATGACACGCCGGGATACGATTATGGATACAACCATGACTATTGTCATGTTTTCTGAGGATTTATCCCGCAATGATACGATTTATATTCAAAAGAAACGACTGGACCATTTTCAAGCAGATTCAAATTTTGTAGCCCTTTTAGAAGAAGTTGGGTCTAAACGCGTTGAGGTCGTGAGCTATTACGATTCCTATATGCCTGATTCGTCTATGTATTTTTGCCCAGTAACAGAAAAACCATATTTATTCTCTATCAAGGATGAAGGCAATATAATTCGAGTTGACAGTCCAATAGAAGAAACAATTGTTCGAAATCGATATGCCATATTTGCTTTTAAAGCTGGGAATCATGGGTTTATTGATGATGGTTCAAAAAGTTGGGATAGGTGATTATTCTTAAGTGATCCATCTTGCTATTTCAGATAGCCACCTTTTATGTGCGCAATGGTCTGTAAAAGATGGTCGATCCATACTAACATCTTTTTCCAATAAACCGCTTCCCAGACCCCTAAACGTACACGGTAATTCAAAATCAGAAATCATTTCTGTATTAAATGCAGGGTTGCATTTAGTCCGTGAAGATATCTCTTTTGAGGGTGATAAAGTCTATGTCACTATCCCTGATCACTATTGTGACTCCGTTTTAGTTCCCATCGATTCGGAATTGACTGAAAATGATGGATGGGCGTTCGCCAAATGGACAATTGACCAGAGGTGGTCCTCTGAAGATTCATGTCAATATTATGGTCGTTCATTCTTGGGTGATTCTCAATCGATATTTGCAATCCGTGTTCCGAATTTGTTTATTGAACCTATTAAATTGGCCATCCAGGAATTAGGTGGAGATGCCGTATGGATGGGGACAGAATCCAGCACTTTTTTTGGACTGTATCCTGAACTTGGATGCACCGTATTCCTGCCCAGTAGTAATGGTTATCGGTATTACCAGTATTCACAGTCAAGCTTTCAAAATGGTTCTGCACGATATATTAAGAACCAATGGAAGTTACATCCTGTTGTTGGAAGCAATTCTGATAAGAAAGCCTTTATTGGCAATCTACTTTATGCAGGTAAATTTTCTGAAAAGCGGAAAACAAATTTTAAAGGTCGTAGGATTAAACAACTAACTGCCTTTGCAGGTATGGCTGTTGAAGGTGAGATTCTCCCCAAAAATGTCAAAGAAGATGATTTATATGTATTGACAGCAATTGCCACAGGGCAAACAGAAGGTGTAGCCATTAATTTCTTTAGCCGATCTGGACTTCAAAAATATCATTATGAAAAATTAGAAGCCGTGCCGCCCAAGCCCAAAAAAGTGGAAAAAAAGAAACCAAAGCCTAAAAAGAAAAAAATCAGAAAAGATCGAGAATTGCTCAAGCCGACTTTATATATATTCTTCTTCATGGTGATCGGACTCATGCTAACTTTTGATCAAAAACCTGAATTGTTCGATTTTATTCACAAATTTAAACTCACAGAATCGTCCGGTATTGTGGATAAACCAACGCTTGAAAAAGCGCCTGTGAATCAAGAAAAAGTTGCCGTTCCGGAAGAAGCAGTTCCGTCATATTTGATTGAATCTCAAAATTTAATTTCGATCGCCTCTCAGACACTTGCGTTGTTAAAAATGCATCGCATCACATCGTTATCGATCGGCAGTGGACAAATGGATATAGAATTAATTGGTGACAAAATAATGGATGCGCCAATTGATTCTCTCGGTGATGTGGTAAATTATTCTCTGAAACAGATGAGTATAGATAGTCTTTTTAAGCATGGATATTTAGTCAAATATAGAAAAAAAGATCTACCTGTAATTCATAGCACTATTGCTTTCTCAGATTTAGAATCGTGGGTACCATCCTTTGGATCATCATTTATCAAGATTTTAGACCCCATAGAAAGAGAAAATCAGAGTCAAACTCCAATTATTATTAAAATAAATGGGAAAGATAATATTCGCAATATTCTATTAAAGTTAACATCATGGGGAAGAAATTTAGCTTTGGAAAAATTTGTATTCGTTAGCGAAACCGAAAATTTATCTCATTCGGCTATTTTTTATATGTCATTGTTTTCCCCTAAACATATAGAACTACAGGAATAATAAATGCAGATTCACGCCGGCCGTTATAAAGGTCGTCGGATAAAGACGGTGGCCAATGTATCTTATCGTCCGACAATGGCTTTGGTACGTAAAAGTCTATTTGATATTCTTGGAGATTTGAGAGGTTATCATGTATTGGATTTATTCGCAGGTTCAGGCATTCTGGGTTTTGAAGCTGCCAGCAGGGGGGCAGAATCAATTACATTTGTTGAATCCAGTATGAGGATTATTTCCCTATTGAAAATAAACGGGTCATATTTTAAGGAAACTGAGATAAACTATTCTCGTACAGATGCGCTAAAATATTTAAATGATTCGAATCATTATGATTTGATATTAGCAGATCCGCCTTATAACTATGAAAATTTAGATTTACTCATTGAATCGTGTAAAACTAAATTAAAGAAAAATAGATATTTTATACTTGAATCTTCACCTCAATCGTATTCAATTTCACCGACAAGAGTAAAGGAATATGGCGATACACAGCTAACTTTTTGGAAAAACGAACTATGAGAACCATAATTTATCCAGGCACATTTGATCCAATCCATCGCGGCCATATTGATATAGCTGAAAGAGCATCAGCTTTATTTGATAAAGTTGTTTTCGCGATAGCTGTGAATTCAGAAAAATCGTCATTGTTTACCGCAGAAGAAAGAATTGATTTAGTGTTAGGTGCCACAAAGCATTTGACAAATATTAAAGCTTTTTCAATTGATGGATTGGTGGCAGATTTTGCACGCGATCAAAAAGCAGTCGCATTGATTCGTGGTCTACGTCACGTATCCGATTTCGAATTTGAATTCCAAATGGCTACAATGAATCATCATTTAAATTCGGAAGTTTCTACTCTTCTCATGGTTACATCGGAAAAATATATTCATATTAATTCTACTGTCGTTAAGGATGTGGCGCGACTTAAGGGTGACATTTCAAAATTTGTTCCGGCGAATGTCATGGCGAAGTTGAACGAAAAGTATTCTTAGAAATAATTTTCTTTTAATTCTGCGACTTTACCGACACAAATATTTGTCGGATAACCGTAAATTCACCACCTAATTTTTAGGAAAATATTAACAAAATGCCTACGTACGATTATAAATGTGAAAAATGCGATCATATTTTTGAGCACTTCCAAGCGATGTCAGATGCACCATTAACAAAATGTGCAAAATGTGATGGGAAAATACGCAGATTGGTCGGCGGTGGGTCGGGATTAATTTTTAAAGGCAGTGGGTTTTATCTCACTGATTATGCCAAAAAAAGTAAAAAAAATAAATCGTCAGATAACACAAAAAAATCTGCGAAAAAGAAGACTGTTAAAGAAAGTACAAAATCATGAATATCGAGAATCATAGTCAAAAAATAAAGTTTAAAGATGGTCAGTTAATTGTTCCACGTCATCCAATAATTCCATTTATAGAAGGTGACGGAATTGGACCGGATATATGGGCGGCATCTCAAGCTGTTTTTGACTCCGCTATAGCCAAAGCTTATGGTGGAGAAAGGTCTATTGAATGGAAAGAGATTTTAGCTGGAGAAAAGGCCAATAATGCAGTAGGATCTTGGTTGCCGGATGAAACCCTTGATATATTAAAAGAATATTTAATCGCGATTAAAGGTCCTTTAACAACACCAGTTGGGGGTGGCATTCGATCTTTAAATGTGGCATTGCGACAAATCCTAGATTTGTATGCTTGTGTTCGACCTGTGAAATGGTTTGACGGCGTTCCATCTCCGGTCAAAGAGCCTGGCCTTGTGGACATGATTATTTTTCGTGAAAATACAGAGGATATTTATGCAGGTATTGAATGGTTGCATGGATCGAAAGAAGTGGAAAAAGTTAAATCATTTCTAATGAATGAAATGGGCGTGAAAAATATTCGATTTCCTGATACAGTGTCGATTGGACTCAAGCCAGTTTCCATAGAAGGAACTGAACGAATTGTAAAAGCCGCATTAGATTTTGCAATCTCTCAAAATAGAGCGAGTGTTACCATTGTTCATAAAGGTAATATTATGAAGTTTACCGAAGGAAAGTTCAAAGAATGGGGATATGATTTAGTTAAACGTGAATATGGCGGAAAGGATTATCAAGGCGGACCTTGGCAAGTGATTGATAATAATGGAAAAGAATTGATCGTCAAAGATGTAATTGCAGACGCCTTTTTACAACAAATATTATTGCGTCCTGGTGAGTATGATGTGATCACTACTCTGAATTTAAATGGGGATTATATTTCGGATGCATTGGCTGCGATTGTGGGCGGAATAGGTATTGCCCCAGGAGCAAATATCAACTATATGACAGGCCATGCCATTTTTGAAGCCACCCATGGTACTGCACCAAAATATGCAGGTAAAGATATGGTGAATCCATCATCGGTCATCTTGTCCGGCGTGATGATGTTTGAACATATCGGTTGGCATGAAGCCGGCGCATTAATTTCTAAGGGTATTCAAAGCGCAATACAGGCAAAAACGGTTACTTATGATTTTCACAGATTAATGGATGGCGCAACGAAAGTGTCCTGTTCGGGTTTTGGCGAAGCAATTATTGCTAATATGTAAACAAATGAAGATAATATCTCAAACAAAAGGTATGTAATATTTTGCATGCTTTTTTTATTATCGAAATAAAGCGTAATTATGTTTATTGACTTCACTAAAGTAGAACTCCATGCTGGCAATGGTGGAAAAGGGTGTGTTTCATTCCGAAGAGAAAAATATGTTTCCAAAGGCGGCCCAGATGGAGGGAATGGGGGTCGTGGGGGAAATATTATTGTTGTTGCCGATACGAACCTCAATACGTTGCAAGATGTTCGATATGCGCGTATTTACAATGCAAAAAGCGGTACCCAAGGTGCTTCGGGGTTGAAAACTGGGAAAAATGGTGATGATATATATATTCGGGTACCTGTGGGTACGTTAATTCGAAATATAAAATCTGATGAAGTCGTTGCGGATTTAATAAAGCCAAAACACGAGGTAGTAATTTGTGCCGGTGGTAAAGGGGGAAGGGGAAATGTCAATTTTAAATCCTCCACTCGTCAAGCGCCGAGATATGCTCAATCCGGTTTGGATGGGGAGTCTGGGCATTATGAATTTGAATTAAAAATATTAGCGGATGTCGGGTTGGTTGGATACCCAAATGCAGGAAAATCGACGTTATTATCAGTGTTATCAAAGGCCAAACCTAAGATCGCAGATTATCCTTTCACGACTTTGGAGCCGCATTTAGGTATTGTAAAATCAGGTGAGTATAAATCTTTTCTCATGGCCGATATTCCTGGACTAATCGAAGGCGCAAGTAAAGGCAAAGGATTGGGTCACCAGTTTTTACGACATATAGAGAGGAATCGTTTATTGCTATTTCTGATTGACGGAACAGAACCTGAGCCGGAATCTGCATTTAATGCTCTAAAAAAAGAATTAACCTCCTTTAATAAATCCCTCATGTTAAAACCCATCATGTTGATACGAACTAAAGGAGATACACTTGGAAAAATAGAACAATCAAAATGGGATGCTATTCCAGAATTTCTAATGGAGATTTCTGCTGTTACTCGAAATGGATTAGATAAATTAGTTAGGGAAATTTCCCATCAATTAGATGAAGCATAAGCCACTTATTCAAATCTTAAACTTATTGTCCGTGAAGGGTTTAGGCCCACAGCGGGTACGTTCTATAATCTCACATTTTGGTGTAGATTCAGAAATATTTTCCCTTTCTTCTGAGTCGCTATGTGCCGTTTCTGGGGTAGATTTAAAAACGACCCGAGCGATTCATCGCCATAAACACCCAAATTATGGAGAAGCGGAGATTGATCGGTCCAATAAATCCGGAGCACGAATCATTACATTTTGGGACGATGAATATCCCAAATTATTAAAGAAAATATATGATCCGCCTGTATTGCTGTATGTAAAGGGACAGCCATTAAAACGAGAAATGGATTGCATCAGCGTTGTGGGTACACGAAATATTACGGCATATGGTAAAGGAATCACCACGTCAGTTGTGACAACAATGGTTTCATCAGGTTTAATTGTAGTGAGTGGATTGGCCAGAGGCGTGGATAGTGTCGCCCATCGCAAGACAGTGAACGATGGCGGTAAAACGGTTGCTGTCCTTGGAAATGGAATTGATTTCGTCTATCCAACAGAAAATACCAAATTAGCAGAACAGATTATGGAAAATGGGACGGTTATTTCTGAATTTTCAATTGGCACCCAACCGAACGCGATTAATTTCCCTCAACGAAATCGAATAATCAGTGGATTAAGTCATGGAACCATTGTAATAGAAGCTGGGAATCGTAGTGGTGCAATTTTAACTGCATTAAACGCCGTGGATCAAAACAGAGAAGTATTTGCAGTGCCAGGCAGGTTGACAGATAAAATGAGTGTCGGTTGTAATCGATTAATAAGAAATGGGGCCATACCTGTGGAATCCGGTGATCAAATTATGGATCACATAAAGAACCAATTGTTCTCGCCAAGAGATCCTATCCAACAAAAAATAAAACTTCACCTTACAAAAGAAGAACATGCGTTAATTGATTTATTAGAAGATGATCCACTTTTTATAGATGATATTGTATCAAAGGGGGGATTGGAAATAACCAAAGCATTGACCTTATTGTTAAAATTAGAATTAAAGGGTGCTGTCGTTCAATTAAGTGGTAAACAATTTGCCCGTGCTTAGGTTATTTTGTTTCCCGTTTAATTACAGTAATTTCATGTGACCTAATTAAACATATATGCGATATTTGGAGGGGTGGCCGAGCGGCTTAAGGCGGCACCCTGCTAAGGTGTTTTAGGTGAAATATCCTAACGTGGGTTCGAATCCCACCCCCTCCGCATAATTTTAAGAGCCTCAGTGATTTGAGGCTCTTCTCATAATTAAATGAACATTAACCCATAATCATAATTCATTATAATGCGCCCTAAACATTTATTTCTAATCAGGCTTCCTCGCGTTGCCTGCATTTTATTTATTCTATTATTTATCTTGGCCATGATTATGTATGCAGGAGGTACCCTAAATAATCCTGAAAGTATAGGGTATTCCTTCTCAAAAAACTTTTTTAGTGACTTAGGGAAATTCACAAGTGAAAATATAATTTCTGCCATAATGTTTAATTTAAGTTTAATTATCTGTGGATTGTTCTTCGTTGTATACTTTTTTTATTTTACCAAACTGTTTAACGGAAATACATTAATTAATATTTTAGCAAAGGTTGGATCCTTTGCGGGAGTAATAGGATCTATATGTTTTATCGGCGTTGGTTTGACACCCCATAACCTTTTTCTGGATCTACACATAGTTTTCGTTAACTGGGCATTTCGTTTATTTTTAATCACCGGCATAATGCTTTCTATTGCATTGTATAAGGATAAACGGTTTGAAAATCAATATGCGAACGGGTACCTTATTTTTGCAATTCTCACATTTTTATATGTGTTGGTATTGGAATTGGCACCGGATCCAAAAATTTCTGATTTTGCGTTATTATTCAGCGTGGTTTCTCAAAAAATTATTGTTTTTACATTTATATCGTCAATCTTGTATCAAACAGCTGGCAATTCGAAATTACTCGCCAACCATTCGAACGAATAACCCATTTTTAAATCATCATAAAAAACATTTCAAAGGAAGACATCATGGTAATGAAAAGATTTCAATCGCTGTTGCTCATATTTATTATACTGATAGGATGCGAAAAACCTTTGGAAGGATGGAATAAATATGTCCATTCGGAAGATGTATTCAACGCGCAGAAAGCCATCACAGAACAAAGGTTGAGACAACATATTTCTACACTGGCATCGGATGGATTTGAGGGCCGTTTCCCCGGCACTATTGGTGAAGAATTAACGGTAGATTATTTATCAAAAACTTTTGAAGGGTTAGGTCTGCTACCCGGAAACCCCAACGGTACGTGGATCCAAAAGGCCACCATGACAGGCGTCACTTCCAAGTATAAAACACAATTTTTAACAAATGATGAGCGATGGGTGATGAAGGCAGGGATTGATATTGCTGGCAATTCGTATCAGACCCAGGATAAAGTGGACATCAATAAGGCTGACATGGTTTTTTGTGGGTATGGCATTAATGCGCCTGAATACAACTGGAATGACTTTGAAGGCGTTGACGTTAAAGGAAAAGTAATAGTCGTACTTGTGAGTGATCCTCCTATCATGAAAAATGGAGAAATGGACGAGTCTATGTTTGGCGGCAAAGCCATGACATATTATGGTCGATGGTCCTACAAATTTGAAGAAGGGCTTCGCCAGGGTGCTGCAGGTGTATTGGTCGTTCATGAGACAGCACCGGCAGGCTATCCTTTTGCAGTTTTGCAGGGTGGATATGACGGAGAGCAACTCATGATAGAAGATCCCAATTTGACACCTTTGGCTTTTCAAGGGTGGATTCCATTGACCACTGCAGAAAGATTATTCAATATGAATGGTATGAAATATCAAGAGTTGAAGACATCTGCAATTCAACCTGATTTTAAAGCTGTTCCATTACAAGCCACATTTACAAGTAAAATGACCAACGAGGTTCGAAGGTTTGATTCAAATAATATTGTAGCTAAATACGAAGGAACTGATCCAGTTTTGAAAGATGAATACATTATATACACCGCTCACTGGGATCACTTAGGAAAGAATATAAAATTGGATGGAGATCAAATATATAATGGTGCAAATGATAATGCATCGGGTACCGGAATCATTATGAATATTGCCGAAGCATTTTCCCAACTCGTCCAAGGGTCAAAAAGAAGTATTCTATTCCTTGCTGTAACTGCTGAAGAGCAGGGATTGCTTGGCGCCACCTATTATAGCATTAATCCTTTAGTTCCATTAGAAAAAACAGTTGCGGTGATGAATATCGATGCAATGGGGAATACTTATGGTAAGACTAAAGATTTAATTGTAGTGGGAAAAGGGAATTCAGAATTGGATGTGATTTTAGGATTTGCTGCAACGCAAGATGGTAAATACCTGATTCCTGATGCAGAACCGGAAAAAGGATTCTATTATCGTTCGGATCATTTTGCCTTTGCAAAACAAGGGATTCCAGCCCTGTATGTAGATGGGGGATTAGATGTTGTTGGCAAAGGAAAGGAATATGGGCATAAAATGAAGGAAAAATATACGAATATAGATTATCACGCCGTCACAGACGAAATAAAAGAGGATTGGGATTTTTCAGGCATGGTAGAGGATGCTCGGATTTTATTCAGGGTTGGATATGCAATTGGTCAACATAATAAATGGCCACAATGGAGCGAAGGAACGGAATTTAAAGCTAAACGGGAAGCAATGTTGAAATCAAATTAACTTTTTTTCTTCCACTCTTCAAGTGTGTATGGTTTGATACTTAGCGCATGTATTTCTTTCTTGATCATTGCCCCCAATGCATGATACACCAATTGATGTCGCTCTATCAATGCCATATTCTCAAAATCCTTTGACACAATAATCGTTGACAGGTGATGTCCACCGGTAAATTGTTCGTGGTGAACATGTTTTCCTGTAGTATCTGTGATCTCTAAATGCTTAATGGTTATTATTTTTTCTAAGTGTGTTCGGATGACTTGTTCAATTTTCATATTATTATTTGGTCCTTATTAGGGGTAAATTATCATTGATGGATCCTTCAGACCAACTCCAGCTCACCAGTGAAGATAAGGCAAGATACGAAAAACGTATTGCTGAAATCGATCTGGATGATATTCCCAAGGTAACCCGGGATATTCCTGGAAAGATAGAAAGGCTAATCGCCGCTCCCGGTTTATCGGATTTCCAAATTGTACTTGTTTCGGATATTTCAAAGCTATTGAACGTGTTATTGGAACTTCCGACAGAAAGTATCATGTTGAAAAAACGAATTTTATTCGCATTGGAATACTTTTTAGAAGAACAGGACGAAATACCTGATGATTCACCACAGATTGGCCTATTAGACGATTATGTACTGGTTCGATGGGTTGTGGATAATATTATGGCTGATTATACTAAAGTATATGAATCGTGACGACTTAATCGCTTAATTCTTCTTCAGAATACTGCCATTGACAGGAATGACACCACCAAGGTTTTCCATAATATTCTGGACCATTTTCTTGACGCTGCAAGGGCTCATTGCATTTCGGACAATCCCTTTGGGCATTTTTTTCGGGCCATTGATAATCTGGACGAAATTTGATTGAATGTTCTGTATTTTGATTATTTTCCATCGATGAATTTATACATGTATGTGTGCATGGCAATAATTCTTTCGAGAATTAATTTGCTACAATCCACAATTGCCATATAATTAATAAGCTTATTCCAATTCCAATGTAATTAGTATAATAGTATTCTTTTTTCATTTGTAATAATCGTTGAGAAAATAAATAGGTATCAAGTCTCACTGTTACTGTATCCCCACTCATAACATAAATCTGTTTTACGCCATCTGTTTGGCCATATTGTAAGAAAGGATCTCTAATGGAAGGCGGTTGATGGGTAATATGATGAATTCCCGCCAAAACTGGAATTGGGTTTTCTATGGGCGTATGTCCTATAAGAGCACCATCTATGTAAATAGGAACGCCAATAGTATCTGCGCTAATTTGAAAATAAGCGGGTTTATCCTCAATGATATATGATTGCGCAGCATAGGAGTTGAAAAATATCAAAAGGATAATTATCAATTTATTAAGCATGTAATAAATTATTTTCAATTGATGATTAGAATGAAGGAACTTCTTCGCATATAAAATGCGCAAAATTCAACATTATATACCACCTCAGACCCTTTTAGTAATTGGGGCACTTGTATTTATTTCTTGTGTCAACTTTAAACCCTACTTCAATTCCTTTTATAATGCAGAAGAATATTTTGATAAAGCAGAAAAAATTCGTCTTGAATCTCGTGGTGATATTTTGCCTCAGTCCGCCATAAATGATTACAAAAAAGTAATTGAAAAATCACGATTCGTCATTGATACATTTCCAGAATTTACAATGAGGGATAAAGCCTTACTACTTATGGTTCAATCCTATTATCATTTAGGTGAACTTCGTAATGCCAATGGTATTCTTGGGGAGGTCGACAATGAATTTGGAGATAGGGTTCATACAGAAGTGAGTTATTGGAGATCAATGATTAAATGGAAACAAGGTAAACCGCAACCTGCTATTAATGGTCTTATTGATTTAATTCAATTTGACCTTATTTCAGATTTCGAAGCCAAAGTCTATCTGTCAATTGCTGAAATATATTTTGAACAGGGAATGAAACTGGAATCAATGGAATATCTGGAAAAGGCGGCAGAGATCATTCAGGAGCCCAATGAGAAAGGACAACTATATTACCGAATCGCGTCCCTATCATTTGAGGATATGGATTACAGTCGGGCGATTTCAGCATATAAACACGTTATTAAAAATTCCAGATCCAAGAAGCAGGTCCAGGAAGGTCATTTGAAAACGGTTCAAATATACCGCTTGAATGGTGATCTTGATCTTGCAGGAAATACCATTAAAAACATGTTATTAAATGAGGACTATAAATCAATATTCCCGAGCCTTGAGATGGAGTTGGCTAAATTATATGAAATTCAAGGGAGACTTGTAGAATCCATGAGTCGATTAGAATCCATTGTCCAGGATTATCCGAAAACAGAAGCGTCTGCGGAAGCATTTTATTTATTAGGAAATTATTCAATCACTCAAAATTGGGACTTGGAAAAAGCATTAAAACAATTTAAATCAGTTGAGAAGGAAACCAAGACCACTCTGTATCGCCAACCTGCAAAAATGAGAATTAAGGAAATTAGTGCGTATACACAATCAAAGTTGGATTTTATCCCCTGGGAAAGTCGAATTACCTCTTTAGATACAATGGTGAATTATGAATTTCCGGA
>JABGZQ010000103.1 GCA_018674655.1 Fidelibacterota bacterium | reverse complement strand
GTTACCTCATCAATTCCAAGTTTTTCTCGATAATCACATAATAAACCAATGAGAGGTTCACCAATGGTTCCTGTTCCCACAACGTGGACAATTTTGCGTTCCATTTAAACTAACTCCTTAATTCGATTTTTCATTTTTATTTAACATTCGCTTTTCTGAACGAAATTGAATTATAAACCACCCAAGGATTGCACCAAAAACGATCAAATAAACTGCCAAAAAATATTCAAAGAAATTATACATTACTACCCACATTGTTTTTGATACGAATCACATGAATTTTATACGTAAGCATGAGTGTATAAAGCAGAGTAAAAATACCCAACGATAATAAAAATGGTGTCAATATCCCTGATGGTTGTTGAGCCATTTCTACTTGGGGATGTGACTGGATTTCCGGCGTCCAAAACTTAACAGATACGAAGATAATAGGTACATCTACAAATGCAATTATTCCCAAAGCGGCTGCATATCGCTTTACCCGTTCAACATGGCCTCCAAAAGATCGCATCATGAAATACCCTATATATATAAGAAACAAAATAAGTGTTGTGGTCAATCTGGGCTCCCAGATCCAGGGTTTCCCCCAAATAGGTGTGGCCCATATCGGCCCCGTAATTAACACCAACGCCATAAATACTGTACCCAATTCTGCGGCTGCAAGTCCCACATCATCCCAATGGTCGTCCTTTTTTATAAAAAACATAATTCCTGCCACCATGACAACAAAATAGGATAAAAATCCAACCCAGGCTGATGGTACATGTACATAAAATATTTTTTGTGCCCAGTGCTGTTCCGGAACCATGGGTGTGTTCACAATAACGTTCCATACATTAAAAAGCATCATAGCAATGATTAGCACAAACCAAGTTCGATTCGTCTTATTATTTAAAAATATTTTCATTATTCTTCAGCAATAAAATCAAATAAGGTGTATCCAACTAGCCCGAAAATTACAATAACTGTGAGTACGATTAATAACCATATTTGCCAAAACGAAAATGGATCCCCAGCCATTATACTGCCGGATATTTTTGTAGCTGCAATGATTACAGGCGAAACCAATGGAAACAACAATACTGGCAATAAAACTTCACTTAATCTCGCTCGCATTGCAATACCGGAAACCAAACTTGCAATGGCCATTATCGCACAATTAATTAACATGGTTGTACCAATAGCTATCCACGGTTGAGATGGAAAATCAATCATCAAAAATTTAAAGAATGGTATGATTATTAATGCTTCCATGATTGTCAAAAATATAAATCCACTTATCCATTTAGACAGAAAAATAAATCCTCTATCAATGGGTGCACTGATTAACATAGAAAATGCATCAAATTCTTTTTCATAAGAAAAAGAACGATGCACGCCAATGACCGCGACAAATAATACCATTATCCAAAACATACCAGGCGCATAATTTGCGATGATCGTGGGAGAAACATTGGATGAGAATGCAAATGTAAGTATAATAGATAAGCCAAAAACGAGCATAGATAGCGTGACTTCTCTCGATCGAAATTCGACAAATAATTCTTTTTTCAGTAATATGAAAAACATAATTATTATTCAATTGATCCATTTTGAATGTAAAGGATTCGATCACCAAATTCTTTAGCTCGAGACTGATTATGTAATACAAGAATTAAAGATTTTCCTATTTCTTTCCAACGATGTAATGCTGTCTCAACCAACCCGACACCATCTGTGTCCAATCCGGAAAATGGTTCATCTATTAATAATAAATTCCAATTAACCAATTCAGCATAAGCTAATTTTAAACGCTGGAGCATGCCCTGAGAATATATTGATATTGGATCATTGGACTGGGTTCCGATCCCAAAATAATTTAACTGATTTTGAATTTCAGATAAACCAACAGTCATCCCTCTAAGTGTTAATGCCAATTTTATATTTTCTTTGGCGGAAAGGGTGGTGTACATCGCTGGTGCATGTCCAAGGTATAACAATTTATGACGATCGCATGGACTCCCTTTTAATAAATCTTTATTTTGGAAAGAGATCTGTCCACCATCACAGGCCATAATTCGTGCCAATATTCGCAATAGTGTTGATTTCCCAACACCATTTTTCCCCATTAGAACAATAGTTTCACCCTGGTGGAGAGTGAATGATATATCTTTTAGTATTGGACGACGATCAAAGGATTTTGATATATTTGAAACAGTCAGGACTGCGGGCATTTTAAAGCGAATTCAATTTTGTAATGATTTCAGAAACGTCCTGTTTTAATGCCTCCCGGCTTAATTTATAGTCACTTTCATTTATATTGCCAATATCATGGTCCATTTCCAACTCTTTGATTTGACGATATATTAATAGTTTTTTTCGTTTCAGGCCATCAACACTTAATTGATTTTTCTTTTCTTCTATCATGGGTAGAAATAATGGCTGAATTACAAAAATCACGGGCATAATAAAAAATATGATTATAAATCCATATTCTTTGATTATATCCATTATTGATCTTTCCTCGGCCACAAGGCCACGATGGTACCAAATACTAATATGTATCCACCAAGCCATACCCACTGGACCAATGGATTTACCATTATTTTAATGAATGCAACACTGTTTTCACTATCTACGCCTGAAAAGATTGAATAAATATCTCGATTCATTGTAGTATATATATCCAATTCACTATGGGGTTGCCGACGATTCGGGTCAGGGTTCCTGTGAAAATATATCCGCTTTTCAGGATGAAGGTTTGTCACAAATTTACCTTCGTCATTGGTCACCCTTAAGTCTGAAATCCATGCATAATGATTTGGGCGCTCTGTTTCTGACATTTGGATCAACTTAAAATTATATCCCGCCACGTGATTGCTTTCCCCTACTTTCAGGCTGAATTCTTTTTCTTGGTCAAATGCATGACCTGTAAACCCTACAAACATAAATACAATACCCAAATGAACCACGTACCCCCCGTACCGGGACCGGTTCTTACTAACCATTTTGATTAGAGCAGTAATGATGGATTCATTAAATTTTTTCCTTCGGGCTTGGATACCCCGAGTGAATTCCGTTGTAATGGTGGCTGTGACGAATGCGCCTAAACTAAAGGAAATAACAACGGCACCTCTCAAACCAATAATGAGTAAAAGGATGGCAACAATTAGACCGGTAATAATTGGAAATGTGAAATTTCGAATCAGGATTTTCTTCCCTGTTTTACGCCAGGCTAATAAGGGTCCAATTCCGGTTAATGCCAATAATATTAGGCCAATGGGTATATTAATTTGATTGAAAAATGGTGGGCCAACTGTGATTTTAGTTCCTCGAATAGCTTCAGAAAATACTGGAAAAAGGGTCCCCCAGAATACAGCAAAACACATGACAACAAATATCATGTTATTGAATAGAAATCCACTTTCTCTTGACGTGAAAGATTCCATTTTTTTGGTAGATCTCAAATCATTCCTCCTAAAATACATCATACCAAAAGAAACAATCATAATTGAAAATACAAAGGTCAAAAAGATTGGGCCCAATGAAGATCCTGTAAATGAGTGAACCGAACTCATGACACCAGATCTTGTGAGAAATGTTCCAAAAATACAAAGCGTGAAAGTAATAATAATCAGCACCATATTCCATACTCTGAGCATGTCCTTTTTCTCTTGGATAATAATGGAATGAACAAAAGCTGTTGCCGTCAACCATGGCATAAAACTAGCATTCTCCACAGGATCCCAAGCCCAGTAGCCACCCCATCCTAACTCTCGATATGCCCACCATCCACCGAGGATAATTCCAATACTTAAAAAGAGCCATGCAACTAAAGACCACCTTCGTATACTTTGTATCCATAGTGGACTTGTGTCCCGATTTATCATTGCGGAAATTGCAAATCCAAATGGAACAGAAAAACCAACATAGCCTAAGTAAAGAGTTGGCGGGTGAATGGCCATGGTTACATTTTGAAGCAGTGGATTAAGTCCATTACCATTTGACACAATAAAATCAGCATCAGTGGGTTTAAATGGATTCGTCACATAATTTGTCAACACTAGAAAAAACATTTGAACAATCGCAAGTGTTATGATTACCCATGGCATTAACGAATTATGTTTTTGCTGATTTTGAAGAATTACAATTGTGGTATAAATGGATAATATAAATAGCCAAAATAAAAGAGAACCGGACTGCCCCGCCCATAAAGCAGATATTTTATAAACGACCGGTGTTTCCAGACTTGTATATCGGGCTACATAGTCAATATCAAAATTACTTTGAACTAATTGATAGGCAAGTATAAATGTAGCCAGGAAGACAAAAAACGATATACCTAATGCTAAGCGTTGTCCAGTTAAAAAAAGACGTTCATCACCATTTTTATTATATAGGAAAAGTGTAAGAACTGTGAGGATACTGAACCCGAAGGCCAAGTTCAGTGCAACACTACCTGCAATTGGAGTCATGAATCAATTTCACTTAAATTATAACTCTTTTCGTTCCGTAGGTCGCCTTCATAACGAGATGCACATTTGGTCTGCAATTCATCGGCGTGAAATACGCCATTTTCATATAGTCCAGTTACAATGACTTCTGCACCATCTTTAAATAAATCGGGACGAGTACGGCCATATTTTACCTCTAGCTCCAAATCGCCCTCCTTTAAGATGAACACGCAATCGAGATGATTGGTTTCAGAAATAACGATTGATCCATCTTTGACTAAACCCCCTAATTTTGTCCTATGGGTGATATTGTCTTCTAATAATTCATCCACAGATACAAAGGTCGCCATTGCTTTTTCATCAGCGGGATTTAGTGATACCCAGCTAATCCAAAAAATAACAACGGTGATAATACCCGTAATCATGAGAATGAATTTCTTGTTACTATTCATAATGTTCTCCTAAAATACGGCAGCTTCCTGCCATTCTCCAAATTCAGCTTTCATTGCCACAATAATTTCACCCATTGTCACAAACGATTTGGCTGCTGCAATGATGGGTGGCATAATATTTTCACCATTAGCACAGGCTTCTTGGATTTGACTTAACGCCAATTGCACTGCATTTTCATCCCGCTCTTTCCGTAACTGTGTTAATGCTTTTACCTGTCGATTTTCAGCCTCATCTCCAATTTCTAATAAGGGAATTTCAATTTCTTCATCATGTTTAATAAATGCATTTACACCTACATGAATGAGTTGTTTGTCATCAATCCTTTGTTGGTAATCGGAAGCAGCACGGGCAATTTCCATTTGAAAATATCCTCGTTCAATCGCCGGAATAACGCCGCCTAAGTTTTCAATCTCATCAAAATATTTTTCTGCTTGAGCTTCCATTTGATCTGTCAATGATTCTACATACCAAGAACCGCCTAATGGATCAGCCACATTGGCTACGCCCGTTTCAAAAGCAATTAACTGCTGGGTACGGAGGGCAATTTCAGCAGATTTATCTGTAGGTAATGCCAATGTTTCATCCATAGAATTTGTATGAAGTGATTGCGTACCACCAAGAACCGCCGCTAACCCTTGAAATCCCGTTCTTGCAATATTATTTTCTGGCTGTTGTGCTGTTAAGGAACAGCCTGCAGTTTGGGTATGAAATCGTAATTTCCAGGAACGAGCATCTTTAGCATTATATTTATTTTTCATACGTTTAGCCCAAATGCGCCTAGCCGCACGGTACTTTGCAATTTCTTCAAAAAAATCCAAATGAGAATTAAAAAAGAAAGATAAACGGGGAGCGAATGCATCCACATCTAACCCAGCAGCCATAGCGTATTCCACATAAGTAAACCCATTTGCCAGAGTAAATGCCAGTTCTTGGGCTGCCGTAGATCCCGCCTCTCGGATATGGTAACCTGATATAGAAATTGTATTATACTTTGGCATATATTCTGTACAAAATGCCATCATATCCGTAATGACTCTCATGGATGGTTTCGGTGGGAATATCCATTCTTTTTGGGCGATAAATTCTTTTAATATATCATTTTGGAGTGTTCCTTTTAAATTGGATAAGGGCACACCCTGGTTTTCAGCAACAGCAATATAGAAAGCCAATAAAATTACTGCGGGACCATTAATCGTTTGTGATACGGAGATATCTCCCAGATTAAGGCCTTCAAATAAACGTTCCATATCCTTGATAGAAGCTACATTCACACCACACTTCCCTACTTCCCCTCGTGCCCACGGATGATCTGGATCATAACCCATGAGTGTGGGCATATCATAGGCTACAGAAAGGCCCGTTTGCCCCTTACTGAGTAAAGAATGATAACGAGCATTGGTCTCTTCCGGCGTACCAAATCCAGAAAACTGTCTCTTTGTCCACAACTTACCACGATACATATTCGCGTGGACTCCTCGAGTGTATGGAAATTGTCCTGGAAATCCCAATTTCTCTAAATATTGTTCTTCTGGATTATCTGGTAAATAGAGTGAATCTATTTTCTCACCACTTAATGTGTCAAAGTTGTAATCTCGAGTGGAAGAAGATTTTATTTCTTCTTCCCATTTTTTTTTCATGCCTTTAAATAATTCTTTTTGTGTTGCCATATGGATTTTACATCAATTTATACATGATAAATTTACTGTGTTCTGCGAATTTCTAACACCTTAATCATTCCCTCATATGCCATCCAAATAATGAGTCCTATTAATAGGATTGTTAGGGAAAACAAAATCCCATTATGCCCATAAAAAGTAATCGCATTGGTTACCAATGCTGTCAATGTAACGAACATAATGAACAACATTGGAACAAGTAAAGGTAAAATCGGTTTTTTCTTTTGCCAGAAATAAAGCGTAAGCACCATCAAGGTAAGCGCGGCCAACATTTGGTTACTGGCGCCAAATATGGGCCATAACACCCATCCGGCCTGTCGTGCGGTTCCAGACCCAGAGTCGACGATATTCCAAAATGCCAAAAAGATAGCAGGCACAACGGCAATTGCTGTTGCAAAATATCGATTTGTTAATGATTTAATTTGTGTTGCTACACCAAATTCATTCAAAATAAATCGTTGAATCCGAGTGGCTGTATCCAACGTCGTAGCCGCAAATGAGATGACAAGAACAGCCATTAATGTATTGGCCATTTGTGCTGGAATACCAAGAGATTGTATCAGCGCACCTCCTCCCAAAACGAAAGCTGCCGCCTTATTCCCGCTTGCATGAGCCCAAGTATCATAATAAATAGCCCAATTCAAATCAGGAACTTGCCCTACTGAAGGTAGGTTGCATTGCGTAACCAAAGATATTCCTGCCACAGCAGCGATGGTTGTCGCTAATGCCAAAGTTCCTTCACCAATCATCCCACCATATCCCACCATTCTGGCATCGGATAAATGTTCTAATTGTTTTGAGGAGGTACCCGATGCAACTAGACCATGAAAACCGCTAATGGCCCCGCATGCAATCGTAACAAAAAGGAGCGGAAATAAACCGGGTACATCCGGTTCTGAAAATGATCGTATAGCGGGTGCATCAACCACTGGCTGTGCAACCAAAATTCCAAGAAATAATAAACCCAAACCAACAAATAACTGATGACTATTAATATAATCCCGTGGTTGGAGCAATGTCCACACGGGTAGAAGGCTGGCAATTGACGAATATATAAATAGCAGAATAATCCATAGGTTCTTCGCTTCCTGCACTTCCATAGTTTTTGTAAAGTCGACGGGTACTTTTGTGCCCACCCAAATAAAAAAATACAATAATGCTAAAGCAACAAGGGATGGGATCAAAATGTTCATTTTCTTTTTATAAATCAAATAGCCCACCATTATGGCGATAATAATTTCAATATTAATGGGAATTACGGAAGCAGGAATCCCCACGAATAAATCAGCTATGGCCATGGCGAAAACAGCTAAAACAAGCCAAACGAGAAGAAGAATAAAAATCAAAAACATTAATCTGGCACGTTTGCTTATTGTCGTGGAAGCGATATCTGCAATACTTCTTCCCTTTTCTTTCACACTAATAACCAATGCCCCAAAATCATGGACAGCACCCATAAGAATCGTACCAAATAAAATCCATACTAATGCCGGTAACCATCCCCAATAAGCGGCAACACAGGGTCCGATTATGGGTGCTGCACCGGCAACAGATGTAAAATGGTGGCCAAATAAAATATGTTTTTTTGTTGGGACAAAATCAATACCATCTTCATATTCTTTAGACGGCATAATTTGGTTTTCTTCTTGAATATCATAAATACGCTGCCCAATAAATTTAGAATAATACCGATATCCAATGTAAAGAATCGTAAAACCTAAAAATACTAAGATAATTGAACTCATTCGATTGTCTAAATATTTATTTTAGATAATTGTTTTATTGATCTGACTAATTCAATAATAGCTTCTTGACATACACCAAATTTCTTCAGTAATAATTCTCTCTGACCATGTTCAATATATTCATCTGGCAATCCTATAGTTTTTACATTTCCTTTATAGCCATTCAAAGTCAACCATGCTGTAACACCTTCACCAAATCCGCCAGTAACTATCCCCTCTTCTATCGTGATTACATTATTAAACCGGTTTTTTATCGAGGTTAAATATGCTTCATCCATTGGTTTAATAAATCGACAGTTCACAACCTCGCAACTTATACCTAAGTGAGATAATTCTTTCGCAGCACCCAATGCGTCATTCACTTGAGGACCCAGGGCCAATAAAGCCACTTCTGTACCAGGCAATAAAGTTTCCCAACTACCAATGGGAAGTAGTTCGGCTTGCCCATGAGGATCAAATGTAACTGATGATGCTTTTGGGTATCGAATGGCAAAAGGCCCATCCTGATAATCCAATGCTGTATATAATAGATGACGTAATTCATTTCCATCTTTGGGTGAGACAAGCACTAAATCTTGAATACATTTCAAATAAGCAATATCCAACACACCATGGTGAGTTGGTCCATCTTCACCCGCAATACCCGAACGATCCAAACAGAAAACAACGGGTAAATGTTGAATGGCAACATCATGAACGATATGGTCAAAAGCACGCTGTAGAAAGGTTGAATAAATTGCTACAATTGGTCGAACACCTTCAGTAGCTAACCCAGCCGCAAACGTAACACCGTGTCCTTCTGCAATCCCTACATCATAATACCGATTTGGAAATTCTTTGGCAAATGGAACCAATCCTGTTCCTTCTCCCATGGCTGCAGTAATACAAACCATATCTTCCCGGTTTCGGGCAATTTCACAAGCCAAGGATCCAAATACATCTTGAAATGATATTGTGGGTTCGGATGTTTTTACTTTTCCATTCGATGAACCATTGGGTTTCACACCATGGTATTTCACAGGGTCCTCCTCCGCAACACCCATACCCTTCCCTTTCTTTGTCATTATATGGAGCAAGGCAGGTGTTTTCAAATCTTTTATGCGCTCAATTGTTTGGACTAACTCATCAATATTATGTCCGTCAATAGGACCAAAATATCGAAACCCCAATTCTTCAAAAAGCATTCCAGGCACTAATAGGGATTTTAAACTTTCTTCCAGTCGATGGAATAAGGATCGGGTTGTTTTTTTACCAATTGGCAATTTCCCTGACAGTTTCCAAATTTCATCTCGAATTCTATTATAAATCGGATTGGTTGCAATCTTGGTGAGATAGGTGTTTATTGCACCGACATTTGGACTAATTGACATTTCATTATCATTAAGAACTACCAACATGGGTGTTCTTAAATGTCCAGCATTATTTAATGCTTCATATGCAAGCCCACCTGTCATGGCACCATCACCGATTACTGAAACTACTTTAAAATTTTCATTTGTATGTTTTTGCGATTCAGCAATACCCATTCCAGCTGAAATGGATGTCGATGCATGCCCCGCACCAAATACGTCATATTCACTTTCTGAACGTTTAAGAAACCCACTCAAACCACCATATTGTCGTATGGTTGGAAAGGTATCAAATCGACCCGTGATTAGTTTGTGGGCATATGCCTGATGACCCACGTCCCAAATAATCTTATCCACAGGTGTATTTAAAACTTTGTGAAGTGCTACTGTAAGTTCAACCACACCCAATGTGGACGATAAGTGACCTCCAACCTCACTAACTACATCAATCGTATGGAACCGAATTTCTTCGACCAATTGGCGTAACTCTTTCGGAGAATAATTCCGAATATCAGCAGGTGATTTTATAAAGGGGAGGAGTTTAAGCTGCATGGAATTTTGGAGAAAGTTTATTGTCTAACTGTTTGTTAAATATGAAGTCATGAAATAATGTCACATTATCCAGCTCCGGATGAAAAGACAATCCCATATGTAATCCTTGCTTTACAGCCACTGGATTCCCTTTATATTCGCAAATAACTTCAATTCCTGCTTCTATCCTAGTAATTTTTGGTGCACGGATAAACGTAGAAGAGACTTGTGTCTCACGCCCATCTAATCGAACTGGTAACTGATCTGTAAATGAATGTACTTGCCGGCCATAAGCATTGCGATCCACTTCAATATTCAGAATTCCCAACGGTTCAACTCTGGAATTAGGCACAGAAGTTGCCATCATAATTAATCCAGCACAAGTCCCAAGTATTGGGTGATCTTTTGCAAATTTTCGAATAGGTTTATAAAAGCCATTTCTATCCATTAAATCCGTCATTGTGGTGGATTCCCCACCAGGAATAACCAAACCATGAATCATTCCCAGTTCATCAGGATAGCGAATTTCCATCGATTGTAATTGCAATAAATCCAAAATGTGCGAATGCCTCTCATAATCCCCCTGAAGTGCCAAAACGCCTATCATTTTATTCAGTAAGCCTTGGGCCTTACCAACCCCGTTCCTGAAGACGTTCACCTTCTGGAATCTCTGACATATCTAATCCTTTCATTGCAGACTGAAGTCCACTTGAAATTTCCGCCAATTTTTTAGGGTCTTTGTAGTAGGTCACCGCATTGACAATTGCTTTCGCTCTTGGTGCGGGATCGTCGCTCATAAATATACCTGATCCGACAAAGACAGTTTCTGCACCCAATTGCATCATAAGAGATGCATCTGCAGGTGTTGCAATTCCCCCTGCTGCAAAGTTCGGAACAGGCAATTTTCCCAATTTGGCCACCTGTTCTACAAGTTCAAACGGCGCGCCCATTTCTTTCGCCACTGCCATAAGTTCGTCCTGATCCATAACGGTTAATTTTTTCATATCACTTTGAACCTGACGCATATGCCTCACCGCTTCCACAATATTTCCGCTACCCGCTTCTCCTTTTGTTCGAATCATGGTAGCCCCTTCCCCAATTCGCCTGAGTGCTTCTCCCAAATTGCGGCATCCGCATACAAAAGGAACCTTATAATCATGTTTCCAAATATGATTATGTTCATCCGCAGGTGTGAGCACTTCACTTTCATCCACAAAATCGACTTCCATGGCTTCCAATATTTGCGCTTCGGCAAAATGACCAATTCGTACCTTGGCCATAACAGGAAGGGAGACAGCTGATTGAATTGCCCTTATCATTTCAGGATCGCTGGCGCGGGCTATACCACCCTCCTCTCGTATTAACGCAGGTATCCTTTCTAATGCCATGACGGCCACAGCGCCCGCATCTTCTGCGATTTTAGCCTGTTCATCGTTCATGACATCCATAATAACGCCGCCCTTTAGCATTTCAGCTAAACCAACTTTTATATCAAATGATCCTTTTTCAGCCATAAATAGTCTCCTCCGGGACTTGCCCGATCTCTTTTATTTTAGTTAAAACTTCATCAATAATATTATCTGGTGTACTGGCACCAGCAGACACGCCCACAATTTCAGCACTTTTAAGCCATTTAGGGTTTATCTCATTTGCACATGTCACTTGAAAGGAATGGGCATTTCTTTCTTTTGCCAATGCTGTTAGCCGTTTTGAATTTGCACTGGTATAGGACCCAATGACAATCATAACATCACATTGTTTTGCTAATTCTTTAATCTGACTTTGGTTCCGTTTTGTGGGATAACAAATGGTATTCACAAATCGCAAATCAAATACTTTGGTCATGATGATGTTAATGATTTCCTGAACATTTTCTATAGTCTGAGTTGATTGACTAACGACGCCAGCTTGTTTCATCTTACGAAGTGACTTCGCTTCATCCGGCGAGGATACAATAATCGCATCTTTTACCTGACTGGCTATCCCAACAACCTCGTCATGACCATGGTCGCCAATAATGATTATCGTACGGCCTTCCGCCTCAAGTTTTTTAACCTCTGCATGTATTTCCAAAACAAGGGGGCAAGTTGCATCTACTATATTTATATGTTTAGCTTTAGCGTCATTCCATGTTTCAACGGTCGTACCGTGAGCTCGAAAAAGAATGGGATTGTTATTTGGGATATCTTCTAATGAATTGATCACTTTTGCACCAGCGGTATCTAAATCTTTTACCACATTCTCATTATGAACAATATGCCCAAGCATATATACATCCCCATTTTTTTCTGCTGTATCGTATGCCAGATTAACCGCATCCCTAACACCAAAACAATATCCAGCATCTTTTGCCATGAAGATTTTCATATAATCTTTCTATTTTGTTCTTCAATTGATGCTCGCGTTGAAGACAATACACTTTGCAAAACCTCATCCAGAGACCCTTGAGCTTCAGCCCCAGCAGCTAATTTATGCCCCCCACCTCCCAAGGATTTTGCAATACCATTTATAATATACTTTCCCTTAGATCGAAAATTAACCCGACAGGTATTATTATCTTTCTCTACAATCATTACCGCCACTTCTACCCCGCGAATTTTTCTGACAAAGTCTGTAAATCCATCTACATCTGTTTGGTTGGCGTTCACTTGAGCCATCATTGATTTATCAATAGTAAACCAGGCCAGTTCTCCCGTCTTGTTATATTCAATTTTATTTATAATAAGACCCAGTAATGCAACACGACCTTTCGATCTATTTTCGTAAACAGATTGGTAAATTTGATATGTATTGACCCCAGCTTCAATACATTCAACAGCAATATGGTGACATTTTTGATTTGTATTACTATAACTAAACGAGCCAGTATCCGTGACAATCCCAGTATATATTCCTTCAGCGATTTCTTTCGTCATATAAACATTCACCGCCTTTAAAAAATCATAAACCATTTCTCCCGTAGCAGCCGCCTCCATATTGATAAAATTGTCTGCAAATCTCCCATCACTCAAATCTGGGTGATGGTCAATATTCACTATATGGATATTATTAGAAGCTAATTCCTCGCCAATTTGTCTCGTACGACGGTAATCACCCACATCAAAAATTAAGGCTAAATCAACTTGAGAAATCCACTCGTTATGAATATCGGCATTATATGTTTCAATCGCTTGACCTGTATTTAAAAACTCATATTCAAATGGGAGTTCAGAAATATGGATTATACGGCAATCTTTTCCCTGACCTTGGAGGTAGTGGTACATGGCACAGGCACTGCCAAGACCATCCCCATCAGGGTTTTCATGGGTGGATAGTAATATTCTATCCGCACCATCAATTGTTTTATGTAATGATTTCCAGTCTAACATGATATTTCGAAGACCGAGAATTTAGGTATATTTTATAGTTTTTATCTAACAATCGAAGGAGAAATGTCAATTAATTCTCTCGATCCCAATAGGTTTCATCCCTTTCCTCTTGCTGGGTTGAAAATCGTGCCAAAACAAAAAAGTAATCACTGAGTCGGTTGAGGTAAACCAGCCAGTTTTTCACATCCACTCCTGTATTACGGAGGAATACGCAGGAACGCTCAGTGCGTCGGCAAACAGATCGAACAACATGAATTCGAGAAGAAAATTCGTCCCCACCCGGTAGAATAAATTCTTTTAAGGGTGACAATATTTCATTCATTTTTTCTAATGAATCTTCTAAAAATACAATTCGATCCTCACTCAATAATTTCATTTCCGATCCAGGAATAGATGCTTCACCGCCCATATTAAATAAATCCTGTTGAATGGATTCTAATTCCTGAACCAATATTTTTTCTTTGCAAACAGTAATTGCAAATCCAAGAAAGGAGTTCAATTCATCAATATCGCCAAGAAAAACCATGTTTGGGTGGTCCTTAGAAACCCGTTTCCCATCGCCTAAGCTTGTCTCACCCTTATCGCCAGCTTTAGTCGTAACTTTTGAAATCCGCATATCTTAAAAAAACAGAAAACTGACGAGAATGAATAAAGGAAATAGGATAGGTACTGACCATTTGAATAGATACCCAAAAAAGGAAGGCATCTCTATTCCCGATGACTCTGAAATAGATTTTACCATAAAGTTAGGTGCATTTCCAATATATGTATTGGCGCCCATAAAAACAGCACCAGCAGATATAGCCAACAAGGTTTGACTTAAATCCCCCATGAGTACAGATGCATCACCCCCAGCTGTATTGAAGAAAACGAGATATGTTGGCGCATTATCCAGAAAACTGGATAGAATTCCCGTGGCCCAAAAATACATATAATTAATGGGGCCAGCTTCATTGGATACTGAGTTAATCACAGAAGATAGAGCACCGCCTGTGCCTGCTTTTAATATGGCAATGGCGGGAATAATGGTAATAAAAATACCGGCAAATAGTTTGGCCACCTCTACAATGGGAAACCAAGTATATTCGTTCGCTTCACGAATCGTTTGGGATGTGATTTTCCAGCTCGCCATGGTAAGGAGTATGAGAAAAACGTCGCGCGCGATATTTTGGAGCTCTATCTCTACATGATATATGCTAAAACTAATATGTGGATGCCAAAACCCACTCAGTAACACTGAACCAATTACGCCCACTAATAGTAATAAATTAATGGATCCTTTTATACCCAGTTTTTCATCTGTTACAGGCACAGAATGGATTTCTTCCCGGTTAAAGAGGAATGTATCTAAAGCAAAAAAGATAGCCAATAAACAAACAGCCATAAAAAGCATGGGCAGAAACATAGCAGATGTGGTCCAGAAGAAATCCACACCTTTAAGAAAGCCTAAAAATAAAGGCGGATCGCCCAATGGAGTTAATGAACCCCCAATATTAGCAACTAGAAAAATAAAAAATACAATCACATGTACTTTACTTTTCCGATCCTTATTCGCACGAATAAGGGGGCGAATTAAAAGCATGGCTGCGCCGGTGGTCCCCATCCAACTGGCCAATATGGTTCCCAATAAGATGACGCCGGTATTAACAATTGGCTTTCCCACCAACGATCCCGTAAGCTGCACGCCACCTGAAATGGTAAATAATGCCAATAATAGAATAATAAATGGAATGTATTCTAAAAGCCCTACATGGAGTAATTCATAGATCGTAATTGATAATCCCTCAACTATTAAAAATGGAATAATGAGGAGTGCGGCCCAAAAAGAAGATACCTTTCCAAAATGATGGTGCCAGAACTGAGGTGCAACCAACGGGAACCCGGCGATAGAGAGTAAAATCCCAGCAAATGGAATCACCCATAAGATGGAAAGATTCGCCCCATTCAAATGTGGAGCAACACCATGGCCACCACCGGAGGCAAATACAAAACCAGTCAATATGAGGATGGTAAGTAGTGTCTTGTTCATTTTTTTAATTTGATGAATTTTATCCGTTGTTCAATAAGCATAGAAATTAAACGGTTTAGGTTTTTCATCCTACATTATTGATTAAACCACGAATGATTCAATTACGTATTTCATATTTCTCCGTAAATTTCATCATGGATTTATTTCTCACAATTCTTGTTATCGGGATTGCCATCCTTGGTATGGCTATCGGGATTATTTTTAACCGAAAACCATTGCAAGGATCCTGTGGAGGGGTGGCCAGTGATTGCGTTTGTTTGACTGGCGGTACGTGTGATGATCCATCTCAGAAACCAACAATTGTATCCGATTAATTAAGTAGAGGCATCCCTGAAGATGCCACTGACTTTAATTGATCATTTTCTTTAAGAATCCAAAATGCTTCAATCCCATCTAAAGACTCAACTAATGATGTCCCTTCATCTACATCCATTACATTAAGGGCAGTGGCTAATGCATCTGCATCCATACAAGTTTCCGCAATCACGGTAACCGAGGCAATGTTTGATTGAGTCGGTCGACCTGTTCTTGGATCAATTATATGGGAATATTGTTTATTTTCAAATTGATTAAAATTCCGATAATTTCCTGACGTTGCCATGGCTTGGTTTGAAACGGAAACAACTGAATGAATTTGTTCCCCAGGTACTGTATTTACCATGGGTTTATCAATTCCAATCTTCCAAAAGGATCCTTTGTTATTCTTTCCACGCGTCCGAACTTCACCACCAATTTCAACCATAAAATTAGTTACGCCGGTATCATGGATATAATCAAACAATTGATCCACCCCCCATCCTTTGGCAATAGCATTTAAATCAATCATTTGCCCAACATCTGCTTTAATTAAAATATTTTCCATTAATTGTATTTTTTCAAAGTTTACCTTTACCATTTCTAACACAGATTCATAATCTGTTGGTGGTTCCCATTGCTCCGAATATTTCCGATCAGATTTCCCATTTCTCCATAATATAACAGATGGTAATACGGACACATCAAAAGCACCTTTGGTTTTTTCACTCCAATAAATTGACCGTAATAATACTTGAGAAAATCCATTTGAAATCTTAATTGTTTCACTTTTATTTAATCTATTGAATTTTGAAATTTCACTTTCCGATTTGTAAGTGGACATTTGATTGTCAATTTCAGTAAAGATTGAATCAACGGCTAATTGAATTGGATCAATATTTTTAAATGTATGAGTATTCGAAATTAATTTAATTGAATATGTTGTACCCATTGCATACCCATTCAATTCGGTATACTGAATAGGTTTATGGCATCCCAACACTAAAATAAAAACAAGAAAGCCCAACAAATGTCGGGCTTTCATCAGTTTCAACGTAAAATATTGATTAACCAAACTTGTCATAATCAATCATTTCAGATTCTACACCCAAATCATATAACATTTTATCGACAGCGTCAATCATCATGGGTGGACCACACATATAATATTCTATTTCAGTGGGATCTTCATGGTTCTTTAAATATAGATCATGAACAGCTTGGTGTATAAATCCAGTCGGTCCTTCCCAATTATCTTCTGCCATGGGTTCAGACAAGGCGACTGTATAGGTAAAATTCGGATGCTCTTTTTCAAGTTTGAGAAAATCTTCATGGTAAAACATTTCCCGAATAGAACGCGCCCCATAATAAAATGAAATTTTCCGATCTGAATTTTGAGTATCTAACAAATCAAATAAATGGCTACGCATGGGTGCCATCCCAGCACCACCGCCAATATATACCATTTCTCTATCTGTATCTTTCGCAAAAAATTCTCCGAAAGGGCCTGATATTGTTACACGATCCCCAGGTTTTAAATTAAATATATATGAGGAAGCAATGCCGGGAGGTACATCATTCCATAAAGCGGGCGGTGGTGTAGCAATTCGAACATTTAGCATAACTATGTTCCCCTCGGCTGGATGGTTTGCCATAGAATATGCCCGAAAACAATCATCATCATTGTTTGCATTTATATCCCAAATTTTATATTTATCCCAATCTGGATGGTATTCTTCTTCAACATTAAAATCTTTAAAACTCAAATTATGGTATTCTGGAATATCAATCTGGATGTATCCGCCTGCTTTGAAATCAAGTATTTCACCCTTTGGGAGTTCTAAAACAAGTTCCTTAATAAAGGTGGCCACATTATTATTGGAACGAACAGTGCAATCCCATTTTCGAATATTAAAAACCTCATCAGGTACATAAATATCCATATCTTCTTTAATCTTCACCTGACAGGCCAAACGCCAATGATCTTTTGCATCTTTTCGGTTGATATGTCCAGTCTCTGTGGGTAGAATTTCACCGCCACCATCTAATACCTGACATCGGCACATGGCACAGGTTCCCCCACCGCCACAAGCAGATGGGAGAAAAATATTTTCATTCGCTAAAGTAGAAAGAAGCGTTGCGCCGGGGCGCGTTGTAATAATTTTGTTATTATCATTTATTTTTATCGATACATCACCTTGGGGTAATAGTTTTGATTCTGCAAAATTCAGAATCAAAACTAAAATCAGAATGACACCCGTAAATACACCAATACTAATTAGAGCTAATGACATTATAGATCAATTCCTGAGAAAGCCATAAAAGCCATAGATAATAACCCTGTCAAGAGCATGGTTATGCCTAACCCTCTAAGTTTAACCGGTACATTTGAATATCTTAAACGATAACGAATCGCTGCCATAGATACGATAGCCAAAAACCACCCCAATCCGGATCCAAACCCAAATACAGTAGACTCAAAAAAGGTATAATCCCGCTCAACTAAAAATAATGAGCCGCCGAGTATGGCACAATTCACAGCAATAAGGGGTAAGAAAATTCCCAAATTATGATAAAGTGTAGGTGAATATCGATCTAATATCATTTCTACCAATTGTACCATTGCAGCAATAACGGCAATAAATACAATAAAATTTAGAAAGCTTAAATCAATATCCGGAAATCCCGCCCATGATAAAGCCCCTTGTTCAAGAAAATAATGATGAATAGCCCAATTCACTGGCGAAGTAATTGTCAGAACAAAAATAACAGCTAATCCAAGACCAATTGACGTATCAACTTTTTTTGAAATGGCCAGAAAGGAACACATTCCCAAAAAATAGGCTAAAAGAATATTTTCTACAAAAACCGCTTTGGTTAAGAGACTGATATAATGTTCAATCATACTATTCTTCCTCTATATCGGCAACTATTCTCTGAACCCATACTATTAGTCCTAAAATAATAAATGCACCCGGACTCAATACCATTAGGCCCATGTTCTCATATCCTGCAGCATAAAATGAGTCTGGGACTACCTGAAAACCAAAGATAGACCCACTACCTAATAACTCTCTAAAAAAAGAGACAATTATAAGAATCATACCATAGCCCAATCCATTTCCCAACCCATCCAAAAAGGATTTCCATGGTGGATTCTGCATTGCAAATGCTTCGGCCCGCCCCATGACAATACAATTCGTGATAATCAGACCGACAAACACAGAAAGCTGCTTACTGATATCATACATAAATGCTTTTAAAATTTGATCTGTTAGAATCACCAAAGATGCAATGATAGCTAACTGAACAATAATACGAACTTTACTCGGAATTAATTTTCGTAAGGATGCTATAATCGTATTTGAAACAGATAAAACAGCGACGACAGCGAGTGTCATGACAACGGCTGTATCCATTTTTACTGTCACAGCCAAAGCGGAACAAATACCCAATACTTGTAATGTAATCGGATTATTATTCATTAAAGGATCACTAAGAACTTGTTGAGATTTTTTACTCAAAAAGGACATTATGCTCCTCCTCCAGTTCTAATCCGACTAAAAAACGATTCATAGGTTTTTAAATCATCCATTAAAAAATTGTTTAAACCTTTTGTGGTCATTGTTGCCCCGGAGATACCGTCAACCTGATGGTATGCTTCTATCGATGTCTCATCCACGTTTCCCTTGATGATTTGAACACCCACTAACTTTCCATTATTATCTACAAACTTTTTTCCTTTGAAATTATTTTGGAACCAAGGTTTTTCAACCTCCCCACCAAGACCGGGCGTTTCACCATGCTTATAGAACGTGATACCTTTTACCGTTAATCCATCTGATTCCACAGCAAAATACCCATACAATGTTGACCATAATCCTTTTCCAGAAATAGGAATTGCGTAGCCATCAATTTCATTGTTCATTGTTTTTATATAAACAGGATACATTGCTGAATCCTCATCCGAGTTAATATCTGCCGGATTTTTACCTTTTATCGTTTCGCCATTGGCATTAATTACAATACTAGAAATATAATCTTCGAAAATGGACTGTACTGTTTCTGGTGTCCACGGATTTTCTGTTGAAGGCGCAAAATCCAAGGATCGTAAAATATTTTTCTTAATATCAATCTCAACGTTTAATATTTGACGGTCTTTTAAGGCGGTAACGGCTAAAGAGAGAAAAAACCCCAGAATAACCGTTACAATCGTTGTAAATATTAATGTGTAGGAATTACTGCGCATACCGTATCATTCTACGTTTAATATTTGATTGGATGACAAACCAATCAATTAATGGCGCAAATGCGTTGAGTAAAAGAATTGCCAACATGGTACCTTCTGGGTAGGCCGGGTTTATCGAGCGAACAATTACCGTCAATACACCAAATAGAATTCCAAAAACCCATCGACCCTGGTTTGTATGACAGCCCGTTACCGGTTCAGTGGCCATGAATGCCATTCCAAACAAAAATCCTCCCATCACTAAATGATAGTGCGCAGGTAGAGATAGCATTGTATTTGAAGAAAAAGGTGCCATCAAATTGGTGAGGTATGCGGTCACACTGAGCCCGATTATCGATCCAACCATTATTCGCCAATTGGCAATTTTTGTAATAGCTAGAAAGATGGCCCCAATGATAATCAATAATTTACTCGTTTCACCGATGGAACCGGGGATCCAACCGATAAACAAATTCCACCAAGAATAATCAAACTGTGAGATTCCATTGAGTAGGGGAACAGCCTGTTGACTCACCTCAGCTGCTGGAACTGCCAAAGCAGTTGCGCCTGAATATCCATCAGCACCGAGAACCCAAACTTTGTCTCCAGAAATACGGCCAGGATAGGTAAAAAATAAAAATGCTCGGGCAACCAGCGCTGGATTAAATATATTCATTCCCACACCACCAAATATTTCTTTACCAATCACAATACCAAATGTGGTCGCCACAGATACCTGCCATAAAGGAATAGAAGCGGGCATCACCAAAGGAATCAAGGCACAGGTGACTAAAAATCCTTCACTAATGGGGTGTTTTCGTACCACAGCAAAAAGGATTTCCCAAAATGCACCGGTAATAAATGCAACCAATATAATGGGTATAATTTTATCAAAGCCAAACCAAAATTGCTCCCAATTGGTTCTTTCAACTCCCATGGCAATTCCGTTTTGGACACCCACATTCATGGCACCAAAAATATAGAGTGGTATTAATGCAATTACCACAAGGATCATGACCCGTTTTATATCAATACTATCGCGAATATGGGGTCCTGATTTGGTGACTTCGTCTGTACTGAACAGGATGGTATCGGTTGCCTCATAAAGAGGATATAATTTTTTTAAAACACCATTATTTTCGAATCGGTGTGCATTTGTATCCAGAATTTTTCGAAGAAATTTTATCATTTAACCATCTTTCTCCATTAATTCCAATCCATGCCGAATGGTTTCACCTACATCTATTTTACTGGGGCATGCAAAAGAACAAAGGGCGAAATCTTCTTCTTCACATTCTAATATTCCCAATTGTTCCATCTCTTCAATATCTTCCACAAGAATTGCCCGATACAACGCGTTGGGTAGTATATCCATTGGGAGAACATCTTCCCATGCATTAATGGGAATCATATATCGCTCACTACCATTTTGAAGTGTATTAAATGAGAAAAGCTTTTTTCCGAATCCAATAAAAGAGTGGGTTAAACTATATCGCGTTGAAGATGAACCGGGTCTTATCATTCCCATAAATTCACGTTCACCTCCTTCAGGAATGACAGAAACAGTTGAATCATAGAATCCCAGATACCCATTGTTATCTGCAGTCTTTCCTGTAAGAACATCCCCAGAAATAATTCGTTGTTTTCCCTTATTTAAGTTGTCTGATAATATACTTTCCAATTGAACACCCGCCCGGGTTTTGATATGAGTCGGAACTTTTACGCCAGGGCCACCCACGGTTACAAAGAGAGTTGGATCATACCTCCCAGTAAGAAAGAAGGATCCAATCCGCGCCACATCCTGGGCATTAACTGTCCAGACCAAATCATTTAATTTTAATGGAGCAATATGATGAATTTGAATACCCACATTTCCCGCTGGATGGGGGCCATTAATCGTATGAATTTCTGCGCCATTTATTTCCAACAATGTATCGGAAACCGTATTTTCATTTATCGATAAATGGACAGCGCCAGATGTTAATTGTTTAAGAATATTAATTCCCGCTTGGAATTGGGGTAACCGTCGTCGAAGCGCCACGTCGAGATTAACAGAAAGTGGTGCTGTATTCCATCCAGAAATAAAAATATCTCTGGGTGTATCCGAAGGGTTAATCACTCTATTAAAGGGACGTTGGCGAATAAACGGAATCATATTCCCTTTTAACAATGATGATAAAATTTGTTCTTTCCCTAATGTGGGAATTTCAGACGAAGGATATGAATCATTACATTCTGACTCTTCCGTTTCACTGAGTTCAATAATAATTTTTTCAATAGCTCGTCGGGGACCAAATTGAATGGATGAAACTGTGCCAGCACCTGGTGATGGCCAAAATACATTTGTATGCATTTTACAATGAAGTAATGGAGATCCGATTTTTACACTGTCACCTTCTTTGACAACAACTTTTGGTCTTAAAGTACGAAAATCGATGGGTTGGATCGCAACCGTTTTAGGTTTTGTTCCCTTTTGAACTTCATTCAGGGGGACACCCGAGATTCGGATATTATGTCCCTTTTTTATATTTAAATCAGCCAAAGATAATTCCCCTCGTGATGGCCATCTTTAATGGATCACATACCTTGAAAAATAACTAAAGATTCAAGCACCCAATCTGCAACAGGTCCGAAATACCATCCAAATACAAAGGTGGGAATTGCAAGAATAATTAAGACTATTGTCACTAAGTTCGATTCAGGCAATTCTACAGTTTCACTGTGTTCACCTTTGAAATACATGTGCTTCACAACACGGAAATAATAATATAGAGATATAACACTATTTATAACACCAACAAATGCTAACCAATAATATTGAGAGCCTGCTTTTATAACAGCCGCAAATAAATAGAATTTTCCAATAAACCCTGCCGTAGGAGGCAATCCAGTTAAGGATAACATAAATAATGTCATGACGGCACCTACAAATGGCATTTGCCACCCAATTCCATTAAAATTATCGAAATCTTCTCCACCCGTCTTTCCTTGAATATAAATAACCACAAAGAAAGCGCCCAGATTCATAAATAAATACATGAGAAGATACATCATAATACCATAGACGCCAGCTTCAGACATGAGTGGAAGCGCCATCATCATATATCCCGCATGGGCAATGCTGGAATAGGCCAACATTCGTTTCACACTTTTTTGCTGTATGGCAACCAAATTTCCTACAATCATGGTTGCCGCAGCCAAAACGCCCATCAATTGAGGCCATGGAATATGATTCAATGCCTGCCATGATTCTGAAGCCAATGCAGAACTATCTCCAAATACGATGTTAAAGAATCGAATCAGCATGGCAAAGCCTGCAGCTTTAGGTGCTACCGATAAATAAGCAGTAATAGTCGTCGGTGATCCTTCATAAACATCTGGTGTCCAAAAATGGAATGGTACCGCAGAAATTTTATATCCGAAGCCAACCAGGATAAATACGGCGGAAAGAATGAGGGCTAAATTGGAATCTGAACTCAATCCTGCAATTGCCACTTGCATTTCAACGAATTTGGTTGTCCCTGTCAACCCGAAAAGAATGCTCAATCCATAGAGCATAATTCCGGAAGAGAATGCACCATAGATAACATATTTTAAAGATGCTTCATTACTGTGTGGATTCTTTTTTAAATATCCCGCTAAAAAAAAGGACATTATGGACACCACCTCTATGGCGAGATAAACCATTAATATATCGATAGCAGAAGCCATGAGAAATAGACCAAAAGCCATAATGGCCAATACAGAATAATATTCACCCACACGATAACCCTTGAGTTCCTGGCTATCAAAACTCATAAGAATGACCAAAAAGGTCGCAATTAAAACCAATATTTTAAAAAATTCAGAAAATGGATCTAATGCTATGGTACCCATAAACAAGTCCGTGACGGTACCTCCACCCATTCGAATGGCAAACATTGTTAAGGTAAATCCACCCAATACCCACCAAGCCACCTTATGGGATTCATCTTTTCGGTAGAACAAATCGGCTATAATTGCGGTCAATACCGTAATAGTCAGAATAAGTTCTGGCCAAAAATGAGCGATACTATTGAAATTGCTCATGCAGATTCCTTACATAACACTGGCCAGTCCCCCAAGAGACACAACCTGTTCGATTAATATATTCATTGTTGCAGAAATCATATCCAAAAATGGACGAGGATATATTCCCAAAATCAACGTAATCACTGCCAGAGGAATTACCGTAAATAATTCACGTTTATTTATTTCTGGCAATTCGTTGTATTTTTCATTGGCAGGACCAAAAAACATCCGTTGAAATGCCCATAAGAAGTACGCAGCGTTGAGTAAAATACCGATAGTAGAAATGATAACTATCGTTTTAAATACAGGGAAAGCACCAATGAAAATCATAAATTCGCTGACAAAGCCACTAAAACCTGGTAGACCCAGCCCAGCGAAAAAGGCTACGGCTACAAAACCAGTATAAATGGGCATCTGGGTCGCCAGACCGCCGAATCCTTCAATATCTCTATGGTGAGCCCGATCATAAATCACACCAACCAATATGAACAACATTGCTGAAATCGTACCATGATTAAACATCTGAAATACGGCACCATTAATGCCAGCTTGGGCGCTGATGAGATTATCCCCATTCATTCCGGAAGCGGCAATCACAGCTGCCATACCAAGTAGAACATATCCCATATGGTTCACAGATGAATAAGCCACCATTTTCTTCAAATCTTTTTGAGCCAATGCACACATGGCACCCCATATGACATTTATCAATCCAAGCGTGGCCAATGCGCCAGCAAACCAAAAAACACCATCCGGAAGCATGGTATAGTTGATCCTTAACATTCCATATACACCGAGTTTTAAGAGAACGCCTGCTAAAATAACAGAGATGGCGGTAGGCGCTTCTACGTGAGCAAGCGGTAGCCAAGTATGAAATGGGAATACAGGCACCTTAATAGCAAACCCAATAAACAATAAAACCCAAATAACTTTAATGGCACTCATTCCCCACCATAATACACCACTTAACGCAGTTGGAGCTCTATCCATAAGGACCAGCATATCAAATGTATTACCGCAGGTAAAATACAAGGCTAAGATTGCGATAAGCATGAGAACCGAACCAAATAATGTATAAAGGAAAAATTTGATCGCAGCATATTCCCGCTGAGGACCACCCCACATTCCAATGAGGAAATACATGGGGAGAAGCATCACTTCCCAAAAAATGTAAAATAGGAAAAAATCAAGAGAAAGAAATACACCCATTACTCCGGTATTTAACAGTAAAAAGAGCGAAAAATACCCCTTGACTGCTGTATTGATATTCCAGCTGACAAACACACTGATAAAACCAATGAGTGCCATAAGAATTACCATGGGAAGACTCAATCCGTCTACACCCAAGATGTATGTTATGTTGAATGATGGAATCCATTCGGCTCTTTCCATAAACTGAAAAGTCCCGATTCCCGCATCAAAAATGCGCCAAAGGTAAATTGCTAACACCAACTGAATTCCCGTAACAACAGCAGATACTTGCTTAATCAGTGCCGTTTTTTCTCGAGGAATAAAGGTGATGGCAACCATACCAATCACCGGTAACCAAATGATCCAACTGAGTAAATGATTCATACTTAGCCCTTTATGAAATCTCTAAATTGTCTGGATAACCAGAATGATAATGACACCAACCAAAGCGAATAGCATATAGTTCTGCAATCGCCCGGTTTGTACTTGTTTTAATTGTTTCCCAAATCCCTGCACGGATCGACCAAGTCCATCTACGATAGATTGATCCAAGCCATCGTAATCAATTCTACCTGTGAGAAATGATAACCACTTTGTGATTCTTCCGAAACCATTAATAAAATATTTGTCGTATAAATCCCAATCCACGTATGCCACGGCACGAGATAGTTTTAAAAATGGTTGATATAGAAAGCGGTCATAATTTTCATCGAAATAATATTTATTAAAGGAAAGTTTATACATAAAACCCATTTTTTTGGCCCAGGCTTCTGCTGACAGTTTTTTCTTTATATACATTAGATAAGAAAGTCCAATGCCTAACCCTGCGACCAATAGAGACAAGGCCATGGCCGTATAATGGGCATGATGTACCCCTTCCCCAATTTCATGTGCTGTAGGATTTCCCGGCACAACTGAATCGCCTGCGAGAATCAATTCTGTAAACCAGCCATGGTCGGACAATGGGTTGAAATAGGGTAAGGTATAAAAAATGAAAATGCTTAACCCACTCAATAGCATAAGCGGAAACGTCATGACCCGGGGTGACTCATGTATCCTTTTAAACACTTTTGGCATTTTGGACTCACCATGAAACGTCATAAAAATGAGCCTAAACATATAGAAAGCCGTTATGGCCGCTGCACCAAAACCAAAAACAGGAAGCAGGAAATGTTGAGGATAGTGTTGAGCGAATCCTAAGCTACCGGCTAAAATTGCATCCTTTGATAAAAATCCAGAGAAAAATGGCACACCGGAAATAGCCAAAGTGGCGATGGTCATGGTCCAATAGGTAATGGGCATTTTTGATTTAAAACCACCCATATTTCTCATATCCTGAGGATCTGTTTTGTGATCGTCCAGTTCATGGAGGGAATGATGCATGGCATGGATCACCGAGCCAGAGCCATAAAATAAACAGGCCTTAAACATAGCATGGGTCAATAAATGAAAAAAGGCTGCAATATAGTTTCCTACACCTACTGCTAAAATCATATAACCCAATTGACTAACCGTAGAATAGGCCAATACCTTTTTAATATCATTTTGGGTAATTGCAATGGAGGCGGCAAAAAATGCAGTAAAACCACCAACATAAGCAATAATGAGGAGTGCATCCGAAGAAAATAATGGAAATAACCTCACGGTGAGATAAACGCCAGCTGCAACCATCGTGGCTGCATGCATTAATGCAGAGACTGGGGTCGGGCCTTCCATGGCATCAGGAAGCCAAATATGAAGTGGGAATTGGGAGGATTTTCCTACGGCACCCATAAATAATCCCACACCAGCCAATGTCAACAACGAGCCACCAATTAATCCTTGAGAAACGCCGGAAAATACTTCCTGAAAATTAAAAGAACCGATGGCTGTAAACATCAGCATAATTCCTATAAAGAATCCGATATCCCCCACTCTGTTTGTGAGGAACGCTTTTTTCCCTGCCGCAGCTGCAGATGGTTTTTCAAACCAATGGGCGATCAATAAGTATGAACTGACGCCAACCAATTCCCAAAAAACATAAAGTGAAATAAGATTGTTTGCCAAAACAATTCCATTCATAGAAAAAGTAAATAATCCCAAATAGGCATAATAACGGCTATACCGAACGTCACCTTTTAGATATTCTAATGAGAATATATGGGTCATACTGGAAATCAGGGACACGACGACCAACATAACAATGGTAATATTATCTACCCAAAAACCCAATTCAATTTTAAAAGCACCCAAGTCAATCCACGTAAATTTCGCTTCATGAGAAAAGTCAGAATCCCAATTCATGAACATATTCAGGAGCATAGATAAGGATAAAACAAGGGTAATTAAAATAGCGCCAATAGAAACCCAATCTCCCTGACGTGGCAATCGTTTCCCAACAATTATATTAATGGTAAATGCTGCTAATGGCAGAAATAAAATGAGTAAACTAAAATCAGTAATGATATTGCCTGTAATCATTGTTTTAAATCACTTACTTCATCCACATTTATTGTCTGAAAGTTGTTAAATATATTGATTATAATTGCTAAAGCCACTGCTGCTTCTGCCGCAGCCAAAACGATAACAAATAATGCAAAAACATGGCCTGCCATATTCATGCCACCAAAACGAGCAAAAGCGAGAAAATTTAAATTGGCGGAGTTTAAAATGAGTTCGACACCCATAAGCACAGCCACACCGTTTCGACGGGTAATTACCCCAAATAACCCCAATGAAAAAAGGACCACACTCACAACTAAATAATTGGTTAAGCTATCCATTAATCTTCTTTTCTAGATAAAGTTGTAGCTCCAATGAGTGCACCCAATAACAATAAGGAGGCCGCTTCAAAAGGTAGCAAATAATCCATCATAAGCAAACGCCCAATTGAGGCTGTTGTTTCTTCCTGTTCCACATTTGCTAATTCAATCCACGGTGTACTAAAAACCATATATGCTAACAGAGTTGCTATGCCCAAAACAGCTAGAGTGCCAATGCCTTTTTGGACAGAAGTATGACTAATATTTACAGATGTGATTTTATTTGTAAGCATAATTCCAAAAATAATTAAAATGAGGATACCTCCAACATAAACGACGACTTGAACTACGGCAATAAAATCAGCCCAGAGAAATACATATAATCCTGTTACACCCATAAAGGAAAACAACAATGCGTAGGCAGAATAAAGTAAATTTTTACTTTGGACCACCATAAATGCAGATCCGAGGGTTAACCCCACAACGATCCAAAATGTGAAATCAGCCATTAAGCTTTAACCTCCGGTTTTTTAGGCGGTTGTAAGGCTTCTTTCTGCTCGGGTGTAATTGATTTAGAAAATTGATAAATCAAATCATTCCTGTCAAATTCTGAAAATTCATAATCAATATTATGTTTTTCATTATTCGGGCCTCCAACCATAAAAATACAGTCTTCCGGACAAGGATAGGTGCATAAGTTACAATAACAGCATTCAGACATATCAATGGTGAACCGACTAACCACCATTGCTTTGCTCGTATCATTTGATGTTATACCAGTATGTTTAATTTCCGGTATATCTTCCCCACGGTTTGGTGCTTTTATTGTATCAATCTTTATGCAGTTAACCGGGCAAGCACGTTCACATTTTTTACACCCGATACAATCATCAATATCCACATGAAGCCGAGATCGAATCACATTGTAATCCACATGTTCGAATCCAATATTTCTCTCGGGTCTTGGCCAACGTTCTTCTGGGTATTGAAGTGTAACGTTATCCCGCTTGATGTTCATCATATGGCGCCAAGTGATCTGCATTCCAGTCCATAGTGTACTAACCGTATCGTAAATATTTGTGAAGTATTTTGACATAAATTATCCGAAGATCAGCTTCCAAATTCCAACACCAAAAATATTTAACATGGCGATGGGAATAAATACTTTCCAACATACATGCATAAGCTGATCCACCCTTAGTCGCGGGAATGTCCATCTGAACCACATCATAATAAAAATCAGTGACGCGACTTTCCCCATAAACCAGAATAATCCCCAAGCACCGGAATCAAATAATCCAGGAATAGGGCTCTGCCATCCACCGAGGAATCCAGCCACAGCCAACCCGCTAACAATAAGCATATTGGCATATTCGCTTAAGAAAAAGATGGCCCAACGAAAGCCGGAATATTCAGTCATCCAACCGGCAACCAATTCAGATTCTGCTTCTGGAATATCAAAGGGTGTGCGGTTAGTTTCAGCAATTGCACTGATAAAAAAGATAAAAAATGCTATAAATGAGAAGGGATTATTAAAAATAATCCAATTGGGAAGAATCCCCCATACAGATCCAGATTGAAAATGAATTAATTCTTGAAGATTCATGGTTCCAGCCATCATAATAGGTATAATGATGGATAACCCAGCGGGTATTTCATAACTAATGATTTGAGCGGCCGATCGCATGGCCCCATATAAAGACCATTTATTATTGGATGCCCATCCCGCCATCACGATACCAATGACACCAATGGATCCCACAGCTATGATGTAAAATACACCCACATTAAAATCGACTACCTGGAGCGTCTGGCTAAATGGAACAGCGGCCAAACCCATAAAGGCACCAATAAAAATAATAAATGGAGCCATTTTAAATAATACTTTATCAGAGGATTCGGGTACGGTATCTTCTTTAACCAATAGTTTAACCGCATCAGCTACAGTTTGGAGCAACCCCCATTTACCTGCATGAAGTCCAGGTCCCTGCCCCATTGGGCCAATTCGATCCATCATAAATGCAGATACTTTTCGCTCAACATACACTGCAACCATTGCATTTAATGCCATGACTAAAAATAATGGAATTCCCGAAATAACGACGGCCAGAATAAAGGCCAAAACGGGGAAGTCACCTATGGTGTTAAGCCAATCTATGAGTAAATCAACTGTCATCGGTCGATCTCTCCTAATACAATATCTAAACTACCTAAAATGGCAATCACATCTGAAATCATCCAACCGCGAGATATTTCATCTAAAACGGAGAGTGCTGTAAAAGCAGGTGAACGCATTTTTAGCCGCGTTGCCACAGGAGTACCATCGCTAACGATATAGTAACCCAAATCACCTCGAGGACTTTCGGTTCGACGGTAAACTGATCCTTTGGGCGGACGAATTTTTTTCGGTATTGCTTGATGTACATCGCCATCAGGAATATCTTTCAATGCCTGGCGCAATATTTTTACACTTTCCTTTACTTCCAACATCCGCACCCAATAGCGGTCAAAACAATCACCCACTGTTCCAAACTCGCCGGTTCCTGTGGGTACATCAAAATCAAATCGATCATAAATAGAGTAAGGTTCATCCTTCCGAACATCCCATTTGACACCTGACCCACGAAGGTTCGGACCTGTTACACCAAAACTCACAGCCACGTCTGCCGGTAAAACACCCACATCTGCCGTTCGTTCAATAAAAATTTTATTATAGGTGAGTAACTCATTGTATTCACTAATTTGGGGTTCAAAATAGTCAAGAAAATCAAGACAAATTTGCACAAAATCTTTTGGAAGGTCATGAGATACGCCCCCGACCCACATATAATTATATAGGAGGCGAGCGCCACATGTATATTCAAACATATCCAAAATTCGTTCTCGATCTCGGAGCATATATAAAAAAGGTGTAAATGCACCCACATCAAGGCCGTAAACACCCAACGCCAATAGATGGCTGGCTACTCTATTCAACTCACCCATTATCACCCGAATATAATCCACTCGTTCCGGAACCTTAATTTCCATTAATTCTTCCATGGCCACGACATAACCAAAATTGCTATTCATGGCAGCGAGATAATCACATCGGTCTGTATAGGGCACCACTTGTTCGTAGGTTACGTTCTCGCAATGTTTTTCAAAACAGCGATGAAGATAACCAAGATAGGGTTTGACTTCGGACACAATCTCACCATCCGTTTTTACTTCCAGGCGCAATACTCCATGGGTACTTGGATGCTGAGGCCCAATATTCAGGATCATTTGATCTCCGTGAACTATTCCCATCCTTCTTCTTCCTTAATTTTGGGAACAATAATTCCATGATAACTTTCCTGGCCTTCATAATCTTTCCTTAAGGGCCAACCTTCCCAATCGTCAGGACAGAGAATTCTGCGCAAGTCACGATGACCTTCATATACAATACCAAACATATCGTAAGTTTCCCTTTCGAACCAATCTCCAATTCGCCACAGCTGTTCAATCGACGCTACTTTAGGATTTTTACGATCATGACAAATAACTACTTCAATTTTATGGCGATGCTCCATGGAGTGTAGATTATAACGTGATTGTAATGGACCCTCTTCACCAGTATCCACACCTGTGATGCATTCTAACTGATCAAAACAAAGGGTCGGATCCGTTTTCATATAAGTAGCTATCTCAATCCACTGTTCTCCTTTGAGTTCTACCTGGTGGTCACCCAAGCCCTCATTTTCCAATACGGAACCGGGATATTGCTTCTCAATGGTAGCTTTAATTTCAGCGAATGTCATACAGATTTACGAGTGAGCGGTCGCTCAGTTTGAATTTTTTCTTGTAGTTTCAGAAGCCCTTCAATCAGTGATTCAGGACGGGGGGGACAACCGGGAATATAGACATCAACCGGCACAATCAAATCCACACCCTTCAGCACATGATATCCATGCTGCCAATAGGGACCACCACTGGTGGCACAACTCCCCATTGATATTACATATTTCGGGTCAGCCATTTGTTCATATAATTTTTTAACACGAAGTGCCATTTTCATGGTTACTGTTCCAGCCACAATCATCACATCTGCTTGGCGCGGTGATGAACGAGGCATCATACCAATGCGTTCTAAATCATGGCGACTAGCAGCAGCGGCCATCATTTCTATGGCACAACACGCAAGTCCAAACTGGAAATACCATGGTGAAGTTGATCGGGCCCAGCCCAATAGTTTATCCAGAGAGGCTACAATCACATTATCTTTAAAATTATTTTCTAATACACCCATTAGGATTCCTGTGAGCTTGGGTTTTTTTCAATGAGGCTGGCATAACGGCCACGGCCATATTTTACATTATATTTTATCCAGTCCAAATCAGATTTTTTCCAAACATACGCCAAACCAACCATGAGAATGATTAGAAAAATAGCCATTTCAACAAATGCTATCATACCCAACTCATTGAAAACCACAGCCCATGGAAATAAGAAAACAACTTCTACATCAAAAATAAGGAAAATAAGGGCCACCACATAAAATCGAATATTGAACTGAACCCAAGCTGACCCCTCTGATTCTTCCCCACATTCATAGGTGGCTAATTTGTCAGGGTTGGGATTAGAAGGTGCAACTAACTGTTGGATCAGTAATGGCACATATACCAGTACTATACCCATAAGTATGAAAATAAATATGGTTCCGAAGTCGCGATACATTAATTTTTATCTCGTTTAGAGTCGGCGAAGTTAGACCTTTTGTTAAAGTTTGGTCAAGACAAACTTCATGAATATTCCCCTGTTTTTTCCATAATGATTCACTACCCTCTGTAAGCTTAATCTTTAAATCATAAAACGCTGGACAACATGTCTTGCTGAAGTTTTAATTTGATTCGATTTCTAATTGTTGCTCCATGAATCATCAGTTTAAATTCATGGCCCATGGCTCTTTTTAATTCATCCATTTCAGCAATAATGCATGTATCCCCCAAATGGCTATTTAAACCATTTGCCCAATCCTATGTTGCAGGAGAATCAATTGATTCTGCCTTAGATGTTGTAAGGCAACTCAATGAAAACGGGTTTTCTGCCACCATGGATATTTTGGGCGAGTTTGTGCATTCAGAATCTGAAGCTCACCAAATTACAAAACAATATTCTCGTCTCATTCGACAAATTTCCCAAACAGGATTGGACAGTACAATTTCAGTTAAACTCACTCACCTTGGCTTAGAATTTGATCCGATTCTTGGCGAAAAAAATATTCTGCAACTGGCTCAAGTAGGCAAAGAAAACAATGTGGGTGTTACCATTGATATGGAAAATTCTCCCTATACCTCTACTACATTTGAATTATACAATAAAACATTATCTGTACATAACAAAATGGGTACTGTAATTCAAGCCTACCTCTATCGAAGTTTAGAGGATATTCAAAAACTCAGCTCGCCCCTTTTAAACCTCCGAATTTGTAAAGGCATTTATCGAGAATCACCGGACATTGCAATTCAAGATCGAAGTGCCATTAATGACAATTATGTGGATATAGCTCGTGCCATGTTTAATGGCGCCGGTTTTGTATGTTTGGCTACACATGATTTAGAGCTTTTGGATCGATTAGAGTTGTTAATTGAGAATGATCGTATTTCTCCAGATCGGTTTGAATTCCAGGTGCTTTACGGCGTACCCATGGGGGATCGATTAGAAAAACTAAAAACAAAGGGATACAAGGTTCGAGTATATGTACCTTTTGGGGAAGCATGGTTTGAATATGCCATTCGGAGATTAAAAGAAAACCCCACCATTATTTCATATGTGTTAAAAAATATGTTTAAAAAAGGTTAGAAGTAGAAACATGAACGAACAAGATACCATCAAAAAAATTTATACATTAAAAACCATCGCCGTGGTAGGCATGTCTCCCAAACCAGAACGGCCCAGTCATTATGTGGCGCTTTATTTACGGGAGCATGGATATACCATTATACCTGTAAATCCCGGACAAACTGAAATTGCGGGAGAAACTTGTTACCCTTCTCTTTTAGAAATTCCTTATAAAATCGATGTGGTGGATGTATTTCGGCGGCCGGAGCATGTGCTATCTATCGTAAAATTGGCAGTGAAAATATCTGCCAAAGCTTTGTGGCTTCAGGACGATGTAATTAATGAAGAAGCGGCCGAAATAGCTGAAAGGGCTGGACTGCTAGTCGTTATGAATGACTGCATGCTGCGGCAACATCGCCAAATTAAAAATTGAATTATTATTATGAAAAATAATTTTAAATGGGGAATCATTGGTACTGGAGGTATCGCAAATGCGTTCGCGAAGGATCTGGGTTATCTAAAGGATCATACATTAGCTGCAGTTGGATCACGTAAACTTTCTACTGCACAACAATTTGCATCTAAATTTTCTGGCTGTGTTGGCTATGCCAGTTATTCAGAATTGGTGGCAGACCCCAATCTGGACGGTATCTATATTGCGACCCCAAATAACTTTCATGTAGAACATACTATTTTGGCATTAGATGCCGGGAAACCGGTGCTATGCGAAAAACCATTTGCCATCAATACTAGTGAGGTAGAATTAATGGTTAATACGGCAACTCAAAATCAATTAACTCTCATTGAAGCAATGTGGACTCGATTCTTACCTCATATAGAAATAGTACGTAAAATTATTGATAGTGATGTTCTTGGCAACATTCATACCCTACAAGCAGATCACGGACAACGTCTATCAGACTCTAATAATCCTCGTCTTTGGGAGCCTGCACTTGGTGGTGGCGCATTGCTTGACCTTGGGATTTATGTGGTTTCGTTTGCGCATTTAATCCTTGGAGCTCCAGATAAGATTACGGCAAAATCAAATTTTACTGATAAAGGCGTAGATGAACAAACGTCCGCAATTTTTGAATATAAAAATGGTGCTCAAGCCATTTTAAATACAACATTAAGCAACTCTACACCTTGCCGAGCTATTGTTTCTGGTATTAATGGATGGTTAGAAATTGATCGTACCTTTTATAATCCAGCTGCAATGCGGGTTGTACTTCACGATGGTACTAAAACTGAATATCCAAATAAATATAAAGGACATGGATTACGTGAGCAGGCGATTGAGTTTTCTCGTTGTGTTAGATCAAGATTAATTGAGTCACCGCTTATGCCACATAGCGAAAGTATTGCTGTAATGAGATCGATGGATAAAATAAGAGAGCAAATCGGACTTCATTACCCAAATGAATAATTTTAATTTATGTCAATGATGTCTAAAAAGAGCAAAATAACAAGAAGAGATTTTATTAATGGAACTTTAATGGCAGCAGGAGCCTCCATGCTTCCATTTGGACTTACAAGTGGTGCTATTTTGGACAAACTTTATCCAATGTATTATCCTCCATCACTCACAGGACTTAGGGGAAGTCACCCAGGATCTCACACTCACACTCATGCTAGAGCATGGGATAGGAAATCAGATTGGGGCCCAACTACTGAATTAAAAGAAATCTATGATTTGGTTGTTGTTGGCGGTGGAATAAGCGGACTAGCAGCCGCATATTTCTACCAGCAAAAACACGGAAAAGATAAGAAGGTACTTATCCTAGATAATCATGATGATTTTGGAGGGCACGCCAAACGGAATGAACATACGGTTGATGGCAGATTACGATTAGCCCATGGTGGTTCACAATCTATCGTAGAACCGAAACATGGTAGTGAAATCGTACATGCTCTGTTAAAAGATATAGGTGTAGATATCAAGCGATTTGATACAGCCTACGACCGTGACTTCTATAAAAAGAACAATTTAGGGGCCATTACATACTTCAATAAAGAAACATTTGGCGAAGACAAAGTGGTCAGGCATCCATATTGTAATTATCCAAATTATGTAGAAGGGATAGTAATGGGTGGAAAACTATCCAATGAAGAAGCTGCACAACAAGCTCCATTAAGTGAGAAAGGCAAAGAACAATTACTTCGGGTATTAAATGGCGGACTGCATGTGATAGATGTGCCCGAAGAGGAAATGGAAGATTACATAGATTCTACTTCTTACTTCGATTATTTAAAAAACACCTTAGGCGTTGATGACCCCGGCATATTGAAAATGGCCAGGAATTCCGGTTTAGACTGGGCGCTTACCGGAACAGACTTAATGACCATAGGAACAGCCAAGAGCTGTGGAGCCCTTGGTTTTACTCCTAAAGCAGTATACGATGAAGACAATCCATACATTTATCATTTTCCAGATGGCAATGCCAGTATCGCTCGTGCGTTGGTGAAAAAGATGATTTCTGATGTAGCAGAAGGTAATAACGCCGAAGAACTTGTTTTATCCAAGTTTAACTATGCCGAGTTGGACAAAGCCAGTAATGCTGTACGCATCAGACTAAACAGCACGGTTGTTAATGTAGAGCATGGTGGTGACCCAAAAAATTCGAGTGACGTATTTGTAAATTATATCAATGACAACAAATCGCATCAGGTCAAAGGTAAAAGTGTGGTGATGGCTTGTTACAACATGATGATTCCACATATCGTTTCAGGCCTTCCAGAAGAACAAGCGGCTGCATTGAGACTTCAAAATAAAAGTCCATTGCAATACACTACTGTGGGCTTAAGGAACTGGATGGCAATGAAAGAAATGGAGATCGGATTGGCCATGTCACCCGGAAATATGCACCAAGTAGTTTTCATGGACTTTCCGGTAAGTATAGGCGGCTATGAGTATACCAAGACACCAGACGACCCTTGTATTGTTCATATGATAAACTGTCCATATGGAGAAACCATTGGCGCACCAGCACTTGAGCAATATCGCGAAGCACGATACAAAATGTTAGGTTTGCAATTCAAAGACTACGAAGAGGAAATCAGAGCACATTTTAACGGGATGCTCCCGAAGAAATTATTTGATTTTGACAGAGATGTTGAGAGTATTACTGTCAATCGGTGGGCCCACGGTTACACTGTGGGCGGTCCAGAAGGTTCTGTAAAAAAAGGACGGCAACCGTTTGGCCGAATTACCATTGCCAATTGCGACTCCGCCCCTGGTGCTGATGCAAAAACTGCAATCGATATGGCATCAAGAGCTGTGAACGAATTGGGCTAACAGATTCTGCTAATTAAAGTATGAATAAAATCAAAATCCCAACAATGTATAAGCGGCATTAAAACAACCGCATATTCTTAACCCACACAAATAGTAGGGTAATTTTTTGTAGATAGGTCGGTCTCATAACCTGATTGGAGCTTTATTGATTCTAAGCGGAGTTTTTTGTATGTATTATTAGATACATTACTGATAGAAAAATAAAATGAAAAATAAAATATATAATTATTTAAACAAACCCTATGCTGTGGTTTTCATTATGCTCATTGCACCATTATTTGGGTTTATTGATAGAAACGTTACCTTTTTCTTTGGCCTTGGTGTTGCTTTCCTAATTTTAAGAGGAAGTGATTTTGATTGGGGAAGGTTCGGGATAGGAAGAAAAATTACTGGAAAAACCGTTTTAAAGAGTTTAATAATAACACTAGTACTTTTCATTGTATTTCACGTTTTTGTAGACACATTACTTCAAAACTGGCTAGGTGAATATAATCTTTCTTCTGTAGAAGATGTGGAAGGGAATTTAGTAGGATATGTTGTTTTAATGGTCATCATCTGGATATTTGCGGCGTTTGGAGAGGAATTCCTGTTTCGTGGTTATTATATGAAAGCATTAGCAGAGTTATTAGGAAATAACAACAAGGATTGGATACTCTCTGCAATTATTACGTCACTCTACTTTGGGATATCTCACATCTACCAAGGTCTATCAGGTGCAGTGGCAGTGTTTTTATGGTCTTTAACTATTTCCTTGATCTTTAATAGAAACAGAAATAATCTGGTACTACTTATTTTGATTCATGGGTTTTATGATTCTATTGGAATAACTATGATATTTTTGAATTCGGATTTTGGAATTTCTGAATGGGCATTCGATCTACTAGCTAAGTAAAAAATAAAAAGGAAAACGAACATGAATTTTTACATTTGGTTAGTGCTAACGATTGTAATAACAGCATATGCATGGGTTGTAATTGCGAGATGGGCAAGGGAAAAAAGAGATGATTAAATGAAGCCTCTGGATCAAATAGCCTCCTCACGGGGGCTTTTTTGTTTGTGGGATGATGGGTAGATTTAAAAATGGATTTTAATATGATCTCTTTGCTTTTGTGGCTGGATGAGATAGCAATTATTAGTTTTGGTTTTATTGGTGGCGTTTACTTCGCATTTTCTTTTTTTGTTATGCAATCTTTAAACAAAGTCAGCCATCCAGAAGCCATTCGTACTATGAATTCAATAAACTCAGTAATTCTAAAATCGCCTTTTATGCTTTTGTTCTTTTTCTCATCATTCATTGCTTCCATAATTTTTTTAGAAAATTTGATTTTATATAAATTTATATCTAATGAAGGTTTTGCAAGTCTGGTATTTCTTATTGGTATGTTTCTATGTACTGCTACGAAAAATGTACCACTTAACAAAAAATTAGCTGATTTTGACTTTAATGATCCATCTAGGAACCCCGAAATTGAGTGGGATTATTATTACAAGAATTGGATTAAATGGAATCATATTCGTACGGGGGCATGTTTTTTATCAATGGTTTTGCTTATTCTCTAATAGATTTAGTCTAATTTTTTAAGAAAAACCATGAAAGGCGCTTCACTAGCAATATACTGACCATTTTTTGTTTGTGGAATAAATCGACGCTTATTCGTTTTTCAGCCAATTTAAAATAGAAGAGAGTGCGTGAGTCTCATAACCCGATTGGAGATTTATTGATTCTAAGCGGGGTTTTTTGTTTGCGGGATGATGAGTAGATTTAGATATGAGAAGAGAATTAAAATTCTTTGCAGGAGTGGCTATTGGCATAGGAATAGGCGCAGCAACTGGCAATTTAGGTATAGGAATTGGCATCGGCATTGCTTTTGGTGCTGCATTCTCCCAAACTAAAAATAAACAAAAGAGCACTGACTCAGATTCAAGCGAAAAAGAGTAGAGCCGCGTGCCTGTATGCACCGTATGCCTATGGACTTCCATACAGATATGCAAAGGGAAGATTATACGTTGATGGTAGCACGTATAGTTGGAAAAGCAAGAGAGTAAAAGGAGAAAAAGAGATTATTGGCTCATGCAAGAGAATAAATCAGAATATAATGGCGAAGCCTGGATCTCTGGAAGAGTTTTTGTTTGAACGATATTGTTTATATACATTACATAATAATAGGCTAAGGATCGCATACACTCATCATAATCCATGGTCTTTTCGAAAAGCAAAAGCAGATGTGATTAGCAACACTCTGGCCGAATCATATAATCTCGGCATAATTGATGTGTTGCAACCAGATTTCGTTCATATGTCGGATGGTGTAGTAGTTCATACGTACTCGATTGAGGATGTTGTAACATAAATGCTGGATTCTAGCAGAGATGTCCTACTATTGGATGGGGATTGTGGCCTATGCCACAAGTTAGCATTTTTCATGGACCCAAGACTGGCACCCGGTGCTGATATTGCATATAGACCTATAAAATCAGATGATGCTCAAAAACTAATTGATACATTCCCTGAATGGCAACAGAGGTCTGATACAGTTTACCTAATGAGGAATGGTCGTTCTTATATCAGATCTGCAGCGGTAATACGGTGTTTGCTTTACTTGAGATGGTACTGGAAGATATGGTTTTTTATTTCTTGGTTTATCCCATTACCAATACGGGATATGATCTACCGATTTGTAGCCAAATACAGGCACTGGATTTTTAAGAAACCAGAAATTTGCAAATTCAGGATGGATTGAACTTGGCAATCTTGGTTTTTTGTTTGCGGGATGATGATTTTATATTTGAAGTAAGCCTGTTAATAAAATGTGTTAAATTTTATCGTGGCAAATATTCAAGATTTATTAGATAACCATCAATTACCAAAGTCCATATTACAAGAGATTGGTAAGATTGCTGAAAAAAACAGTAAAGAAGT